>NZ_SOGX01000018.1:0-198401 GCF_004403125.1 Cryobacterium sp. TMS1-13-1 | reverse complement strand
GGCTCGCGCGGCGGCCCCGCTGCTCGCGGCGGTGCCCGCGGCGCATCGCAGGGCGGCCCGCAGCGCGGCACCGGCAACACCGGCGGCGGCGGCTCTTCGACCCGTCGTGCCCAGCAGATCGACGAGCACGAGATTGTCACCGGCCGTAACTCGGTGCTCGAGGCGCTGCGCGCGAAGATTCCGGCGCTGACCCTGTACATCGCGGCACGCATCGAAATGGATGAGCGCGTTAAAGAGGTGCTGCTCATGGCGACGAGCCGCAACATCCCCATTCTTGAGGTCATGCGCCCCGAGCTTGACCGTCTCGCCGGTCGCGATGCCGTGCACCAGGGCCTCGCGCTCAAGGTTCCGGCCTACGAGTACGCGCACCCGATGGAGTTGCTCGAACTGACCATCAGCCGCGGCCACAAGCCGTTGTTCGTGGCCCTCGACGGCATTACCGACCCGCGCAACCTGGGTGCGATCATCCGTTCGACCGCTGCGTTCGGCGGCCACGGCATCATCGTTCCGCAGCGTCGCTCGGTCGGCGTCACCGCCTCAGCCTGGAAGACCAGCGCCGGCGCCGCCGCCCGAACGCCCGTCGCGATGGCGAGCAACCTGACCCAGACGCTCAAGGCCCTCAAGGCGCAGGGCGTGTTCGTGCTCGGTCTGGCGGGCGACGGCGATGTGTCGCTGCCGGACCTCGGCACCGGTTTCGCCGAGCGCCCGATCGTGATCGTCGTCGGCAGCGAGGGTAAGGGCTTGTCCCGCCTCGTCACCGAGACCTGCGACGCGATCGTGTCGATTCCGATCAGCGCCTCGACCGAGTCGCTCAACGCCGGAATCGCCGCCGGCGTCACTCTGTACGAGGTCTCCCGCCTGCGCGCACAGATCAAGGCCGCGAAGGCCGCCAAGCAGTAGTCCCCGCGCGGCGGCCCGCGCGCCCCTGCCGCCGTCTCTTTTTCGAGCGGGCCCGGGCCCGAGAACCGGGCCCGTGATGGATCATGGGCCCGGTTCTGTAAGGTGGGCCCGGCTGTATGATGTGGCGCTGCGGCTGGGCTCCGGCGTTGTCGTGTCCGTGCGCCGGCGCTCCGGGCTTGTCGTGTCCTTACGCCCGTGCGCCGGCGCTCCGGGCTTGTCGTGTCCTTACGCCCGTGCACTCGTCTCCTTTTTCGACCGGGCCCGGGCCCGGGAACTGGGCCCATGATGGATCGTGGGCCCAGTTCCGTAAGGTGGGCCCGGCTGTGTGCTTCCGCCGCCCCTAACGCCCCTGCCGCCACGGACACCCTCCGTCCGCAGCGATCCCTCCCCAGCGGAAGTCGCCGAACAATGTCCACAGATCAGTCGACTGCGCATCGCGCACGACCCGGGTGTGGTCACAATTGGGCCATGTTTGAGAGTCTGGATGCCCCAAATGCCCGCAACGAGGGCCTTATTCTCGCCGAATCACTGCGCGCGTCGGGCCTCACCACCCATGCCGTGCGCGCACTGGTTGCGAATGGTGAGCTCGTGCGCATCCGTCGTGGAATCTACGCACTCGGTGCCACGTGGCGCGGGTCCGACAGCGACGGCAAATATAGATTGTTCGTTCGTGCCACCGTTATCGCCGCCGAGCAACCGCTTCTCCTATCGCATCAGTCTGCGGCGGCGCTCCACGGCCTGCCCATCATCGGACCCTGGCCGCAGGGCGTTCATGCGATCAACAACGACACCGCCGGCGGCAGCAGCACGCGATTCACCACGAGTCATCGGAGCGTGCTCGAACCCGAAACAGTAATCGTAAACGGATGCACCGTCACCACCCTCGCGCGCACCCTCATCGACGTGGCAGCCAGCTCGACTTTTCTCGTCGGCGTCACCATGACGGACCACGCATTGCGACTTGAGCAGGAGCGCGCGAACGAGCAGCGTCGTCGGGGAACCGTCGGCGCGCCGCCGTTGTCCAAGGACGACCTCTACGAGGAGCTCGCGAGGGTGCACCCGCGAAACGGCGGCGCTCAAGCTCGCCGCGTCATCGAATTCGCAAATCCGCTTTCGGCTAACCCGGGCGAGTCGCTCAGCCGCGTACGCATGCAAGAACTTGGCTTCGAGATTCCTGAACTCCAGGTGCGTTTCGTAGTGAAGGGGCGCGAGTATTGGGTCGACTTCTTCTGGCGGAGTGTGCGCAAGATCGGCGAGTTCGACGGCAAGATCAAATACACCCGGGGCGTGACTTTAGGGGACCGGCACCCCTCAGAAGTCGTCGTCGTCGAAAAGAATCGCGAGAACCTGCTGCGACCGGGCGTCAGCAGCTTCGACCGATGGGATTGGGACACGGCCTACTCGCCCCGCCGGTTCTACGAATTTCTGGTCGAGCACGACGTTCCCCGCGCCTGATCGGGTAAGCGGTGCGCCGCACCTCGCGTCTCCGAGCGCATTGCGGTGCGGTGTGCCTCTGGGCTCACCTTAGGGAGTGGGGCCCATGATCTATCATGGGCCCAGTTTCCGGGCCCGGGCCCGGTCGAAGAAGAGGAGGGAGCTAGACCTTGAGGGTCCAGTCGTCGGCGTCATCGGGGTCGACCGAGGTATCGTCGCCGAGCTGCACGCGGATCGGCAGCGTGATCGCGCCAGTCAGCGGGTCCATCACGGTTGCCTCGTCGCGGCGGTGCCGCAGCACATCCTGCACATACGAGGTCACGGCCTCGGCCAGCGGAATGTCCCGCGACTGGTTCTGCGCCATGTACCAGCGGTGATCGAGCAGCTGGTGGAACACTTGCGCCCGCTCGAGCTTGCCCTGCATCTCCACGGGTATCGCCCGCACCACCGGCTCGAACACGCGCACGAGCCACTCGTGCGCGACCATTTCCTCGTCGGCGGCCGGCGAACCATACGCAGCGCGGTAGGAGTCGAGGTCGTTGAGCAGCCGACGGGCCTGGTTCTCTTCGGCATCGAGGCCGGTCAGGCGCAGCAGGCGACGCTGATGGTGTCCCGCGTCGACAACCTTGGGCTGAATCCGCACGCGCGAACCGGTCCCATCGGTCTTGATCGCGAGTTCCTCGATGTCGAAGCCGAGGTTATTGAGGCGCTCGACCCGTTCGGTGATGCGCCACCGTTCGGAACTGGAGAACGACTCGGAGCCGGTGAGCTCCTTCCAGAGCAGCCGGTAGGCCGCAACGATGCCGTTGCTGACCCGGATCGGGTCGAGTTCGTCGGCGACGCGGCCGCCGGCTTCGAGGTCCATCAATTCGCCGGCAATGTTCACCCGGGCGATTTCCAAATCGTTCTCGCGCTGGCCGTTCGACAGCCCACCGGAATACAACTGTCCGGTCTCGGCGTCGACGAGATAGGCCGCGAAGGCGCCAGCATCGCGCCGAAACAGGGTGTTCGAGAGCGACACGTCGCCCCAGAAGAATCCGATCATGTGCAGGCGCACCAGCAGAACGGCGAGTGCGTCGACCAGCCGGGTGGCAGTATCCGGGCGCAGGGCGTGCGAATACAGGGCGCGGTAGGGGAGTGAGAACTTGAGGTGCCGGGTGACCAGAACCGAATTCAGGGGGTCGAGATCGGCATCCGTTCTATTGGTGATGACGGCGACCGGCTCGACACAGGGAATCTCGAGGTTGGCCAGGGTGCGCAGCATGTCGTACTCGCGCTTGGCCATCTCGCTCGTGGTCTCCTTGATGGCGACCACCCGCCCGCTCAGGTGAGCGAACCGCACCAGGTGCCGGGAAATGCCCTTGGGCAGCGAGGCGATGTTCTCGTTCGGCCAGGCGTCCAGGGGCAGATGCCACGGCAGGTCGAGCAGCGCCGGGTCGGCCGTGGCCGCGGTGATATTGAGGGAACCGCTCATAGTGTGACCCTAAGAAAAAGGCTGGAGGGAGCGAACTCCCTCCAGCCGAAAGCCAAAATACTCGAAAAGCTGACTAGTCGGTGACGGCGCCGCCGAGGCGCAGGCCGGTTTCAGCGTCGAACACGTGCAGGTGGTTCGGGGTAGCCGTGAGGTACACCGTCTCGCCGGCGTTCGGGTGCGAGCGGCCGTCGACGCGAGCGACAATGTCGGTGCGCTTGCCCTCGATCGTGGAGTGACCGTAGAGGTAGCCGTCGGCGCCGAGCTCCTCGACCAGGTCGACTTCGATCTGCAGGCCCTCGCCGGCGGTCGACGACATCTGGATGTCTTCCGGACGGATTCCCACGGTGACCTTCTTGCCGGTGGAGCTGGCCAGGGTGTCGCGCTGCACGGGAACGGTCGCGGTGCCGAACTTGATGCCGCCGTCGACGGTGTCCGCGAGGAACAGGTTCATCGCGGGACTGCCGATGAAGCCGGCCACAAAGACGTTCTGCGGCTTCGCGTACAGGTCGCGGGGCGAACCTACCTGCTGCAGGATGCCGTCCTTGAGTACCGCAATCCGGTCGCCCATGGTGAGCGCCTCGGTCTGGTCGTGGGTCACGTAGACGGTCGTGACACCGAGTCGGCGCTGCAACGAGGCGATTTGGGTACGCGTCTGCACGCGCAGCTTGGCGTCAAGGTTGGAGAGCGGCTCATCCATCAGGAACACCTGCGGCTGACGCACGATCGCGCGTCCCATAGCAACGCGCTGACGCTGACCACCGGAGAGGGCTTTCGGCTTGCGGCTGAGGTAGGGCTCCAGGTCGAGCAGCTTGGCGGCCTCGAGTACGCGGGCGGCACGCTCGTCCTTGTTGATGCCGGCGATCTTGAGCGCGAAGCCCATGTTCTCGGCGACGGTCATGTGCGGGTACAGCGCGTAGTTCTGAAAGACCATGGCGATGTCACGGTCCTTCGGCGGAACATCCGTCACGTTGCGGTCACCGATGAGGATGTTGCCGTCGTTGACCTCTTCGAGGCCGGCGAGCATCCGCAGCGAGGTGGACTTTCCGCAGCCGGACGGGCCGACCAGAACCAGGAACTCGCCATCGGCGACCTGCAGGTCGAGCTGGTCAACAGCGGGCCTGGTGGAACCAGGGTAGAGCCGAGTTGCCTTGTCAAAGGTCACTGAAGCCATGATTATTACTCCTTCACCGGCAGGAACGTGCCGGACGATCCGTTGTGAATAGGATTTGTCCGCCGCACGCCGAAGCACACGACCTTTTTATTATCGCACGACGGATGCCCCGCTGCCGGTTTTCGCCCGCCCGCCCCGTTTGGTCGATTCCCAGTCAGGGGATCTACTATTCGAAAGATGCGCCAACGTGCGCGCTCACTTCTCGAAAGCGATCTTTATGACTATTGGCGGACCCAGCGACAGCAGTCCCTCAAAAAACCGACGCCGTGACGCGGCCCGCATCAAGGCCAAGCAGCTGCGCGTCAGCCAGAAGAAGAAGGACCGCCGCAACAAGGTCTTTCTGCAGGGCGGAATCGGCATCGCGGGCATCGCCATTGTCGTGCTCGTTGCCGTCATCATCGTCAATTCGATCAAACCGGCCGGTCCCGGGCCCAGGAACATGGCGAGCGATGGCGTCCTCATCGGCGAAGGCATGATCACGGCCCTCACCCCGGCGCTGCAGCCCGACGCCGCCGCTCGGCCCTCCGAACCCGATCCCACCGGCGCCGTCGCCAACATTCGCGTCTACCTTGACTACCTCTGCCCGTTCTGTGCGGACTTCGAAGCAGCCAATACCGAGCAGATCGCCGAGTGGGTCGACTCCGGTGCCGCCACCATCGAAATTCACCCGGTGTCGATTCTCAAGAGCAAGTCCGCCGGCACCAAATACTCCCTGCGAGCGGCCAACGCTGCCGCCTGCGTCGCCAACTACTCGCCCGATGACTTCTTCGACTTCAACTCGGCGCTGTTCGTTGACCAGCCTGAGGAAAACAAGCCCGGCCGCAGCAACGATGAGCTCAAGGCCGTGGTCAAGGATTCCGGAGTGCGCACCGCGCTCTCCAGCATCAACACCTGCATCGATGACGGAACCTTCGAGTCCTGGGTTCAGGCCGCCACCGACCGCTCCCTCGACGGTCCGATCGCCAACTCGTCGATCAAGGCCATCACCGGCACCCCGACCGTTCTGGTCAACGGCAAGCCCTACACCGGCTCGCTCGATGACCCCAAGGAATTCGCCTCCTTCGTGCAGCAGGCACTCGGCGAGACCTACTCGACCTCGACGCCGACCCCCACCCCGACACCCGCCGGGTAGCTATTAAGCGGATGCTGCTGCTCGCGCCGTTGCATCCGCTTCGCCTGGCCGATGGCGGCAAAGGCCCGGGAATCATTTAGGATGGTCTTTCGAGGCCCTGGTCTCATGCCGGCCTGGCGCAATTGGTAGCGCACCACTCTTGTAAAGTGGGGGTTACGGGTTCAAGTCCCGTGGCCGGCCCTCTCGCCCCCTACTCCCGACTGGGATGTAGGGGTTTTTCTGTGCCGCCAGGGTCCCACAGGGCCGCCACGTACACTGATGGCTGGGGTTTTTCGAGCGGATGCCCGCCGCAGAAACCCCGGGAGGAAAAACACATGAGCCTGATCCGGCTGAACGATGTCAGCATCCGCTTTGAGAACACGCAGATTCTGCGCGAGGCGTTCTTTCGCCTCGAACCCGGCGACCGGGTCGGTCTGATCGGTAAGAACGGCTCCGGCAAGTCCACCATTCTCAAGCTGATTCTCGACCAAATCTCGCCAGATGCCGGCGAGGTCACCCTCGAAGATGGCATTCGGGTCGGCTATTTCTCCCAGTTCTCCGAACTCAACGGTGCACAGACCATAACCGAGGTGCTCGACGAACTGTTCGTGGCCGTGAAGGCAGTCGAGGCCGAGCTCGCCGCGATTGATGCGGCGATCGCCCTCGATTCCTCGGCCAGCGCCGAACTCGACCGGCTGATCGGGCGGCAAGGCGAGCTGTTCGAGGAGATGGATCGGCTGGACGGCTGGGACTACAAGCGGCACATCGACACCGCGCTGACCACCCTCGGATTCAACGAGGCGCACCGCGTCTGCGCGATCGATGAGCTTTCCGGCGGCTGGCGTAACCGGGCTGCCCTGGCCAAGATCGTGCTGGAAGCTCCCGACGTACTGCTGCTCGACGAGCCGACCAACTACGTCGACGTGGCCGGGGTTGAGTGGCTCGAAGCCTGGTTTAAGAGCTTCAAGGGTGCTGCCATCGTCGTCTCGCACGACCGTAAGTTTCTCGACGCTGTCGTCACCCGCATCATCGAGGTCGAGAACTTTCACCTGCACGAGTACCCCGGCAACTTCGGCGAGTACATCGTGCAGAAGCAGTTTCGGCTCAAGACCCTCGAGGCACAGTTCGTGCACGAATCCGAGCTGCTCGCCTTCGAAGCCGAGGGGATCGCCGACCGTCGGGAGGCCGCCAAGGCCGAGAGTCGTCAGCTCGGCAACCAGCTGGCGCACATCAAGAAGTCGCGCACACCGCGCCCGGTCGACCAGATCATCACCGAGATCTACGGCAATCTGCACGTCAAGGACGTCCTCTGCCGGGTCGACGGCCTGGCCAAAAGCTTCGGCGACAAGGTGCTGTTCGAAAACCTCAGTTTCGAGGTGCGCCGCGGCAACCGAATTGTCGTGCTCGGCAGTAACGGCAGCGGAAAGACGACCCTGCTGCGGGTGCTCACCGGCGAGGAGAGCGCCGACCACGGTGACGTCGCCTGGGCCAGCGGCGCCGGCGTTGTCTCGTACAACCAGATTCTCGCCGAACTCGACGAGAGCGACACCGTCAGTCATGCCGTCAACGCCATGCCCGGCAGCCTCGCCCTCACCGCGACCAAGAAGTCGGTCAACCGTTTTCTGACCATGTTCCAGTTCAGCGAGGCCGACCTCAAACAGAAGATCGGTGCTCTCTCGGGCGGTCAGCGCGCCCGCGTTGCCATGGCGCAATGCCTGCTCTCCGGAGCGTCGGTGCTGCTGCTCGACGAGCCGACCAACCACCTCGACATGTCGAGCACCCAGGTGATGGAACGCGCCCTCGTGCACTTTCCCGGGGCCGTCGTGGTGGTCAGCCACGATCGCTTCTTCACCGACAAGATCGCCAACCGCCGCCTGGTCTTCGGCAGCGAGGGTGCAGCCCCCGGCGAAATCGAGGTGCGCGCTGCCTGACGCGCCAAGCCTCGCCCCGCGCGCTGTTTTCGACCGGGCCCGGGCCCGGAAACTGGGCCCATGATAGATCATGGGCCCGGCGACCTAAGGTGGGCCCCGGGCGAATCGGAGCCCGACTGGGCAGCACCGGGCAGAACCCGCACGCACCCATCTCGTAGTATTGCCAAGTGATAGAGGACAGCGCACGGATCCGAACGGATGCTAAAGCCGCGCCAGCAGCATCCGCTGTGCCGATCTGGCTGGCGCTCGTGTTCTCGGTGCTGATCGGGGCCATGTATGCCGTGCAATCGCGCGTGAATGGCGAACTCGGGCATCAAATCGGCGACGGATTCACTGCCGCCGTCATCTCCTTCGGCTCCGGGCTGGTCATTCTCAGCCTTGGCCTCGTCGTGTTCCGCCGCGGGCGCCGCGGCCTGCAACTCGTCACTCGCGCGGTGCGAGCGAAAACCCTGTCCTGGTGGCACCTGTTCGGCGGCCTGGCCGGCGCGCTGTTCGTACTGTCGCAGGGCCTTGTCGCCGCGCCACTCGGCATCGCCCTGTTCACCGTCGCCGTTGTGGCCGGTCAGACCGTGAGCGGTGTACTCATGGACCGGTTTGGCATCGGTCCGGGTGGGCGCCGACCGCTGCACGCGTCCAAAATCGTTGGCGCGGTGCTCGCCCTGGTCGCCGTAGCCTGCACGGTGAGCGGCGAATTGGGCGGCAGCGACGCGCTCTGGCTGCTCGTGCTACCCCTCGTGGCGGGTATCGGCCAGGGCTGGCAGCAGGCCGTGAACGGTCAGGTGCGGGTCACCGCGCAGAGTGCGCTCACGGCAACTTTTCTGAACTTTCTCACCGGATCCGTCGCACTCGTACTCGCGGCGCTCGTGCACGGTCTGCTGGTCGGTTTCGCCCTCGATCTGCCGGGCAACCCGTGGCTCTACACCGGCGGGCTCATCGGCTGCATCTTCATCGCCGGCGCCGCGCTCGTCGTGCGTACCACCGGCGTGCTCATGCTCGGCCTGTGCATCGTCGCCGGCCAGCTGCTCTGCGCCCTTGCGCTGGATCTGCTCGCGCCCACTCAGGGGCATCCGCTCGGCGTGACGACTCTGGCCGGAACCGCGCTCGCCCTCGTCGCCGTGGTCATCGCCGCGGTGCGCTGGCACCGGCCCGGCCACGCCCGCACCTGACCGCAGCCCTTGAACGTCCTGTCCCTTCCGCCCGGGCCCGGAAAGGGGCCCCTGATAGATCACGGGCAGGCGCTCCAAGGTGGGCCGGGGACGAAGCGTACGGCCCCGAGCTATAGCACCCCCAAAAACTCCTCCGGATCAATCGACAGCCGCACGCACGGTTTCGACTCCTCGGGAATTCCCCCAACGTAGAGCCAGCCAAGCAGCTCTTCCCCGTCGGCAAGGCCATGCAACACTCGCACCGGCGCCGATCGCACCAACGGCCCGGTGCGCCACATCGCCCCCCAGCCGGCGTTTTCGAGCAGCAGAGTGAGAAGGTGCGCGACACCCGCAGCCGCGGCATCCTGTTCCCAGCCAGCCACCTTGAAGTTCACCTGCCGTGACGCGACGATCGCGATCAGCAGCGGTGCGCGCAGCGGCTTGCCGGCCAGCTTGATCGCTTCGAGCCCTTCACAAGCGGATGCCGCCACAAACGCCGCTCCGAGCCGGTCGCGGGCGTCGCCGCGCAGCTCGAGCAGCCGCCACGGACGCAACGCGCCGTGATCGGCCACCCGCGCGGCCGCCGCCACGAGCGGAAGTAACTCCGCCCGGCTGGGGGCGAGCGCCGTCACCTTGGAGTAACTGCGCCGGTCAGTGACAGCTTTGAAGACCGCCGCGGTATCCGTTCTGAAACCGGTCGTATCCCGGCTGGGAACACCAGGACTCGCTCCGGCCGAACCTGCCACTTCCGTGCTGGCAACCGCCTCCGTCGTTGCCACCGCGTTACTCAGCGGGCGTGAAATTGAGCGACAGCGAATTCATGCAGTACCGGTCCCCGGTCGGAGTGCCGAAACCGTCGGGAAAAACGTGGCCGAGGTGCGAGCCACACTTCGCGCAGCGCACCTCGGTGCGCACGCTTCCCATGGAGCGGTCCTCGAGCAGTTCGACCGCTTCGGGCCGAACCGACTCGTAAAAGCTCGGCCAGCCGCAGTCGGAATCGAACTTGGTGCCACTCTGAAACAGCTCCGCGTTGCAGGCACCACAGGTGTAGAGGCCGGCCCGACCCTCGTCGAGCAGCTCCCCGGTGCCGGGGCGTTCGGTGCCGGCTTCGCGCAATACCGCAAACTTCTCCGCGCCCAATTCGGAGCGCCATTCGCTGTCTGATTTCTTGATTGCGTAGTCCATGTTCAGATCCCTTCGTTCCGGCGACCGGGCACTGGCCGCGTCTACTAAGCCTAAACTCGCTTGGCCCCGCGCGCATTCCACACGGCGTGTCCCACCACGGCAGGGCGTGCCGGAGGCAACATTCAGCCGCCCGCAAATAGGATGAGCCTGACAGACAGCCAACCGGGGGAGGGATGCAGCAATGACTGAGCACGCCCCGACAACCCAGTTGAGCGAACGCGACCAGGCCGTGCTCGCCTTCGAACGGCAATGGTGGCGGCACGTCGGCGCCAAGGAGGAGGCCATCCGGGCCACCTTCAGCCTGTCGACCGCCCGGTACTATCAATTATTGGGCGCACTGGTCGACTCGCCGTTGGCGTTGGCCTTTGATCCCATGCTGGTGAAACGATTGCAGCGGATGCGTTCCGTCCGATCCGAGGCACGCGCCAGTCGTTCGCTGCCCACCCGCGACTAGGCACCCACCCGCTTTTCGGCCAGCACGGAGCCTTGCGCTGCAGCTCGATTCCGGCCCGGCCGGCCAACCAAGGATTCCACCACCATGGCGCAAAAATTTGCGAAAGACCGTTTCGACACCCACACGCATGCCCTCGACCGGGTGGGAGCCCACCGCGCCCCCGGCAAGAGAGGACGCGGCTGGATCGGATTCTGGTGGGCGCTGGGGGCCACCGGGCTGTTGATCGCCATCGGTGCAGTCGGCATCCTCGCAATCAACAATCGCCTCGACTTCTCCAACATTCCCGGGCTGCCCGCAAGCAGCACAACCGCGACGCCGACAGCGACCGCCGTCCCCACTGCCGTTGCCACCGTCGACCCGGCGCAGACCATCAACGTGCTCAATGGGTCCGCGAACGACGGCGTCGCAGCATCCGTCAGGGACACACTCACCGCTGCAGGCTGGGTGGTCAATACCACCGGGAACGCCAGCACGGACACTGAGGCGACCACGGTGATCTACTACGCCGATGCGAGCCAGGAAGGCGCCGCCCGCGGCGTCGCTGCCTCGCTTCCGGGAGCGCAGATCGTGGTCTCCACCAATTTCGTTGATTCCGGCGCCAGTATGACCGTCGTCGTCGGCAACGACTATGTTTCACCGGTTGACTGAGCAAAACGCGAAAGCCGTGGTCTTAGCGGCCACGATTTGATTCGTCAAGCCCCTAGTCTTCTGTTCCGATTTCAGTAATGTGCGTTTTGGTCACACATTTTGTTCGGGCAATATCCGCCCGGATCAAGAAAGCTCGCCCAAGGAAACTTGCAACAGACGTCTTGCTCTCGGGGATTTGCTGCTCGCACAGAATGAACGCAATCTCTGCGGCACGGCCCGGAACAGCCAATGGGCCGTTGCCGTTGAAAACTGAGCAAGGAGTAACACATGGCGAACGGAACCGTAAAGTGGTTCAACGCTGAAAAGGGTTTCGGCTTCATCACTGTCGATGGGGGAGGGCAAGACGTCTTCGTCCACTACTCCGCCATCGATATGAGCGGGTACAAGGTTCTTGAAGAAGGCCAGCAGGTCGTCTTCGAGGTCGGTGCCGGAGCGAAAGGCCCGCAGGCTGAATCGGTTCGACCGGCCTAACCCGCCTCGCATTTCACACTAACGCCGCCCGCTGCAACGGGCGGCGTTAGTGTTTACCGGTGACTATGAAAAATACGGCCCGCACCGCTCGACCGCTTCGGGCCGCGGGGCTGCTCGCCCTCGTGCTGCCGGCACTGCTCCTGAGCGCGTGCAGCGGCAGCACCCCGGCCCCATCCTCAACACCGACCGGCACGGCCTGGACCTCTGACTATGTCGCCCCGGCGGCGACCGAGATCGCACCGCTAACCGGGCTGAGCGTCGAAGGCGGCTCGTCGGCCCACCCGTCGCTGGCGGCCAAGATCGACAACCACGTTGCGGCCCGGCCGCAGGTTGCCATTGAACGTACCGACCTCGTGTTCGAAGAACTGGTCGAGGGCGGCATCACCCGCTATGTCGCGGTCTGGCAGTCAAGCATTCCCGATCAGCTCGGACCGGTGCGGTCGATTCGGCCGATGGACCCCGACATTATCGCGCCGTTCGGCGGCCTGGTCGCCTACTCCGGCGGCCAGCAGCGATTCGTCGACGCGATGAATGCGACCGGCCAGATCAGCGCCATCTTCGACTACGACACGAGCGGCTTGTTCTCGCGGTCCTCCGCTACGTCAGCCCCGCACAACGTGATCCTCGCCGCGTCGGAATTCGTCAACCGCAATGCCTCCGTCGCCCCGCCCGCCCAGCAGTACGCCTACGCGGCCACCCTCGCCGCGGCATCCGCTGCCACGGACGGTACGCCGATTTCGGTGATCAACACCAGATTCTCCAACTCCAGCGCCCGCAGCTGGACTTGGAACGCCGAGGCGGCCGCCTACCTGCGTGCTCAGGATGGCGCGCCCGACCTGACCCCCGAGGGGGCCCAGCTCAAGGCCACCAACGTGGTCGTGTTGCGGGTCGATGTAACCGTCTCCGACAGTATCCCCAAGACCGAATTGATCGCCTCCGGTGAAGCGTCAATCTCGTCCGGCGGCAAGACCCTCGCGGCCACCTGGAGCAAGGACGCCCAGACGTCGCCGATCCGCCTCATCGACGCCAACGGAGTGACAATTCGGCTGGCACCGGGCAATACCTGGTTCCAGTTGGTGCCCAACGGCACCGGCTCGGCCGATCTCGTTCCCTGACAGCTGCAGATAGCCCGGCATCACCCCGGATGCTCGCTTGCACTCTCGACCCCAGAGTGCCAGAATCGATCTAGCACTCTCGTCATCTGAGTGCTAACCCCATCATCGTTTGGAACGTCCGGGAGGGACGAGTTACACATATGGCAAAAATCATTGCATTCAATGAAGAGGCCCGTCGTGGGCTTGAGCGCGGCCTGAATATTCTCGCCGACACCGTCAAGGTCACCCTCGGCCCGCGCGGCCGCAACGTCGTTCTGGAGAAGAAGTGGGGCGCCCCCACGATCACCAACGACGGTGTGTCCATCGCCAAGGAGATCGAGCTCGACGACCCGTACGAGAAGATCGGTGCCGAGCTCGTCAAAGAGGTCGCCAAGAAGACGGATGACGTAGCCGGCGACGGAACGACCACCGCAACCGTCCTCGCCCAGGCTCTGGTTCGCGAAGGCCTGCGCAACGTCGCAGCCGGCGCCGACCCGATCAGCCTCAAGCGTGGCATCGAGAAGGCCACGGCAGCTGTCATCGCCGAGCTCATCGCCAGCGCCAAGGAAATCGAAACCAAGGAAGAGATCGCGGCCACTGCTTCCATCTCTGCCGGCGACACCGAAATCGGCGCGATCATTGCCGAGGCCATCGACAAGGTCGGCAAGGAAGGTGTTGTCACCGTTGAGGAGTCGAACACCTTCGGCACCGAACTCGAGCTCACCGAGGGCATGCGCTTCGACAAGGGCTTCCTGTCGGCGTACTTCGTCACCGACCCCGACCGTCAGGAAGCGGTCTTCGAAGACCCCTACATCCTGATCGTCAACTCCAAGGTCTCCAACATCAAGGACCTGCTCCCCATCGTGGACAAGGTCATCCAGACCGGCAAGCAGCTCCTCATCATCGCGGAAGACGTCGACGGCGAGGCCCTGGCCACGCTCGTTGTGAACAAGATCCGTGGCATCTTCAAGTCCGTCGCCGTCAAGGCTCCGGGCTTCGGAGACCGTCGCAAGGCTCAGCTGCAGGACATCGCCATCCTCACCGGCGGACAGGTCATCTCGGAAGAGGTCGGCCTCAAGCTCGAGAACGTCACGCTCGACCTGCTTGGTAACGCCCGCAAGGTCGTCATCACCAAGGACGAGACCACGATCGTAGAGGGTGCCGGCGACGTCGAAGCCATCGCCGGTCGCGTTTCGCAGATCCGCGCCGAGATCGAGAACACCGACAGCGACTACGACCGCGAGAAGCTCCAGGAGCGCCTCGCCAAGCTTGCTGGCGGCGTTGCTGTCATCAAGGCCGGAGCTGCAACGGAGGTTGAGCTCAAGGAGCGCAAGCACCGCATCGAAGATGCAGTGCGTAACGCCAAGGCTGCCGTCGAAGAGGGCATCGTCGCCGGTGGTGGCGTTGCACTGATCCAGGCCGGCAAGACCGCATTCGAGAGCGAAGCAGTTCTCGCTCTCGTCGGCGACGAGGCAACGGGCGCGAACATCGTGCGCGTCGCCATCGACGCTCCGCTCAAGCAGATCGCTCTCAACGCGGGTATGGAGCCCGGCGTTGTCGCCGACAAGGTGCGCAACCTGCCCGTCGGATGGGGCCTCAACGCCGCCACCGGCGAGTACGTCGACATGATCGCTGCCGGCATCAATGACCCGGTGAAGGTCACCCGCTCCGCGCTGCTCAACGCCGCGTCGATTGCCGGACTGTTCCTCACCACCGAGGCCGTCGTTGCCGACAAGCCCGAGAAGAACTCGGCTCCGGCCGGCGACCCCTCGGGTGGCATGGACTTCTAAGTCCCCGCCAGCTAGCACCACACAAAAGTGGGCGTCTCCCTCGGGAGGCGCCCACTTTTTTCATGTTCCGCCGCCGAGGTGTGAGGCTGACCGCATTATTCGCAAAAATCGGGCCCGGACTCACACCTCGGCGCAGGTCAGCGGATGCTGCGGGCCGCCTTCACCAGGTCGGCGCAGCGCTCACCGATCATCATCGTGGTGATGTTCGGGTTTACGGTGACGAGAACCGGCATGACCGACGCGTCGGCGACGCGCAGGCCGGTGACTCCCTTGACCCGCAGCTCGGGATCGAGCGGCGCGAGCACATCGTCGACGGCGCCCATCCGCAGGGTTCCGGCCGGGTGGTAGACCGTGTTGTGGGTCTTTTCGATGTACGAGGTGATTTCGGCATCCGTTTGCACAGCGGCGCCCGGATACAGTTCCTCGCCGGCCCACTCGGCCATGGCCGGCTGGGCCACGATTTCCCGGGCCTTGCGGATGCCGGCGACCATGACGCGCATGTCGTGTGGGTCGGTGAAGTAGCGCGGATCCACCATGGGCTTGTCGCGATAGTCGCTCGAGCGCAGCTTGACCGTGCCGCGGGAGCGTGCCTGAGTGACGTTCGGCGTCAGGCAGAACCCGTTCTCCGTCGTCGGGTAACCCTGACGGGCGGTGTGCATGTCGAAGGGCACCGAACCGTAGTGGAACATGAGGTCGGGGCGGTCGAGGCCCTCCTCGGTGGTCGTGAAGATGCCGGCTTCCCACCACTGGGTGGAAGTCTCGGGCATCGGCTGCTTCGCTTCCCACTGAATCACGCCCTCCGGGTGGTCCTGCAGGTTCTCGCCGACGCCGGGGGAGTCCGCGAGTACCTCGATGCCGAAGGAGGCAAGCTGCGCGGCCGGACCGACGCCGGAAAGCATGAGCAGCTTGGGCGAATCGATGGCGCCGGCCGAGAGGATGACCTCGGCGCGCGCGGTGAGCTGGTAAGTCTTGCCGCCGGGAGCATCGACGACCTGCACGCCGGTGCAGCGCTTGTTCTCGTCGAAGGTGAGTTTGCGGGCGCGCATGCCGGTGAGCAGAGTGAAGTTGGCACGATCCCGAATCGGGTGAATATACGAAACGGATGACGACGCGCGCGTTCCGTCCGCCTGCCGGTTGATCTGGAAGAAGTTCGCGCCGTTCACGACGGTCGTGCCGGAGTTGAACGTCGTGCGCGGGATTCCGGACTGCTCGCAGGCGTCGAGGAGAGCAACGCCGCACGGATCGGTGGCCGGCACATTCATCAGGTGCACCGGGCCGTCCTGGCCGTGGTGCGGGGCCGGGTCCTCGTTGGTTTCCAGACGCCGGAACAGCGGGAAAATGTTCTTAGCCTCCCAGCCGGTGGCTCCGTGCTTGAATGCCCAGTCGTTCAGGTCTTCGGCCGGAGCCCAGAACGCGATGCAGGAGTTGTGGCTGGAACAGCCGCCGAGCACCTTGGCACGGGCGTGGCGCATGAACGAGTTGCCGTGCTCCTGCGGCTCGATCGGGTAATCCCAGTCGTAGCCGCTCTCCAGCAGCTCCATCCAGCGGTCGAGCTGGAGGATGACGTCGATGCCACGGTCGTCGGGACCGGCCTCCACGAGGGCCACCTCAAGGGCAGGATCCTCGCTCAGCCGGGCGGCGACAGCGGCCCCGGCGGAACCACCACCGATCACGATGTAGTCGAAGTCGGTCTGGGTCAGTACGGTCAACGGTGGTCCTAACGTGCGGCGAACCAGCCGGTGACGGCCGGTGCGGTGTTCTGGTAAATGTGCTTAGTTTCCTGGTACTCGCCGAGGCCCATCGGGCCGAGCTCGCGACCAACGCCGGACTGGCCGTAGCCGCCCCACTCCGCCTGCGGCAGGTAGGGGTGAAAGTCATTGATCCAGACGGTTCCGTGCCGCAAGGCCTTGGCCATGCGCTGGGCCTTGCCGGCGTCCTGGGTCCAGACCGCTCCGGCCAGGCCGTAGACGGTGTCGTTGGCGATACGCACGGCCTCGGCTTCGGTCTCGAAGGTTTCAATCGTCACGACCGGGCCGAAAGCCTCGTCGTTCACGACGGACATGCCGCTCGAAACCTGGTCGAGCACGGTCGGCGTGTAATAAAAGCCCTGCGCGAGGTCGCCTGCGCCCCAGGTTCCTCCGCAGCGCAGGCGGGCGCCCTCGGCGATGCCCTTCGCAACGTAGGCGGTGACCTTGTCGCGGTGCGCTGCGCTGATCAGCGGCCCAGTTTCGGCTTCCGGGTCAAACGGTCCGCCGAGACGGATCTGGTTGGCCCGGCGCACGAGCTCGTCGACGAACTTCTCGGCAACGGATGCTTCCACCACGATGCGCGCGCCGGCCGAGCAGACCTGCCCCGAGTGCACGAACGCGCCGTTCAGCGCGTTGTCCACGGCGGCGTCGAAGTCGGCGTCGGCGAAGATCACGTTGGGATTCTTGCCGCCGAGTTCGAGGGCGACCTTCTTGACCGTTCCGGCGGCGGCCGCTGCGATCTTCCGGCCGGTCTCGAGACCGCCGGTGAACGAGACCAGGTCGACGTCGGGGTGGCTAGAGAGCGGGGCCCCGGCCACAGCGCCGGCGCCGAGCACGAGGTTGGCGACGCCGGCCGGCAGCCCGAGGTCGTCCAGCAGCACCATCATGAGCATGCTGGTGTGCGGGGTGAGCTCGCTCGGCTTGAGCACGAAGCTGTTACCGGCGGCGAGGGCCGGGGCGATCTTCCACGCGGCCTGCAGCAATGGGTAGTTCCACGGCGCGATCAGGCCGCAGACCCCGACGGGCTCGTGCACGATGCGGCTGACGACGTTTTCATCGCCGGCATCGACGATGCGTCCGCTGTCCTGCCCGGCGATCTTGCCGAAGTAGGCGAAGCAGTTCGCGATGTCGTCCATATCGATTTCACTCTCGACCAGACGTTTGCCGGTGTCGAGCGTTTCGGCGCGGGCGAATTCGGCCCGGCGCACGCCCAGTTCAGCGGCGACGCGCAGCAGAAAATCACCACGCTCGGGCGCCGGAACGCTGCTCCACAGGCCGCTGTCGAAGGCGGTGCGGGCCGCGCGGATCGCAGCATGGACATCCGTTGTGGTCGCCTCACTGACCGTGCCGACCAGGCTCTGATCGGCCGGGCAGCGGATCTCGCGGGTGCCGGCGTCGCTCGCTGGTACCCAGGCGCCGCTGATGAACAGCGTGGCCGGCGGCGCGGTATCGATCGGTGTGTTCATTGCTTGACCTCGTCCGATTCGAAATCGGCTTCCCAATTGTCTTTCGCCACCTGGTCCTCGGCGAGGGCGGTGTTTCCCGGCTCTGCCCGGTTCAGGTGCAGAAAGTCGAGGTGGGTTTCGTAATGATCGAGCACGTCAGTGATGACCTGCTCCTTGCTGTAGCCCATGAGGTCGTAGCCGTGGCTGCCCTCGAGGGAGAAAACCTCCATGCGGTAATACTTGCCGCTGGCGCTCGCCGAACGCACCGCATAGGTCGGAGTGTCGAATTGCACGGGGTAGATCTGGTATTTGAAACCGCGCTCGTCGCCCATCGACACGTTGAGGTCGAGGTGCGGAATCTGCAGGCCATCGACCACGCCCTGCGAGAGGGTCACCTCGGCACCCTGCGTCACGAGCTCGTCACGCACTTCCTGCAGGGCGGGCAGGGCCACGCTCGACACGAAGCGTTCGGCCTGGCGTGGGCCAGGGTAACTCATGGCGCGGGTCAGCCGCTGACGCCAGTTGCGCGCCCGGGCCGGGTCGGTGCTGCGGCCGGACAACAGGCCGGGCAGGCTGGCCCGGTAACTGTCGGTGAGCGATTGCTCCAACCGAAGCGCCCGATACAGCCCGAGCATGACGAGCAGCAGCACCGCGGAGAAGGGCAGCCCCATGATGATCGTGGCATTTTGCAGGGTCGGGATGCCGCCCACCAGCAGCATTGCCATGGTCAGCACTCCGGTGGTCACCGCCCAGAAGATGCGCAGCCACTTCGGGCCGTCGGACTCGGAGTCCTTGAGATGCGAGGTGAAATTGGCCATGACGAGGGCGCCGGAGTCGGCGCTCGTGACATAGAACAGCAGTCCGGTGAAGGTCGCGATCGCGGCGGTGGCCGGGGCGAACGGGAACTCGGCCAGCAGCGAGTAAAAGGCTCGCTCCGGCGAATTCATGGCGACCTCGCCGAAGCCGGCATCTCCGCCGATCACGATGGCGAGCGCGCTGTTGCCGAACACGGCGATCCAGATCAGGATGAAGGCGAACGGCACGATCATGGTGCCGGCAACGAACTCGCGGATGGTGCGGCCGCGGCTGATGCGGGCTAGGAACAGCCCGACGAACGGTGCCCAGGCGATCCACCAGGCCCAGAAGAACAGGGTCCACCAGTTGAGCCATTCATCGGGGCGGTCGTAGGCGAAGGTGTCGAGAGTCATGGCCGGGAACCGGCTCAGGGTGTCACCGATGTTGAGGACGATGGCGTCGAGCAGAAAGCTCGTGTTGCCGGCAATCAGAATGAACAGCATGAGGCCGACGCTCAGCAGAACGTTCAGCTCGGACAGTCGACGGATGCCCTTCTCGACCCCGGAGACGACGGAGATCGTGGCCATGACCACACTCAGGGCGATGAGCGAGCCCTGCACGAGCAGGGTCTCCGGCGTTCCGAACATAAAAGTGAGGCCGTAGTTGAGCTGGGCGACGCCGATGCCGAGGCTCGTGGCGATGCCGAAAATGGTGCCGAGGATCGCGGCGATGTCGACCACGTCGCCGATCGGGCCGTGGATCTTCTTGCCGAAGATCGGGTACAGCGCCGAACGGATGCTCAGCGGCAGGTTCTGCCGGTAGGCGAAGTAGCCGAGGGCCAGACCCATGAGGGCGTAGAGGGCCCAGCCGGTGAGGCCGTAGTGGAACAGGGTCCAGACCATGGCCTGGCGGGCGGCCTCAACGGAGCTACCGTCACCGGTGGGCGGGGCGAGGTACTGGGTGACCGGTTCGGAGACCGAGAAGAACATGAGGTCGATGCCGATCCCGGCGGCGAACAGCATGGCGGTCCAGGTGAACAGGCTGAACTGCGGCCTGGAGTGGTCTGGCCCGAGGCGGGTCTTGCCGACCCGGGACAGCGCGACGACGATGACGAAGACCAGCACGACAGTGACGATCAGAAAGTAATACCAGCCGAGGTTGACCGACACCCAGCCGACGACGGCGGCAATGACGTCGCTCGCGTTGCTGGGGGCGAGGATCGCCCAAAGGGCGATGGCAATGATGCCGGAGGCTGAACCGAAGAAGACCGTCTTGTTCACCCGGGTTTTGTTCTCCGGGGGGAGGCCAGGCGGTCCGGTCGATGGTTCGGTGGTGGGAGTGTGGGCAGAGAGAGTCATCTCATCCTTGGTGCGTGGTGTGATGTCGGGGTGGTGCCGGCCGCGTGTGCGCGGGCTGGCTGTCCGAGTGGCCGCGGTGGCGGCGTAAGCGCATCGGTCAGTCTAGCAACCGAAAATCCGCGTCTTTCCGGGCTTTTTCGGGATGCGGTGGGTGCGGTAGTGCTATCCCGCGCGAGATAACACACTCCGACCGGCCACGAATCGCCTACCGCGCGAACAGCCGGGTGTTGGCCTGCTCGGTCTCGGCGTACTGCTGCCCGGCCAGGCTCAGCGCCTGGTTGAGCAGGGTCAGGCTCTCTTCCAGCTGCTGATGCATGCCGCGCCACTCGGCGAAAGCGCCCTGGAACGCGGCAGATGCCTGGCCGGTCCAGAACCCTTCGAGGCTGGTGAGCTGGGCGTTGAGCTCGGCCACATCGGCCTGCACCCGCCCGATCGTGCCGCGTGCGGTGTTGGCGGTGCTCTGCACCGCATCGCTGTCGACCTGAAAGCTCGTCATGGTGTGCCTTCCCGCTACTCAAACATGGATGTTGGTGACCATGAGCGTAGAAGGCGAGCGTGCAGCATCCGCTGCCCGGCAGTCAATTTGTGAATGGATGCCGCCTGCCGCGGCCGGTGCAGGAGGGCCGCTACGGAATGACGGGCTGGGCGTGCAGCGGCGCGCTCGGCGTGCCGGCGAGGGGGAGCGAGACCCGGAAGGTGGCGCCGCCGCCGGGGGTGTCGACGACGTCGACGGTGCCGTTGTGGCTGGCGACGATGGCGGCGACGATGGCGAGGCCGAGGCCGCTGCCACCGGTTTCGCGGGCGCGGCTGGAGTCGGCGCGCCAGAAGCGCTGGAAGATCTTCTCCCGAATCTGCGGCGGGATGCCCTCGCCGTGGTCGACGATGGCGATCGATGCCCGCAGAGTGCGCGGGTCGACTGCGACCTCGAGTTCGATCGGGCTGTTCGAGGCGGTGAACCGCATCGCATTGCCCATCAGGTTGGTGATGACCTGGCGAATCTTGTTCTCTTCGGCCATCACCACGGGCGGCAGCTGGGTCACGACGGGCAACACAGTCAGGCCGGCATCGGGCAGCACAGCGGTTGTGCGGCGCGGTTTGCGGGTGCGCAGCCGGGCCAGGGTGGCGCCGGCGAAGGCAATGGCACCGGTCGGAGTGCCCGTTCCGGACGGCCGGGTAATCGTGCCGGTGCTGACGCTCTCCGTTCCATCGTTGTCGATCTCGCCGGAGTCACCGAAGTGGTGGTCCAGATCGGCGTCAGCCTCGAGTGACGCAAGCACGGGCGGGGGAATCACCACCGTCACCTGGCGGCCCGGTGAGCTGGCCATGGCATCGAGGGCGGCGTCGCGGGCCAGCGGAACGAGGTCGACCGGGGTGAGCGCGAGCGGCTTGGTCTCGTCGAGGCGGGCGAGTTCGAGCAGATCCTCGACTAGACCGCCCATACGAATGGCCTCTTTTTCGATGCGTTCCATGGCCTGGGCGACATCTTCGGGGGTCTGCAGGGCACCCATGCGGTACAGCTCGGCGTAGCCGCGCACCGAAACCAGGGGGGTGCGCAGTTCGTGGCTGGCGTCGCCGACGAAGCGGCGCATCTGGTCAATGGTGCGGGCGCGGTCTTTGAAGGCTCGGTCGATGCGGCTGAGCATGATGTTGAGCGATCGGTTGAGGCGTCCGACCTCGGTGTTCGGGGTGGCGCCGCCGAGCCGCTGGCTGAAATCACCGTCGGCGATCGCCGCGGCGGTCTGCTCGGCCTCGCGCAGCGGCACGAAGGTGGTCGTGACGAGAACGCGGGTAAGCATGGCGCCGATCAGCACGACCCCGGCGCCGAAGCCCAGAAAGATCGTGAGGTAGGTGGCCATGGTGTTCTCGGTCGGCCGCAACGACACCGCCATGACGAGGGTGCCGTAGGTGCCGGTCGGGCTGATCACCACGGGAACCATGATCGCGTGAAACTCGGTGTCGTGGGCGGCGTCCCACAGAGTTTGAATCTGTCCGTCAAGCTGCGAGACCCGTTTCAAGTCGAGCGGCATGCCGACAACCGGCAGCTCGGCGTGGTCGCGTTCCTGCCAGGTGCGGGTGATCAGCGCGCCGTCCTGGTCATACAGGGCCACGAAATAGTCCGAGGCGACGCCCTCGGTATCACCCTGCGAGAACACGCTCGACGAGTAACCGCTGAGCGCGGTCTGCGTGTCGACCTGCAGCTGGGTGTCGACCTGGGTCACCACATACTGCTTGAGCATGGCCATTGTGCCGATGCCGGAAACGAGCAGGCCGAGCGTGAGCATCAACACCGTGACACCGGTGATCTTGGAACGGAGGGAGATGCTGCTCCACCGCCTGGACAGGGTTTCGTGCATAAGAGGATTTAGTCTACGAAAGCTCGCTGTGTATAACGAACGCCGTGACTACGCCTTGGCGGCCTTGAGCATGTAGCCGAAGCCACGCTTGGTCTGAATGAGCGGTTCGCTCGAGTGCACGTCGACCTTGCGGCGCAGGTACGAGATGTAGCTCTCCACGATTCCGGCGTCACCGTTGAAGTCGTATTCCCAGACGTGATCAAGGATCTGCGCCTTCGACAGCACCCGGTTGGGGTTGAGCATGAGGTAGCGCAGCAGCTTGAACTCGGTCGGGCTTAGTTCGATGGCCTCGGTGCCGACGAGAACCTCGTGGGTGTCCTGATCCATGGTGAGTTCGCCGGCGCGAATGACGGCATCTTCATCGGCGTGCATGGTGCGACGCAGGATGGCCTTGATCCGGGCGACGATCTCGTCGAGGCTGAACGGCTTGGTCACGTAGTCGTCGCCGCCGACGGTGAGGCCGGTGATCTTGTCTTCGGTGTCGTCCTTGGCCGTCAGGAACAGGATCGGGGCCGTGTAGCCGGCCGAACGCAGGCGCTTGGTGACACCGAAACCGTTCATGTCGGGCAGCATGACATCGAGAATGATGAGGTCGGGTTCCTCCTCGAGCACGGCGGAGATAGCCTGCGCGCCGTTGCCCACTGCGCGCACGGCGAAGCCGGCGAAGCGGAGGCTGGTGGTGAGTAGGTCGCGGATATTGGGTTCGTCATCGACGATAAGGATGCGGGGGCCGTCAGTCATGCCCCCAGTATCTGCGTGTTAGCTGGAGCTTTGCTGAGAGTAAGTCCGTGTGCGGGGATCGGCGGCCGACGATCCGTTCCGCGGCAGGAGTTGGCGACATGATGGAATGGAACAATCGATTTGTTCCAATGGTGAGGACCGTTATGACACGCACGAGAATCAACTCCGCTCCGGGAGTGATGCTTCCTCAACTGGATGCTCCGCGCCGGTTGATCGGCGGCCGCACCTTCGATTTCGATCGCGAGGTGGCCGTGATGGCCATCGTCAATCGCACGCCGGACTCGTTCTACGACCAGGGTGCAACGTTCGCGCTCGACGCATCCGTTTTGGCGGCGCAGAAGGCCATTGCCGACGGGGCAGACTGGGTCGACATCGGCGGCGCCAAGTTCGCGCCCGGGCCAATCGTGCCGATCGAGGAGGAGATCGACCGGGTCGTTCCGGTGGTCGAGGCGCTGCGCGGCGCCGGCGTGGTCATCTCGGTCGACACCTTCCACCCGGCCGTGGCCGCCGCTAGCATTGCCGCCGGCGCGCACGTGATCAACGACACCACCGGCGTGCACGACCCGGCGATGGCCGACGTCGTCGCCGGCAGCGATGCTACCCTCGTGATCACCCACAGCCTCGCGGCGCCGCGTATGCCCTACCCGGCGCCGCAGTACGACGATGTTGTCGGCGAGATCAGCGCGTTTCTGCTCGCCCGCGTCGACCGAGCCCTCGGGCGGGGGATGCGGGCCGACCGCATCATCATCGACCCCGGCCATGACCTCAACAAGACCACGCGGCACTCGCTCGAACTCACCCGCAGGCTCGGCGAGATTACCGGGCTCGGCCTGCCGACGCTGGTGGCCGTCTCCAATAAGGATTTCGTCGGGGAGAGCCTCGATCGGCCGCGCGGCGAACGGGTCGACGGGTCGCTGGCCGCCATGACGGTCTGCATTCTGCAGGGGGCGCGGATCGTGCGCATGCACAACGTGCGCGCGGCGGTCGATGCCGTGCGCATGACCGAGGCCATCCTCGGGCTTCGGCAGCCCGCCTACGAGCGTCACAACCTCACCTGATGCGCGCCGAGCTGCCGCCGCGGGCGGAACTGATCGAGCACTACCGGGTGGCCGACCGCGGGGCGCCGCGGACGCGCGTCAACTTCATCGCGAGCCTCGACGGCGCCGCAACCATCGACGGCCTGAGCGGCGGCCTGAACAACGCCGACGACAAACTCGTGTTCGACACCCTGCGGCTACTGACCGACGTGATCCTCATCGGGGCCGGCACCGTTCGAGCCGAGGGCTACGGCGGCATTCGTTTACCAGCGGATGACGCGGCCTGGCGCACGCAGGCGGGTCTGGCCGCCCAGCCTCCGCTGGCCGTGGTGTCGGGGCGTCTGGATCTCGACCCGCGGCATCCGCTTTTCACGGAAGCCGTGACCCGCCCCATCGTGCTGACCCACGCCGCCGCCCCGTCAGACCGGCGGGCCGCGCTCGCCGCGGTGGCCGACGTGATCGTGTGCGGCGACGAAGAAGTCGAGCCGCACCGCGTGGTGGCGGCGCTCGCCGAACGCGGATTGCCGCAGATCCTGTGCGAGGGGGGGCCTCACCTGTTCGGCGACCTGCTCGCGGCGGACTGTGTCGACGAGTTGTGCCTGAGTTTCAGCCCGGTGCTGGTGGGGGGCTCTGCCGGGCGTATCGCCGTTGGCGCTACTGCTGTGACCCGCGCTATGGAGTTGCTGCACGTGCTGCGCGCCGGCGACATGCTCTTTCTGCGCTACGCCCGATCCTGAGCGCGCGCTCGTTGCCGAGCCGTGAGTGTTGGGCGAATTAAACGTTTCAACGCCGCGAAACTCATGGCTCGGCGAGCGAAACTCACGGGTCGGTGGCCGTGGCGCTAGGCGGGATTATGCGCTGACCCCGGCGTCGGCATCCGCGTGGGCCCACCTTGCGAAAGCGGGCCCATGATCTAGCATGGGCCCGCTTTCCGGGCCCGGGCCCGGAAAATAATCAGACGCGCGGGAGAGGAGCTAGGCGGCCTCGAGGCTGTGCGAGTCGAGGATCGTGTAGCTGTAGCCCTGCTCGGCGAGAAAGCGCTGGCGGTTCTGGGCGAAGTCCTGGTCGACCGTGTCGCGGGCGACGAGGGTGTAGAAGTTTGCCGACAGGCCGGACTCCTTCGGGCGCAGCAGCCGGCCGAGACGCTGGGCCTCTTCCTGGCGGGAGCCGAACGAGCCGGACACCTGGATGGCCACGGTCGCCTCGGGCAGGTCGACCGAGAAATTGGCAACCTTCGACACCACGAGCACCTTGACCTCGCCCACCCGGAACGCCTGATACAACCGTTCTCGCTCGTCGATTGGGGTGGCACCGGTGAGCTGGGGAGCCTTCAAGACCTCGGCGAGTTCGTCGATCTGGTCGAGGTACTGGCCGATCACCAGGATGCGTTCGCCCTCGTGCTTCTGGATCAGGGCCTGCACCACGCCGAGCTTGGCCGGTGCGGTTGCGGCCATGCGGTACCGCTCGTCGTCCGCTGCCGCGGCATAGCTGAGCCGCTCCGACTGTGGCAGGTCGATGCGCACCTCATAGCAGTTGGCGGGCGAGATGAAGCCCTGGGCTTCGATCTCCTTCCACGGTGCGTCGAATCGCTTGGGGCCGATCAAGCTGAACACGTCGCCCTCGCGGCCGTCCTCGCGCACCAGAGTGGCGGTCAGGCCGAGGCGGCGGCGCGCCTGCAGCTCGGCGGTGAGCTTGAACACGGGTGCTGGCAGCAGGTGCACCTCGTCGTAGATCACCAGGCCCCAGTCCATGGCGTCGAGCAGCTCGAGGTGGGCGTACTCACCCTTGCGCTTCGCGGTGAGAATTTGGTAGGTCGCGATGGTGACGGGCTTGACCTCTTTGACCTGCCCGGAGTATTCGCCGATCTCGTCGGGCGTGAGCGTGGTGCGCTTGAGCAGTTCGTCGCGCCACTGTCGCGCCGAGACGGTGTTGGTCACCAGGATGAGGGTGTTGGTCTTCGCGGTGGCCATGGCTCCGGCACCGACCAGTGTCTTACCGGCGCCACAGGGCAGCACGACCACGCCGCTGCCGCCGTCGAAGAAGCTCGCGACGGCCTTGTTCTGGTAGTCGCGCAGCGCCCAGCCGTCTTCGCGCAGGGCGATGTCGTGCGGGGTACCCGGCGTGTACCCCGCGAGGTCCTCGGCCGGCCAGCCGAGCTTCACCAGCTCCTGCTTGAGCTGCCCGCGCGCCCACGGCTCCACCAGGTACGTTTCCGGCGACGGATGCCCGATCAGCAGCGGCGCGATGCGCTTGGCTCCTGCTATCTCGGTGAGAACGGCCTGGTCGCTGCTGTGCAACACGAGAGCGCCCTCGGAGTCGCGTTCAATGACGAGACGCCCGTAGCGGCCGACAGTCTCGGTGATGTCCACGCTGACCGTCTGGGGTATGGCGAATTTGGAATATTTCTCCAGCGTGGCGAGCATGTCCGAAGCGTCGTGGCCGGCCGCCCGGGCATTCCACAGACCCAGCCGCGTGATGCGATAGGTGTGGATGTGCTCGGGGGCTCGTTCGAGTTCGGCGAAGACGGCGAGGTCGTGACGAGCATCCTCGGCAAGAGGGTGGGCGACTTCGAGCAACACCGTGCGGTCACTTTGGACAATCAGGGGGCCATCAGACATAGGCCCCAATCCTACTCGCGTCCGGGTGCCTTCCCCGGTGATTGGATGGTTGCGCGCGCTCAGCCCATACTCTCGTGCGGTGATGTCCCCGGTACCCGATCGGTCAGGGTGCCGGGGTGATGCTCAGGATACTCTTGAGCGGCAGGGTGCGCTCGATGTCGGCGCGTCGGTCGCGAGCTCGGAAGCGGCCGTTGCTGACACTGGCCGGTTGCAGCAGATAGTCCACGACCGAGCCGCCGGGCATCGCGATGCTGACCAGGATGGTCTGCTTCGCTTTGATGGCGGTGTCGAGCTGGCGGGCGAGCCAGGCATCCGCTACCGACACGCCCTGGCCGTCGCCGGCGCGGAGTTTCTCGACCAGGTTCAGGGCCGGATCTTTCGGCGGCGTCTCGGTGATCCGGGCGACCTGGTGTCGCCGCAGGTGCACGATCTCGCCGTGTTCGTTCTCGGCGGCGACGGGATAGCGCGCATCGCTGAGCGCCCAAAACACCGCGTCGCCGCCGAACCGACTGAGCAGGCGCTCGCCGTCGTCGGCGCGCACCAGCCCGAGTGGGGCGAGGGTCTGATCGACCGCGATCGTGTTCAGCAGCGCGGCATCCGCTGAAGAGACGTAACTCAACGCGAGGGCGGCGTCCGCGGCCAGGGTACCCACCCGCACACGACCGTAGCGGGCGGCCGACTCGTTGATGAGGTAGTCCACCGGCTGGGGAATTCCGGTGAGCGAGATCGATGCCAGGAAGGCCAGCAGGGACTCAGCGTCCTCGCCCGCGGCGAGCGCACGATTGACGGATGCCGCGGTGATGCGATAGCTCGACGCCAGTTCCCGACTTTCCACGTCGGCCATCCCGCGCAGGCGGGCATCGATCGACGGGGCCAACGGGCCGGGGGACACCATCGATAAGTCGTGCTGGAGATACACGGCACCGACCTCGGTGGGCAGGGCGGCCACCATGGTCGCCACGGCCGCCGCGGGGTCGCCGCGCAGCACGCTCGCGCCGGCGGTGCTCGTGGTGTCGTGGGCGGTGATTCCGATCAGTTCGGCGTCACGGGCAAACTCGGCCAGCTGCGTCTGCATCCACTCGCCGCCTGCCGGGTAGAGCCAGGCTATGAATCCCGATAGCGCCTCGCCCCAGAACAGTCCAGCCTGCCGCGGCAGAATGTCGGCGACGATCGGCGGAAGGGCCGCCTGCCAGGCCGCAGCCAGGGCGGCCCAGCGGGAGGTAGTGCCCTCGAGCAGCCAGGCCTCGCCGGCCTCGGTTTCCATCCAATACCCGTCGGAGCGGGCCAGCAGGTCTGCGCGCGCGGCCAGAGCCACAATCGGGGCGACCAGCTCGAGTTCGACGGTCATAATGGCGGCCAGGCGCTTCGTGTCGGGCAGGCCGAGTCCGCCGCGGCTGAGCTCGCGGGCCGGCTCGCGGCTGAGCTCATTGACCAGCTCGGCGATCGACGATACAACCGAGAAGGCGCGCTCGGCGGCCAGCTGGTCGATGAACGGGATATCGGCGTCCGGCACGGCGGCTACGGCGGCGGGGGAGACCGTGATAGCCAGATCGGCGGCTCCCGGAAGGCCCTGGGCCGGCCATTTAGCCAGGTGAGCCGAGACGGCGTCGTAGGGGATGCAGCATCCGTCCGTGCGAACGGTGAGCAGCACGGCGTCGAGGGAGTCGGCGCGGGCGGCCACATCGACGGCCGTGACCTCGGCGGAACTCAGTGCTGAGAGCCGCCCGGCGACGGCGTGCAGGCTGGGTACCGAATCAGCGCTCGTGCACTCGCCGGCGACGGCCAGGACGGCCAGGACGGACCGGTCCAGGTGGCTGAGCGCCAGCTGGATGCTGTCGGGGTGCAGCAGCGCCTCGGCCAGGTCAAAGAAATCGTGGATGCCGCTCGCGCTCACACCGCGCACCCCGATCACGTGCCGCAGCTCGGCATCGGACAGGGCCCGGAGTCGTGACGCGAGGCCGAGCATTACTCGCGGTCTCGTCGGGCTTCGCGACTGCGGCGAACTCCCACCGTGACCATGAGCGCGATGACCAGCAGGAATCCAAACGGCAGGCCGAATGTCGGGAGCACGATAACGGATGGCCAGATGCCCTGCCCGAATTGCGCCGCCTTGACGCCCATCGCCGTAGCCGCGATCACCGCGATGAAGGCGAGGATCGACAACCCGACCACGCTCGCAACCATGTAAGCGAGAACACGTTCTATCCGGCTGACGGGTCGTGGAGTTTGATTGGTCACAGGCTAAGGATACGGGCACGCAGTGGCCGCAACCGAATATGCTGGGTGCACACCCCGCATTTTTTCGTGCGCCCAAAACTCAGTGAGGTTCAGATGCCTACCGGCAAGGTCAAGTTTTACGACGAGGCGAAGGGTTTTGGCTTCATCACTTCCGATGACGGCCAGGAAGTCTTCCTCCACGCTTCCGCCCTGCCTTCCGGCGTTACCGTCAAGGCCGGCGCGAAGCTCGAATTCGGCATCGCCGATGGCAAGCGCGGCGCTCAGGCGCTCTCGGTGCGCGTGATTGAAGCTCCGCCGAGCCTGTCCAAGATCAACCGCAAACCCGCCGACGACATGGCGATCATCGTCGAAGACCTGGTGAAGCTGCTCGACGGCATCGGCACCAACCTCAAGCGCGGGCGCTACCCCGAGTCGAGCCATAGCAAGAAGATCGCGGCGATGCTGCGCAAGGTCGCCGAGGAACTGGATGCCTGACGTGCCGGACGTACAGCCGACCGACGCCCAGCCCACGACGGCGAAACCGACCGACGCCACCCTGCTCGCGGCTGTCGATCTGGCCCGCGCTGCGCTTTTGGAGATCACCGACGAGGACACGATCGGCGAGGTGATCGGGCACCTCGATGAGGGCGAACTCGTGATCTCGCTACTGTTCGATTGCCTGATGACGGGCTATCCGGGCTGGCGCTGGACGGTCTCCCTGGCCCGAGTCGATGAAAACGCCGCGCCGACGGTGCTCGAGACCGAGCTCACCCCCGGCGACGATTCCCTGCTCGCACCCGAGTGGGTGCCGTGGTCGGATCGACTGGTCGAGGACGACTCGGAGGCGGATGTCGACGATTCAGATTCAGAGAATTACGACGACTCAGACGACGACGACGAGTCGGACGAAGACAGCGACGATGAGTCGGACGAAGACAGCGACGATGAGTCCGACGACGACGACGACGACGATGAGTCCGACGACGAGTCCGACGACGACGACGACTCACTCGACGCCCTCGACGGCATCGATTTCGATGAGGCGCTAGCGGCGGCGGAACTGAACCCAGGCGAGACCGGCGAGTCCGAGCCCGACGCCGATCACAGCGCACCACAGCCACCAACCCGGTCCCGCCGCGCTCGCCGCCCCTGACGCCCGCGGCGCCGTGAACTCAACGACGAGTGCGGCGCCGAGGGCCATCAGCCAGAGCAGCGTGCCCACGACCAGTGCCGTGCGGGCATCCGTTCTGGCGGGCAGCGGATCGGGTCGCCGTTCACTGTCTTTCAACCAGAGACGCATGGCCCGATCCTTTCGCCCGCGGTTCGCGCTAGTTGCCGAGGTGGCCGACGACGTGTTCGATCGACGCGACGAGCTTCTTGACGTCCTCAGGGTCGATCGCGGTGAAGGTCGCGATGCGCAGCTGGTTGCGGCCGAGCTTGCGGTACGGCTCGGTGTCGACGATGCCGTTGGCGCGCAGCGTCTTGCTGATCGCTGACGCATCGATGGCGTCGTCGAAGTCGATCGTGACGACGACCTGCGAACGGTGGGTCGGGTCCGCCACGAACGGGGTCGCGTAATCGACGCCTTCCGCCCAGTCATACAGAACGGATGACGATGCCTGGGTGCGCGCGGACGCCCACGCCAGTCCGCCGCTCTGGTTGATCCAGTCGATTTGGTTCTCCATCAGCAGCAGCGTGCTGAGGGCCGGGGTGTTGAGCGTCTGGTTCAGGCGCGAGTTGTCGACGGCGTTCTTGAGGCTGAGGAATTCCGGAATGTAGCGGCCGCTCGCAGCGATACGTTCGACTCGTTCGAGGGCCGCCGGGGAGAACAGGGCGATCCACAGGCCACCGTCGGAGGCGAGGTTTTTCTGCGGGGCGAAGTAATAGACGTCCGCCTGGCTGGCGTCGAAGTCGATGCCGGCGGCGGCGCTCGTTGCATCGATGACGGTAAGGGCGCCAGCATCGCCGGCGACCCGGGTGACCGGGGCCATGACGCCGGTCGAGGTTTCGTTCTGGGGCCAGGCGTAGACGTCGATGCCGCCCTTCACGATGAAGTCGCTGCGCGAGCCGGTGTCGGCCTTGATCACGTCGGGGGCGTCGAGCCACGGGGCGGCAGCCGCCTTAGCGAATTTGCCGCCGAACTCGCCGAAGACCAGGTTCTGCGCGCGCTTCTCGATCAGAGAGAACGCTGCGGCGTCCCAGAACGCGGTCGAGCCGCCGTTGCCGAGCACGACTTCATAGCCGTCCGGAATGCTGAACAGCTCGGCGAGGCCGCCACGTACTCGACCGACGAGGTCCTTCACGGGGGGCTGGCGGTGCGAGGTGCCGAGCACTCCCGTGCCGAATCCGAGCAGGTGGTCGAGCTGTTCTCGCCGGATTTTCGATGGGCCGCAGCCGAATCGTCCGTCGAGGGGGAGCAGATCGGTGGGTATCAGAAGGTCGGCCATGCCGTAATTCTAGTTGCCCTCCCACTGGCAGGTAGGCTTGTAACGCTGTGCGGGCCATTGCCGAGGCCGCCAACGAGGCACCCTTCCGTCACCAGATGAGCGGTGCGCGCACGAGCTGAACGAAGGGCTGCGGATGAGCGATCTGATCGACACCACCGAAATGTATCTCCGCACCATCCTCGACCTGGAGGAAGAACAGATCGTGCCGTTGCGGGCGCGCATATCCGAGCGCCTCGGGCACTCCGGCCCCACGGTTTCTCAGACCGTCGCGCGCATGGAACGGGACGGCCTCGTCGTCGTCTCCGGCGACCGGCACCTGGAATTGACGGTGGCGGGCCGCAGTAAGGCCGTGCACGTGATGCGCAAGCACCGTCTGGCCGAGCGCCTGCTCAGCGACGTGATCGGGCTCGAGTGGGAGTTCGTGCACGATGAGGCCTGTCGCTGGGAGCACGTAATGAGCGAACAGGTGGAACGTAAGATTTTGGAGTTGCTCGGTCACCCCACCGAGTCTCCCTATGGCAATCCGATTCCGGGTCTGGACGAGTTCGGCGAATCGGCGGCCGTGGCGTTCATGGCGGGAGTGACCAGCGTGGTGGCGGTGGTGGCGAGTTCACCCGAGCCGGTGACCGCGGTCATCCGTCGCCTGGGGGAACCGGTGCAGTTCGACCCCGAGCTGCTGCTGCAGCTCAAGCAGAGCGGCGTCATGCCCGGCGCCACCGGAGTCTTCTCGGTGGCCGCATCATACGTTCTAGTACAGGTCGAAGGTTTTGGTGCCGGCCTGGAATTGCCCAGCGAGGTCGCCAGCCACATTTTCGTCAGCACACCGGACGGCTACACCCCGGTCGTTCACTGAGATTCGGCCGGTATCGCTGGTCGACGGATGCCGCCTGTCGCCTCCCGGGGGCACGCGTTCCGTTACCAATTCGTTAGAAAAATGGTACTTCAGGGTGACAAATGGGCGTGCTTCTTGTAGCCTCGGGGAGTCCCACAGATCAGAAACGGTCGAAGGACTCTAGTTAGGACGCCTGTTCGCCCCGTCTCTTGACTAGGAACACACCCGCGATTAGCGAAGTGGACGGGACAACAACCTAGTGTTGTCGAGGCGCCGGAGGTTAAAACTTTGGCTGCATTAGGAACGAAAAGGTCCCGCCGCGGGCTGAGCCGAACATCCGATGCCCTGGCAACAGTGGAATCGACGGCAGGCACCCACCGAGCACTGCCCCGCGTGGCCCCGAAGAAGCGCCGCAGCCGCCTCGGCAATGTCGTCGTTATGACCCTCGCTACCGGCATGATCGCCACGATGGCCCTCCCGGCCTATGCCTTCGCCCCAGGTTCGAACGAAGCCAGCTTTCAGGCCAGTGAATCCTCCGAGATGTCCAAGGCTCAGGCTCAAGCCGTTGAGGTCGACGCGCAGGCAGCGACCGTGAGTGTTGCTCGCGAGGGATTCACCGCCACCACCCCGGAGGAACTTGAAGCTGCCGTTGCTGCTGCCGCGGCCGAAACCCGCCGCATCGAAGTGGCCGCGCAGATGACCTCGTACGCCGCGAGCTACTCCGGCCCGAGCGTCGCCGACTACCTGGCCAACCCGACCTACCCGAATTTTGATCTCGCATCCGTTTTCAATGTGGCCTCGCAGTATCAGGGCGTGCCCTATGTCTATGGCGGCGCCACCCCGGCCGGCTTCGACTGTTCTGGCTTCATCATGTACGTCTATGCGCAGTTCGGTATCAGCCTGCCGCACTCCTCGACGGGCCAGGGTGCAGCCGGAACCAAGATCGCGATCGAGGATGCCGTGCCCGGCGACCTCGTGATCATGGACGGCCACGACGGTTTCTACGCCGGCAACGGCAATATTTTGCACGCGCCCTATACGGGCCAGTCCGTGCGGATCCAGCCCATCTGGACCAGCGACTACTACATCGTGCGGATCGGCATCTAAGTCGCCCCGCGGTGAACACTGGGTAACAGCTCACACCGATGGCGCACGCAGGTTTCCCTGTTGCGCCATTTGTGGGTTAACCTAGTGCCCTGATGTAGTTGTAGGTCTTTAGGAGAGCCCATGCATGAGCGACGCACTATCCACACCATGGATGTGCGCGGTCGCGAGTGCTTTCGGCATAGTTGTCAGAGCGAGAAGAGCTGCGTGAGCAGCCGTAAGGTGTTGTCGTTGTGACGGCGCCTTTTTTTGTACCCTCTCTCGCGCTGTCACGCTCCTGTTCTGTACGCATCGGATGTAGTTCGAATGGCTGGAAGCCGTCCAGCCTCCTTCGAAAGGGAGCGCATGCGCACACTGGTACTCAATGCGGGCTATGAGCCCCTCGCCGTTGTCTCGTTCAAACGAGCACTCATTCTGGTGATGAACCAGAAGGCGACGATTGTGCAGTCCGATCAGAATCACCCCGTTTATGCGGCCTCGGGCTCGTGGGATCGCCCGAGCGTCATCCTGCTCACGCGGTACGTGCGCATTCCCATGTCGAGACTCGTGCCGGTCAGTCGCCGAGGAGTCTTGCGCCGTGACGATCACCGCTGCTGTTACTGCGGTAAGTCCGCGGCCACGATCGACCATGTGCTGCCGCGCTCTCGCGGTGGCCGCGACACCTGGGACAATCTCGCCGCCTGCTGCCTGCGCTGCAATAACCTCAAGAGCGACCACACGCCGGCCGAAATGGGGTGGGAACTGCGCTTCACCCCGCGGATGCCGCAGGGCACGACCTGGGTCGTGCGCGGTGTCGAGCGACCGCTGGAGGACTGGGACGCCTATCTGGCACCCGCCGCCTAGGCTTTTGGTCATGCGAATCAACATTGCGACACGCAGAAGCCGACGGTCAGGGGGTCGGTGACCACGGCTGTTCTCGATGACACCTGCGGCAACTTGATCCAGATCGTGCACCTGGCGAGCTAGCCGGCACTGGCACTGCTTTCGGTGGCGCCGCCGCGCTGCGATCGAGCGGGCGGACCGGCGCGACCGGCTAAACTTGCCGAGCCAGCCTCTGTAGCTCAACGGAAGAGCAGTTCCGTCCTAAGGAAACGGTTGGGGGTTCGAATCCCTCCAGGGGCACACCGGTTTACGACCCTGCATCCCTCGCAAAATCTGAGATGCAGGGTTTTTGTGTTTCTCGGGCGCCGGGGGCCAACACCTCGCTGACACACGTTGCCGTGGAGACGCTCGCGTTGAAGGCCGCTGCGAGTCTCAGCTTGCCTATTCGATGATTGTGCGGAAGGCTGCGAGGGTTTAGGAATCCACGGGGCGTTGCACTTCGATTGGCGAGGTTTCCGTGTCGTGGGCCGCTGCGCTCACGCCGCGCGCGTCATGATGTAATTCGTCGTAGAGGTGAACGGCCGCCTCTTCCTGCAGACGTGTCCAGGTGGAGTTCGATACGTGCTTCAAGGTCAAGTACTCCATTCGTCCCCGGATGGCGGAACGTTACCCAATATCCGCGGCTGCGAGCCGGGAAATGCTGTTGCGACACTTCCCGAGGTGTCGACCCAGGGGGAGCGGATGCGCAAGCACGCTTCATTGAGACTCTGCACGCCACTGCCAGGCCGGACGACCCCCGGCGGGGGTTGTTCACCTGCGCGTTACCGGTGAGTTCTAGACTGGTGTTTTCGCGCCGTGCACCACTGCCACGACCTGATCAAGGAGCAGTGTGAGCGAGCACCAGAGCCAAAGTCACCCGATCACGTCCGACCGGGGCGCGCACGGCCAGGAGGTGCTGGCGGCGGGCCACCGGGCCAAGCCGGCCCGCACCCTCGCCGACATTATTGCGGAAACCGCGGCGCAGCATCCGGAGGCTTTGGCCCTGGAAGATGCGGCCGGAACGATCAGCTATCGCGGCCTGCTGCGACGCGTGCAGGCACAGGCGAATGCGCTGAGCCTGGCCGGGGTGCGGCGCGGCGACAACGTGGGAATTCGCATTCCCTCCGGCACCCGCGACCTGTATGTGTCGATCCTGGCCACGCTGCTGGTGGGTGCCGCCTACGTGCCGGTCGACGCGGACGACCCGGAGGAACGCGCCCGGCTGGTCTTCGCCGAAGCCCACGTGGTCGGCATCATCGGGGAGGGCGGCGTGTTTGCGCCTCGCGACGGCCTCGACGTGCAGGCCCTGCGCGCTCGCCGCGTCGGACCGCACGAGGATCCCGCGCTGGTCTTTCCGACCGGCAACATTCCGACGCCCGATGACGACGCCTGGGTCATCTTCACCTCCGGCTCGACCGGCGTGCCCAAGGGCGTCGCCGTCACCCACCGCTCGGCGGCCGCGTTCGTCGACGCCGAGGCCGGACTGTTTCTGCGGGACGAACCGATCGGGACCGGCGACCGCGTGCTGGCCGGGCTCTCTGTGGCCTTCGACGCGAGCTGCGAGGAAATGTGGCTGGCCTGGCGCAACGGCGCCTGCCTGGTTCCCGCCCCGCGCTCGCTCGTGCGCAGCGGCGCCGACCTCGGCCCGTGGCTGATCACCCACGGCATCACCGTCGTCTCGACCGTGCCGACCCTCGCCGCGCTCTGGCCGGAAGAGTCTCTCGAGGCCGTTAGGTTGCTCATCTTCGGCGGTGAGGTCTGCCCGCCCGAACTGGTCGCCCGCATTGCCACCCGCGGGCGCGAAGTGTGGAACACCTACGGCCCGACCGAAGCGACCGTCGTGGCCTGCGGCGCCCTCGTCAACGGCATCGGCGAGATGCGCATCGGCCTCCCCCTCGACGGCTGGGACCTCGCCGTCGTCGACGCGGCCGGGCACCGGGTCGCCGAGGGGGAGACCGGCGAACTCATCATCGGCGGCGTTGGTCTGGCCCGCTACCTCGACGCCGAGAAAGACGCCGAGAAATATGCGCAGCACCCGCAGCTCGGCTGGGATCGCGCCTACCGCAGCGGTGACCTGGTGCGCTTCGACCCGGCCGGCCTTGTCTTTGCCGGGCGCGCCGACGACCAGGTGAAACTCGGCGGCCGCCGCATCGAGCTCGGTGAAGTGGACGCTGCCCTGGGCGCTCTTCCCGGAGTCGCCGGCGGCGCCGCCGTGGTCCAGACCACCCCGGCCGGCAACCACATTCTGGTCGGCTATATCGCCCTCGCCCTCGCCAGCGCGCCGTTCGACCGGTCGGCAGCGATTGACCGGCTGCGCGAGGAACTCCCCGCCGCACTCGTGCCGCTGCTGGCCATCGTCGACGCGCTTCCGACCCGCACCTCGGGCAAGGTCGACCGGGCTGCATTGCCCTGGCCGTTGCCTCAATCGGCTGACGAGGCCGCGGCGCTGTCACCGACGGCCGAGTGGCTGGCCGAGGCGTGGGCATCCATTTTGGGCGTGCCGGTGACCGGCCCCGACGACGATTTTTTCGCCCAGGGCGGCGGTTCGCTTTCAGCCGCGCAATTCGTGTCGGCTGTGCGGGCCCGGCACCCCGAAACCACCGTCGCCGACCTCTACGACCACCCGCGCATCGGCTCCCTGGCCGAGGAACTCGACGCGCGCACTCCCGTGGAAGTCCCAGTCGTGCGCACCGTGCTGCCGACACCGGCGCGCAGCCAGCTCGCCCAGACCCTGCTCGGCATTCCCCTGCACGTGCTCAGCGGCGCCCGCTGGCTGGTCTACCTCGCCATCGCGAACAACCTGCTGAGCCTGGCCGGGGCGACCTTCGCGCCGACGCTGTCCTGGTGGGGGGTGGCGCTCGGTTTTGCGCTGTTCGTGACGCCGCCCGGCAAAATGCTGATCGCGGTGATCGCATCGAGGCTGCTGCTGCGCAACCTGGTGCCGGGCAACTATCCGCGCGGCGGCTCCGTGCACCTGCGGCTGTGGCTCGCCGAGCAGGTGGCGCTGCTCGTCGACGCTGCGAGCCTGGCCGGTGCCCCCTGGATCAGCTATTACGCCCGGGCGCTGGGCGCCGAGATCGGCCGCGACGTGGACTTGCACTCGCTGCCGCCGGTCACCGGTCTGCTCAGCATCGGCGCCCAGACCTCGATCGAACCCGAGGTCGACCTGGCCGGCCATTGGATCGACGGCGACGTGCTGCGGATCGGCCACCTGCACGTCGGCGCCGACGCCCGGATCGGCTCGCGCAGCACCCTGCTCGGCGGGGCCGACGTCGGGAACGGCGCGGAGATCGAACCCGGCGCTGCAGTTTCGTCCCGCGTTCCGGCGGGGGAACGCTGGGCTGGTTCCCCGGCCCGCCGGGTCGGTTCGGCAAGGCGTCCGTGGCCGGCCGAGCGGCCGGCACGAGCCAGCCGGTGGCTCGGCGCGTTCGCCACCGGGTCCGTCGCGATGACGGCCATCCCTACGCTGGCCCTCGCGCTCGGCGCCGTCATCGTCGGCGGTGCCGTCGGTGACGCTGGCAGTCTCGGTGTCGCCGTGCTGCGGGCCGCGCTGATCATGCCGGTCGCGGTTCTGGCCGGTGGACTCGCCTACGCCCTGCTCGTGATCGCCTTCGTGCGCGCCCTCGGTATCGGGCTGCGCGAGGGCTACTATCCGGTGCGCAGCCGCATCGGCTGGCAGGTCTGGATGACCGAACGTATCCTGGACGGCGCTCGCAACGTGCTGTTTCCGGTCTACGCGAGCCTGCTCACCCCGACCTGGCTGCGCCTGCTCGGCGCCAAGGTGGGCGCCGACGTCGAGGCGTCAACCGTGCTGCTGCTGCCCTCGCTGACGACGATCGCCCCGGCCGCTTTTCTCGCCGACGACACCATGGTCGCCTGCTACGAACTCGGCGGCGGCTGGATGCACATTGGCCCGGCCAAGATCGGCCGCAAGGCTTTTCTCGGCAACAGCGGCATGGCCGGCCCCGGTCGTACCGTGCCGCGCAACGGGCTCGTCGCGGTACTCTCCGCGACGCCGCGCAAGGCCAAGCGCGGCTCCAGCTGGCTCGGCAACCCGCCGGCCCGCCTGCGGCGCAGGCAAACGGATGCCGACGACTCGCGAACGTTCCACCCTCCCGTGCGCCTGAAAGTCGCCCGGTCACTCTGGGAACTGCTGCGCATCGTGGCCGGCGTCACCGCCGCGTGGATCGCGCTGCTCGTACTCGCCCTGCTCGACCTGGTCTGGCTCAGGCTCGGACTTGGCGCGGCCATCGCCCTGTCCGGCGTGGTCATGCTCGTGGCTGGCGCGGTCGCCGCCGGGGTCACGACGGTGGTCAAGTGGATGCTGGTCGGGCGGATCGACGCGTCGGAGCATCCGCTTTGGTCATCGTTCATCTGGCGCAACGAGGTGTCGGACAGTTTCGTGGAGATGGTGGCTCGCCCATGGTTCGCCGAGAAAGCATCGGGCACGCTGGCGCTCGCCGTGTGGCTGCGCACCCTCGGCGCCACGGTGGGGCGCGGTGTCTGGTGCGAAACCTATTGGCTGCCCGAAGCCGATCTCGTGCGACTCGGTGCCGGCAGCACGGTGAACCGCGGCTGCGTCGTGCAGACCCACCTGTTTCACGATCGGATCATGCAGCTTGACGCCGTCGAACTCGCCGCGGGCGCCACCCTGGGCCCGAACGGTGTCATTCTGCCAGCGGCGTCAATCGATGCCGGAGCGACCGTCGGCCCCGGCTCGCTCGTGATGCGCGGCGAACGCGTGCCGACCGGGTCGCTCTGGTCCGGCAACCCGATCACGCCGTGGCGCCAGCCGCCGTGGTCGAGCGTGGAATAGTTGACTGATGGGCCAGACTCTGCAGACCACTTACGGTGCCGCCAGCGCCGGCGACCCCTATATTCCCACCTCCGGCAACGGCGGCTACAGCGCCGAGCACTATGAGCTCTCGCTCGACTACCGAGTGGCCACCAACCGGCTGAACGCCACCGCGATCATCACCGCGCGGGCGCTGATGCGGCTGGACCGATTCAGTCTCGATTTCGCCGGCCTCAGCATGGAAAAAGTCACCGTGAACCGCGCGCGGCCGGCGAAGGTGACGCACACTGCCCGCAAACTCGTGATCACGCTCGCCACACCGGTGGAAGCCGGGGCCCTGTTCGAGGTCGTGGTGCGTTATCGCGGGGCGCCGCATCCGGTGCGCAGCAATTGGGGTGATGTCGGCTGGGAAGAACTCGACGACGGCGTACTCGTCTCCGGGCAGCCCTGCGGGGCCCCCTCCTGGTTTCCGTGCAACGACCATCCGAGCAACAAGGCCACCTTTCGCATCACCGTCGGCTGTGAATCCGGGTACACCGTGGTGTCCAACGGGGCGCTGTCGGCACAGTTGAGCCGCTCCGGGCGCACCAGCTGGACCTTCGACGTGCGGGAGCCAATGGCCACCTACCTCGCGACCGTGCTGATCGGTCGGTACCGCCGCCGCGACCTCGCCGCCCGGCCGGTCGCGCACAGCCTATACTTCCCGGCTGAACTGGCCACCCGGGTCGGCACCGACTTCGCCCGCCTCACCGAGATGATCGCGTTCTTCGCCGACCGATTTGGGCCGTATCCGTTCGCGTCATACTCCGTCGTCGTCACCGAGGACGAGCTGGAGATTCCGCTCGAGGCGCACGGCCTGGCCGTGTTCGGCAGCAACCACGTCGACGGCAACCACGGCGAAGACCGGCTGATCGCCCACGAACTGGCGCACCAGTGGTACGGCAACAGCCTCACAGTGGCCCGCTGGCAGGACATCTGGCTGCAGGAGGGTTTCGCCTGCTACGCCGAATGGCTCTGGGAGGAGGAACGCGGCGGTCGCACCGCCGACGTTCTGGCCGCCCTGCACCGCGGCAAGGTCGCTGCGCTGCCCCACGACATCGTCGTCGGAGACCCGGGCCCGCACGCCATGTTCGACGACCGCGTTTACAAACGGGGAGCGCTCGCCCTGCACGCCATTCGAAAGTCGCTCGGCGACGAGGCCTTCTTTTCAGCCCTGCGCGCCTACACGTCGGCCCGGCGGCACGGGTATGTCTCCACCGATGACTTCATCGAGTTCTTCGCCGAGCACACCGGCAGTCGGGCGATCGGCGGGTTCGTGGCTCGCTGGGTGCAGGAGCGGCCCCTGCCGAGCCTCTAGCTGCGCTGGGTGCGGTAGCGGGCTCTGCCGCGCCGATAGCCGCGCTGGGCGGGTGGCCCGGCTCGTGCGCTCCGCTGGAGTCGTGCCAGTGCGCGGGACTTGCGCTGGTGCGCGGGGTGGTGAGTGGCCTCGCGGTCGCGCGTATCGCGGGTGTTGCGCCGCTGCGCGGGAGTTGGGCCTCCCGCGCAGCGGCGTATCTCCCGCGCGCAGTGAAGCGGATGCCGCTGGTATCCGTCGCGAGTTGGCCCGGAACGCTGCGCTGCCCAGGTGCGCTGCTCTGGGGTTGGGCCAGTACGTGGGAGATCCGGCCTGGCCAGTACTTCCGCGCGCAGTGAAGCGGATGCCGCGGGAAGCTCGCAAAGGGGCATCTGTCGCAAAAGTGTCGCATGCCGAGGAGCATGGCCGCCGTGCGGTTCTCCTCCACAGACGGGAGCGGGGGCCGATTGTGCGCCAGTGGGGACGCCCTCTCCCCGCAGCGCGCGACTTTGGGCATTCTGGCTGTATGTCACAGCCCAGCCTCGACCCCATCGCCAGCCTCAGACTGACCTCCCGAACGAGCACGAGGCCCGACGATAGCCTCATCCTCGCGTCTGACCTCGCCAGCGCTTTCGGGGCCGATTTTCGCCTCCGACGGGAAGAAACTCGAGGCCGACTTCAGCGGGTGAGCCGCGGCCTGTACTACCCCAGTGCGCGTTGGAAGCAGTTGCGCGAGGATGAGCGCTACCTCATCCGGGTACGTGGGGCCGCCCTCAGTCGCCGCGGTCAGGCGGTGCTATCCCATCACTCGGCCGCCGTGCTCTGGGACCTGCCTATGCTCATCGGCTGGCCCAGCGACGTGCACCTGCTCACCGAACGAGCCACGGGCGGCCGCTCGGATCCGGGTATCCGGCGCCATGCCCTCGGAATAGATGCCCGCGATGTCACGACCGTCGAAGGACTCCTCGTGACGACGATCGAGCGCACGGTCGTCGATCTCGCCGCGACCCTCGATCTCAAATCCGCCGTAGCGTTGGTGGACCGTGCACTCTATCAGGACCGGTTTGGGCGCACGCCCACTCTGACCACCAAGGATGCACTGCTGGCGACACTTGAGCGGATGCTGCCGTTCCGCGGTTCGCGCCGCGCCCGCGCGATCATCCAGTTCGGGACGGACCTCTCTGGGTCACCGGCGGAATCGGCCAGCCGGGTGAACATCGCCCTGAGTGGATTTCCCGAGCCGGAGTTGCAGCATCCGTTCATGGTCGATGGAAAGGAATGCGAGACCGACTTCTATTGGCTCGAGATAGACGGCGTGGGGGAGTGTGACGGGCGAGATAAATACTTCAATCCGGAATTTCTGGCGGGGCGCACTCCCGAGCAGGTCCAGTATGACGAGAAGCTGCGCGAGGACGGTATTCGGCGTCAGGTGCACGGATTTGCCCGTTGGCCGGCCTCGGTCGGGATGAGCCAGTATCCGCTGCGCCGGAGGTTGCTTGAGCTCGGATTACAACCGGGCCCGCAGCGCGTCTTGCGCGGCCTCGAACGCTCGATGCCATAGCCATTTGCCCGTCTGGACTTGAACTCGCGAAATTGTAGTCGTCTGCCTGCTCACCCGGCGAAGCTCGCCTTCTCGCACGACGAACCAATCCTGGTGCGGCGAAAGCCTCGCTGCGCCGAGTCCCACCGCCCGAGTGGCTGGGGGAGCGGCTTACGAGGGACTTGCGCCAGTGTGCGGGTGTTCGCCCGACCCTCTCCGGGCGGCTGTGGCGGGCTGCGCGGGAGTTGCGCCGCGGCGGGGGACCCCCGACAGCGATGTGACCTCCGACGGTGACGTGGCCCAGGAGTGATGAGCTGCGCTGGAGTTGCGCCAGTGCGCGGGAGTTCGGGCCTGGCCAGAACTCCCGCGCTTCGCGCTGCGCGGGACCTGCGCCAGTGCGCGGGAGTTGGGCCTCCCGCGCAGCGGCGCAAGTCCCGCGCAGCATGAAATGGATGCCGGCGGCGGCGCCTGTGGGCACCAGCAACAGGCATCCGTTACGCTGCGCCTCACGTTTGGGGGAGCAGCACGATCCGGGGCACTTCCGGGCCGAGGGTGGCCACCGTGCCGACCAGGCCTGGGCCGGCATCGAAGCCCGCCAGGTGCAGGTCGGCCAGATCGAGGGAAGCGCCCGGCCAACTCAGCAGCTGCCACCGCGGCTCCATCACGAGAACGGATGCCGCCGCTTTCGGGTATACAACGGTCAGCTCCCGCGGGTCCACCGTCAGCCCCGCACCGGACAGCTTGAGCACCGATTCCTTCGCCGTCCAGAGCGTCGCGCGCACCCGGTCGCGTGCCGCCATCGGCACCGCCCGCAGGGCTTCCCGCTCGGGCCCGTTGAACGCGACGTCGTCGAACCCGGCCCGGCCGACCGCCCTGACGCTCTCGATATCGACACCGATCGGCCCGGCCAGCGACACGGCGACGGCGACGGTCGAGGCGGCGCGGCTCAGGCTCACGAAGGTGCGCGGCGGCCGCAGCACGCGGGGTTTCCCGTGTGCGCCGCCGCAGAGCTCGCAACGCTGCGCGATGGTGACCTCGGTGAGCTCAACCCGGCAGACCCGGGCGACGGCCTCGGCCAGGTGCAGACGGTCGGTCTCGGCGAGCGGCGCCCGCCGAGCCAGGAAGAGGGAGACATCCGTTTGCGTCACTCTGCAACCGTACGCGGTGGCAAACTAGGAGCGAACAAGGAGAGCCCATGGCCCTGGTGGACAACGCGGTTTACGTGGACGGGCATCGGGTTTCGACACCGCCCAGCCTCGACGAGACCTTCGAGGTCATGAAGGAGCATAAGGGCTTCGCCTGGATCGGACTGTACCGGCCGAGCGAGGAGGAAGTGCGGGCCGTCGCCACCGAGTTCAGCCTGCACCACCTGGCCATTGAGGATGCTTTCAAGGGCCATCAGCGGTCGAAGATCGAGCGGTTCGGCGATATTTTGTTCGTGGTGCTGCGCCCCGCTCGCTATATGGACGACGAGGAACGCGTTGAATTCGGTGAGCTGCACGTCTTCGTCGGCCCGGACTTCGTCGTCACCATCCGTCACGCGGAATCGCCCGACCTCGCCCAGGTGCGCCAGCGGATGGAGCAGGCACCACACCTGCTCGCCCTCGGCCCGGAAGCCGTGCTGTATGCGATTCTCGACCAGGTCGTCGACGAGTACGGGCCGGTCGTGGCCGGCCTCGAAAATGATATCGATGAGATCGAAGACCAACTTTTCGACGGTGACCCCGAGGTTAGCCGACGCATCTACGCCCTGTCACGCGAAGTGATCGAGTTTCAACGAGCCACCCAACCGCTCGTGGGTATGTTTGAGGCCATGCAGCGTGGCTTCGACAAATACAACGTCGACCTGGAACTGCACCGGCACCTGCGCGATGTGCTCGACCATACCCTGCGCATCGTTGAACGCGGCGACGCCTTTCGGCAGCTGCTGCAAAACGCGCTGACCGTGCACAGCACCCTCGTGGGACAGGCCCAGAACGACGAAATGCGGCACCTGTCGGAGACCAGCCTGGCGCAGAGCGAAGAGGTCAAGAAAATTTCCAGCTGGGCGGCGATCCTGTTCGCGCCGACCCTGGTCGGAACCATCTACGGCATGAACTTCGACCACATGCCCGAACTGCATTGGACCCTGGGCTACCCGTTCGCGCTCGCCCTGATGCTCGCGATGGGATGCGCCCTGTACATCGTCTTCAAGCGTCGGGACTGGCTGTAAGGGCCAAATCACGCGAAACCCCGGCCACCTCAGGCAAAAACAGTGGTTTCGCAATTAGGGTATCCCTGTGTGGCACCTCGATAGAAAACAAGACGACGACGACGTGCTTTCCAAGTACCTGGACGTCGTCCCCATCGACCCGCAAAACGTGACCAGTCCCCACAACCTCAGTCTGGGCGATCCGGCGTTCACCGCCGGTAACATCGCCGAGCCGGTCTGGCAGCGCTGGCGCGATGAACTCGCCGCGCTCGGCGGGCGCTCCCCGCTGCTGCACTTCACCGACGAAGCCCGCACCCGCATCGAGCTCAGCGCCACCCATCCCGGGGGCCTGCCGCAGTTCATCATCGGCAAGACCACCCTGCTGTCCAACCTCATTCGCGATGAACTCGCGCTCCGCAACGCTCGGCTGGCCGCGAACGAGATCACCCAGAAGGGCATCGAACTGCGCTCGATGCGCGGCATCGAGTCGGTCAACCTCGCCATCGGCCTCGCCGAGTGGCGTTACCAGGACGTCGAGTACAGTGCCCCGGTGCTGCTGCGCCCGCTTGCGATCCGCCGCTACGGCCGTGACTACGAGCTCAAGCTCAAGGGCCAGCCCTTTCTCAACCCCGAACTGGCCCGCGCGCTGAAGGACCAGTTTCAGATCGTGCTCGACGCCGACGCTTTTGTGGCGCTCGCCGTCACGAACGGTGCATTCAAACCGCAGCCGGTCATCGACCGCCTGCGCGGCTTGACCTCCCACCTGCCCTGGTTCAACGTCGTGCCCCGGCTCGTCGTCTCGAGTTTCGCCTCCTGCGGCCAAGCACTCGCCGCCGACGCCTCGAACCTCGACCACCCGCTGCTCGACGCCGTCGCCGGCAACATGACCGCCAAGCGCAATATCGGGTCCGCCTACAACCCGGTGGTGCCGATCGGCCAGGATGCCCGTCCGCCCGCCACCGACACGCTGCTCGGCGACGCAGACCCCGAGCAGGAAAATGTCGTCGCGCAGATCGCGGCGGGAAACTCCCTGGTCGTGAAGACCCTGCCCGGAACCGGCGGCACCCAGACCATCGTCAACGCGATCGGCTCGCTCGTCGCCCAGCATAAGCGCGTGCTCGTGGTCAGCGCCCGCCGCTCCAGCCTCGACGGAATCGCCGGTCGCCTGGTGCAGGTGGGCCTGCCCGGCATCGCCGTGACTCCGCGCACGCTGCGCCGCGACCTGATCCAGTCGATCACACGCAACGAGAAGGCCACCCAGCCGCGGGTCGGCGACGTGGACGATGCCCTGGTGCGCTTGCGCAAGGTGCTGCTCGACTATCGCTCGGCGCTCACTCGCCGCGATTCGGCGCTCGGCGTCTCTGTCCTCGACGCCCTCGGTGAGCTCGCGCGCCTCGCGCAGCTGCCGCAGCCGCCGTCGACGACGGCCCGGCTCGACCGGCACGCTCTCGAACTGCTCGCTCACTCCCGATCCGCCGCCGCCAATACCCTGATCAAAGCCGCTATCCTCGGCGAGTTTCGGTACGGCCCCGGCGACTCACCCTGGTACGGCGCCTCCTTCACCTCCTCAGCGGATGCCGCCAACTCGCATCAACTCGCCAAGCGCATCAACCAGGTTGAACTGCCGCGGTTGCTTGAACGCGCCAACGGCCTGATCGGCCAGACCCGGCTGCGCCCGTTCGAGACGATCAACGAACTCGGCATCTACCTGCGCCTGCTGCTCGATATTAGGGAAACCCTCGACAAATTCCAGCCGGGCGTCTACGACCGCTCGCTGACCGAACTGATCGCCGCCACGTCGTCGCGGCGTGAATCCTCCGAGATGAGCTCGGCCAGCCGGCGCCGCTTGCGCAAGCTCGCCGAGGAGTACCAGCGCCCCGGCGTGCGGGTCAGCGATATGAACGAGAGCCTGCGCCGCATCCAGGACCAGCGCACCCTCTGGCAGCGCTACGCCGCCGCCGGAGTGACGCCCGAGGTACCGGTCGGCATCAACGACGTGCACGTCGCTTTTCAGCGCGTCTCCGAAGACCTCGGTCTGCTCGACGTTCCGCTGGGCACCACTGGCACACCGCGCATCCTCGCCGGGCGTCAGATCGGTGAGCTGACCGCGATGATCTCGGGCCTCGCCGCCGAGAGTGAGGTGCTCGCCAACCTGCACGAGCGCACCGCGCTGCTCGCAACGCTGCGCGAGCACAACCTCGACCCGCTGATGACCGACCTGTCCCAGCGGCACGTGTCGGAGGAGAACGTCGCTGCCGAGCTCGAGCTGGCCTGGTGGCAGTCCGTGCTCGAGATCATGCTCGCGAGCGACCGGGCACTGCTGAACGCGAACACGGCGGTACTGGACCGCCTCGAAGCCGATTTCAAACTCGTCGACGAGGCGCACGCATCCGCTTCGGGCAAGCTGCTGGCCTGGCTGCTGGCCGAAACCTGGAAGATCGGTGTCGTCGACTTTCCCGAGGAGGCCGACCAGCTGCGCCGCCTGCTGCGCGCCGACCGGGCCACGCCAGCCCGGCTCAACGAGGTCGCCCCGCACCTCGGCCGCGTGCTCGCGCCGGTCTGGCTCGCCTCGCCCTACGAGATTGCCGGCATCAGCGACCAGATCACCTTCGACACGGTGCTGCTCGTCGATGCCGGAGCGACGACCCTCGCCGAAAACGTCGGCGCGATTCGCCGCGGACGTCAGATCGTGGCGTTCGGTGACCCGGTCACCCAGACGCCGTCAGCGTTCGAGACCGGAATTTCGGCCTCGGGTGAGGCCGTGCCGACGCCCGACGTGTCGGTCGACGCCCTGCACGCCGACTCCGCCCTGGCCCGGCTCGGCGAACTGCTGCCGACGCTGACGCTCACCCGCAGCTACCGGGCCGGCGGCGAAGACCTCGCCGAACTGGTCAACCACCGCTTCTACGGTGGCCGCATCGATTCGCTGCCCTGGGCCGGAAGTTTTCTCGGTCACGGCAGCCTCACCATTAACTATGTGGCCGGCGGCCGCGGCATGCCCGACGCCGACAGCGGCGCGATTGAGAGCGTGGATGCGGAGGTCGTGAAGGTCGTCGACCTCGTACTCGAACACGCCTCGAAGCGCGCGCGCGAATCGCTCATGGTGATCACCGCGAGCACCCGTCACGCCGTGCGCGTGCAGCAGGCGGTGCTGGCCGCGTTCGCCAAGCGCACCGACCTGTCCGACTTCATTCTGAAGGACCGCAGCGAACCCTTCACCGTGCTCACCCTCGAGCAGGCCGTCGCGCAAAGCCGCGACCGGGTCATCTTCTCGATCGGCTACGGCCGCACCCCGCACGGACGCCTGCTGTCCAACTTCGGTTCGCTCGGCGAACCCGGCGGCGAACGCCTGCTCGCGATCGGCATGACCCGGGCGCGCCGCGCGCTCGACATCGTCTCCTGCTTCCGTCCAGCTGACATCGACGAGGATCGCCAGCGCCACGGCATCCTGGCGCTCTCGCAGGTGCTCAGCGAGACCGAAGCCCGCCGCGACGAGGTGCAGGTGCCCGACGCGAGCGAGGCCATGCTCGTCGACCTCGGCGGCCGCCTCGAAAAGCTCGGCCTCAGCGTGCGTCTCGGGCACCGCGGCAAGCTCGCCCTGGCCGCCTCCTACGGCACCCGTGCGATCGTGGTTGAAACGGATGCCGTGGTCGGCCGCGCGAGCCTGCGCGAGTCCCTGCGGCTGCGCCCCGAAGTGCTGCGCCGCCTCGGCTGGCACTACCTGCGCGTGCACAGCTTCGAACTGTTTAGCAATCCAGACGCCGTCGCCGCACGCGTCGCCGCGATCGCCGGCGTTCCTCAAGCGGATGCTCGTCCCTTTGCGACCGGTGACGCGCCCACCATCGACCCGAGACGGCCCAGCGCGTGAGCGCTTCAGAAGGTGCACAGCGCCTGGGTACCGAGCGTCAGCCGATCGTGAAGGCGGCCGGCAATGCTCGCCGCGCCAAGCTGCTGCCGGCACCGGACACCGACCCGAACCCGCACCCGCCGGTGCTGCGCGAAGAGGGTGGCGTTGCGCACACGGGAAGTGGGCCCAGCGCGAATGAGGCACAGTTGCGGCAGGATCGCCCGCCGCACTGGTAGTTAGTGCTTGGGCCCCCGGTCCGGAGCGGCGGCTGCGGCGTTTCTGGCGAGCAGGTCGCGGATCTCGGTGAGCAGGTCGAGCTCGGTTGTGGGGTCGGCGACGACCTCGGAGGGAACCCCGGCGGCGCGGCGCCGGTCCTGGGCTTCCTTGAGCTTGTTCAAGGGCAGCACGATCAGAAAATAGACGACCGCGGCGATCAGTAAAAAGTTGATCAGGGCACCGATGACGGCGCCGAACAGAATTTTGTCGCCACCGGGAAGAGTCAATGGGAGCGCTTTAGCGAGCGAGTCGGCCTTGAAGATCGACGCGATGAGCGGGTTGAAAATGCTCGTAACGATCGACGTGACGAGGGCGGTGAACGCCGTGCCGATGACGACGGCGACGGCGAGGTCGATTACGTTGCCGCGCATGATGAATTCTTTGAAACCGTTGATCACGGGGTGCTCCAAACGAATGACTTGGGCGACCGTCTTGGTCAGCGCCATGCTCTAGGACGCCTTGGCGGCCGGAACGGAGGGGGCCGCAGACTTGGCGGGTGTGCTGTCCGCCTTCTTCTCGGTCTTGGTTTCGGCCGGTTTACTCGCCGAGGAGTCGGACTTGTCGCTCGAGCTTTCGCTCGGCTTGCGGTCGAGATTCGGGTTGGACCGCTTCGCATCCGATTTGGAGTCGTTGCTGTAGAAACCGGATCCGCTGAAGGTCACGCCGATCGAGGAGAAGACCTTGCGCAGTTTGCCCTGGCAGGTCGGGCACACCGTGAGCGAGTGGTCGGTGAAGGCCTGCTGGATGTCGAAAGCGGTGTCGCACTCGGTGCAACGGTAAGAGTAGGTAGGCACTGCATCTCCAGCTGGTTGAGCCGACAGGCAAAATGCCCGCCAGAACTAAGGTTAGGCGCGCTGGCGCCCCGCCACATGCAGAACGGGGTTCATGAGCGGTATTAAATGGTCAGAACGCGATGATTCTGGTCGGGGTGACGAGCCCGTTGACCGGTTGGTCGTGCACTTCGCGGGGGACCTCGTCGAGGTATTCGCTGTCGAAGACGACGGCGTAGACCGGCGGGCACTTTTCCATCGAACCGAGGGTCTTGTCGAAGTAGCCGCGGCCCCAGCCCATGCGCAGACCGGACTCGTCGATGGCCGCTGCCGGCACGATGATGAGGTCGACATCGTTGATGGCGATCGGGCCGAGCAGGGTTCCGACCGCTTCGGGAACCCCGGAAATGCCGGTGAATTCTTCTTCGCCGTCGCCGACGGTCCAGTCCAGCAGACCGTCTTCGCGAGAAATGGGAAACAGAATACGGATGCCCGCTGTCGTTGCCCAGTTGAGAAAGGGCCGGGTATCGGGTTCATTGCGCGCCGACAGATAGCAGGAAATCGATCGGGCGGAGAGGTCCAGGACGAGGCTCTGCAGGTTTTCGGTGAAGCCGGCCGTGGCCGATTCACGCTCCGAGGAGGTCATATTCTGGCGACGCTCGCGCAGTTCCGCTCTTAGCGCACGCTTTCGATGACCAATGTCGGAGTCCATATAAGGCATCCTACTTGCCAGTAACCTAGTGCCCATGGGTACCCCGATAACTAAAGCCGTCATTCCCGCAGCTGGGCTGGGAACACGATTCCTGCCAGCGACCAAGGCCATGCCGAAGGAGATGCTGCCCGTCGTCGACAAACCGGCCATCCAGTATGTCGTTGAGGAAGCCGTTGCGGCCGGGCTCAGCGACGTGCTGATGGTCACCGGGCGCAACAAGAACGCCCTGGAGAACCACTTCGACCGCATGACCGAGCTGGAGGCCATGCTCGAACGCAAAGGCGACCAGACCCGGCTCGCCAAGGTGCGCGAATCCAACGAGCTTGCCGATATCCACTACGTGCGTCAGGGTGACCCGCGCGGCCTCGGCCACGCCGTTCTGCGCGCCCGCATGCACGTCGGCCACGAACCCTTCGCCGTGCTGCTCGGTGACGACATCATCGATGCCCGCGACCCCCTGCTCACCCGCATGCTCGAGGAGCAGGGCAAGCGCAACACCAGCATCGTGGCGCTGCTCGAGGTCGACCCGTCGCAGATTCACCTGTACGGCGCGGCCGCGGTCGAAACGACCGACGACCCTGACGTCGTGCGCATCACCGGACTGGTAGAAAAGCCCAGCCAAGAGGATGCTCCCTCAAACCTCGCCATTATCGGCCGCTATGTGTTGCGTCCGGAGGTGTTCGACATTCTCGAGCACACCGCGCCGGGCAAGGGCAACGAAATTCAGTTGACCGATGCCCTGCAGGAAATGGCCGTCAACCCCGAAACCACCGGCGGCGTCTATGGTCTCATCTTTCGTGGGCGTCGTTATGACACCGGCGACAGGCTCGACTACATCAAGGCCATCGTGCAACTCGCCGTCGATCGCGAAGACCTCGGGCGCGACCTCAAGCCCTGGTTGCACGAATTCGTCGCCACGCTCGACTAACGTTTTACAGAGCCCCACCGGGGTTTTCAGCTCACGACAGACAGGCGAACCGTGCCGATCGCTATTCCCACCCTTCGCGAGGGGGCCGTCACCCTGCGCCCGATCCGATTGCGCGACGCCCGCACCCTCGAGGGCGAGCTTCTGGCCAACCGTTCCTGGCTGCGCAAGTGGGAGGCGACGAACCCGTACGCGCCGATGTCTTTCGACACGCGCGCGAGCATCCGCAGTCTGTTGACGCATTCGCGGTCGGGCAACGGTCTGCCATTCATCATCGAAAGCAACGGCGAACTGGCGGGCCAGCTGAACGTGTCGTCGGTCACCTGGGGATCACTGTCATCGGCGACCATCGGCTACTGGGTGAGTGAGAAGTTCGCCGGCCAGTCGATCACGCCGATGGCCGTGGCGCTCGCGACCGACTACTGCTTCTATCAGCTCGGCCTGCACCGCATGGAGATCTGCATCCGCCCGGAGAACAAGGCGAGCCTGCGGGTCGTGGAGAAACTCGGCTTTCGCTATGAGGGATTGCGTCGCCGCTACATTCACATCAACGGTGACTGGCGCGACCATTTCTGCTTCGGTTTGGTCGCCGAGGAACTCACCCAGGGCGTGCTGCGCCGCTGGCACGATGGTCTGGTCCCAGCGGATGCCGCCACGGTCACCGCGGCCGATCTCGAGTCGGCCGCGCATCCGGTGCGGGTCATCGTTCGATGATCGCCCCGATTTGCCCCGTTCGGGGGCGGAATCAGCGTATTAACTTCGGTGACACGCCACCGGTAATCATCGGCTCTGGCCGCTGCGCCTCTTACCGTTGTCAACATGAGTAATGAGGCATTGGGTGGCGGGGTCATGGTGGCGGTGGCCGCCGTGCTCTGGGTTGCCTACCTGATGCCCACCTGGTCGCGCCGCAAGCAGTACCAGGCGACCGAAAAAAACGCCGTGCGGCTGCAGCAAACGCTGCGCATCCTGGCCGAAACCGCCGAGGTGCCGCACCAGGTGCGACTCGAAGCGACCGCCCGCACCGTGGCTGAGCAGCAACGCGTTCTGGCGCGGGCTGAGCAGACCGAACGGGCCGAAGCGCAAGCGGTGGCGGATGCTGCCCGCGATGTTCGCCGCGCCGCTGCGGCCGTCGCTGCTGCCGCAGCGCCGCGCGTGCCGGAGTCGCCCGTTTCGAAGCTTCGGCGGTTGCGCCGTTTCCGCGGCCTGGTGTCGCTGATTCTGCTGGCCGGATTCGTGCTGGCCGTGACTGGGATCGCTCCCGCCCTGGCTGGCTCGTTCACCGCCTTGGCCGGTGGCGGGGTTGTCATGGTGGCCGCGTTCGGCATTCTCGGCCGGCTGGCCACGGTCGCCCGTTCGGCGCGTGTGGTGCGCGTGGACGCCCCGGTGGTGTTGCCCGTTCTGGTCGGCCAGGCCTTTGAGCCCGTGCAGCTTGAGGAGACCCCGGTTGCCGCGGCGACCTGGACGCCGCAGCCGGTGCCGCGAGCGATGCATCTCTCGCGCGGATCCATTGCGCAGACGGCGATGGCATCCGTTGAAGCGGCTAATCAGTTGCGCAAGGCCGCCGCCGAGGCGGAGGTCGCGCGCCGCGCCGCAGCGCTCGCCGAGGAAGCAATCCGGGCCGCCACGCCGATTGCCAGGCCCGTCGCGGCTGCGGTGCCGAGCCGATTCGCGTCGATGGGAATCGTCGGCGAAACCAGCCCCGGCATGACCGACCTCGACGCCGTGCTGCGTCGTCGCCGCGCCGTCTAGTTGGCGGCTCGGGCGGGAAGCGGCGAAACTGTTGGTCAGCCCGTGATATTCTTCAAAGGCAGTTTGGGGCTATGGCGCAGTTGGTAGCGCGTCTCGTTCGCAATGAGAAGGTCAGGAGTTCGAATCTCCTTAGCTCCACTCAGACTGTAAGAACAGCCCCGGCCTCGGTCGGGGCTGTTTTCATGCCCGGTCCGGGATGGCACCTCGCGTGGCCAGGCCGAGGTCATGGGGTTGAAGATGGCACCTCATGCAGGGCGGCACGGGTACTGGGGCCGACGGTGTCAAGTCGCGCGCGGCAACGGGGGACGCAGGGCCGACACTGGTGTTGCGCGGGCGGTCAGGCTATCGGGGGGCGCTGCAGGGTCTGGGTGATGCGGCTGGCCTCGTCGAGCAGAAGCTGACCCAGAATCTTCTGCCGCTCGGGCTTGAATCGTGGCTCGATGCCGGTGAGGGAGAGCGCCCAGCCCGGGCGACCGCTGCGATCGAAGATCGCGGCGCCCATGCCCCAGCTGCCCTCCAGGATGAGTCCCGGGTTGACCGCATAGCCCGTTACTCGGGTGCGTTCGAGATTGGCGCGGATGCTCGCGGGGGAGTGCTGGGCGCCCCAGCGAGCCGCGAAGGTCTCGGTGTCGACGGATCCTGTGTCGGCCAGGAGGGCATCCACTTCGGGCTCGGGCAGGTAGGCCAGAATGGCCATTCCAGCGGATGCCACCCCCAACGGAAAGCGCACCCCCTCGTGCAGCACGAAGGAGCGGATGGGAAAGCTGCCCTCTTCGCGGAGCAGACACACGGTTTCGGCGCCGCGTCGAATGGACAGGAAGGCGCTCTCCCCGGTCGCTTCGGCCAGGCGCACAAGGCTCGGCCGGGCCAGCTCCTCGATCGGATAGCGCGCCGCGGCGACGGTGCCCATGACGAACACCTCGGGGCCGTAGTGCCACGTGCGGCGCACGGCATCATGGTCGAGCAGGCCCTCGGCGGCGAGCGAGGTGAGCAGCCGGTGCACGGTGGGCCGGGTCAGGCCCGAGTCCCGCACGATCTCGGCCAGGGGCGTGCCGGCCGGGTTGCGCCCGACCAGGCGCAGCAGCAGGGCGATCCGGCCGACGACCTGTGCGCCCGGCACCGACTGTGCGGGTTGTGCGCCACGGTCGGGGTGTGCGCTCTGAGCTGGCTGGCCGCCGTGTTCTGGGCGGGCGGAGCGAACCGAGGCGTCGCGAACCGAGGCATCGCGACCTGATTGCCCGGCCGGTGCTGGCGACGCGCCGGGTGGCGTCGGCACGTGCGATGCGGATGGCTGAGAGATTATTTCGCCTCCTTTGTCCATATTGTGGATAATTAATATCCTACTGTTCACGAGGTGGAAACGAGAGAATCTAGGGTTTGACAGGGCTTATCGGGCCTGAATAGCATGACGATATCGGCCGATGTCCACAAGGTGGACACTACGGCAGGCGCGACACCAACTCGATGAGGAGACCGTATGTCCAAGGTTCAGGCCAGCGCCAGCGAGGCGCTGCACGACGTCCTGCGCGACGGGATGGTGCTTGCGGTCGGCGGTTTCGGGCTCAGCGGCATTCCGGCGGATCTCATCGACGCGGTGCGGGCATCCGCTGTGAAAGATCTCACCGTCGTCTCGAACAATATGGGCGTCGACGGCAAAGGCCTGGGCGTGTTACTCGAGGCCGGGCAGGTGCGCAAGGTCATCGCGTCCTATGTCGGCGAGAACAAACTGTTCGCCGAGCAGTTTCTGGCCGGCGTGCTCGAGGTGGAGTTCAGCCCCCAGGGCACCCTGGCCGAGCGGTTGCGGGCCGGCGGCGCGGGAATTCCCGCCTTCTATACCAAGACCGGAGTCGGCACGCTCATCGCCGAGGGCAAGCCGCTCGCGGACTTCGACGGCGAAACGTATCTTCAGGAGCGCGGCATCGTCGCCGACGTCGCGCTGGTCAAGGCCTGGCGCGCCGACACCCTGGGCAACCTCGAGTACCGCTTTACCGCGCGCAACTTCAACCCGGTGGTCGCGACCGCTGGCATTATGACGATCGCGGAGGCCGAGATTATTGTGCAGCCCGGCAAGATTGATCCGAATCACGTGATTACTCCGGGCGTCTACGTGCAGCGCCTGGTTCAGGCCTCGGCCCGGGTCAAAGACATCGAACAGCGCACCGTGCGCAGTCGGCCCGTGCTGGCCGGTGTACAGGCAGGGGAGTAGATCATGGTGTGGACCAGAGATGAAATGGCCGCGATCGCGGCGCAGGAACTGAGCGACGGCGACTACGTGAACCTCGGTATCGGCATTCCAACGCTCGTGGCCAACAACCTGCCCGAGGGAATTCAGGTGACGCTGCAGAGCGAGAACGGGCTGCTCGGCATGGGGCCGTTCCCGTGGGAGGGCGAGGAAGACGCCGACCTCATCAACGCCGGCAAGCAGACCGTTACGGTGCTGCCGGGGGCGTCGATTTTCGATTCGGCGACCTCGTTCGGCATGATCCGCGGCGGGCACGTGAAGGTCGCCATCCTCGGTGCCATGCAGGTCTCCGGCCAGGGTGACCTCGCCAACTGGACCATCCCCGGCAAGATGGTCAAGGGCATGGGCGGCGCGATGGATCTCGTGGCCGGCACCCCGCGCGTGGTCGTGCTGACCGAACACGTCGCCAAAGACGGCACCCCGAAGATCGTCACCGAGTGCACCCTGCCGCTGACCGGCGTACGCGTCGTGGATCGCATCATCAGCGACACGGCCGTCTTCGATGTGACGCCGACCGGCCTCGTTCTGCGGCAGCGCGCCCCCGGCGTGAGCCTGCAGGACATCGAGGACACCACCGAGGCCGCCTTCACGGTCGAGGAGCTGGCTCCGGGCAGCTAGCAGGGGGAGCTTGCTCCGAGCTATGAGCAGGAGGAGCGTGCTGCCGCCTGCCGCCTGCCGCCTGCCGCCTGCCGGCAAGGGGAAGGCCCCGTCCGAGTTTCGGACGGGGCCTTCCCTGTTTCAGGATGCCGGCGGCGGGGTCTCCGTGTCGGCTTCCGATTGCTCGGTTGTCGCGTCGTGCACGCGCGACCCGTCGGGGTTCAGGCGGATGACGCGCGGCCGGGCCGCGCGCATCCGTTCGTCGTCCCAGTCGGTTACGTCGGGCCAGTCGGTTGCGTCGGGATTGAGGCGCTGCCGGGCAACCGGGTCTGCGCCGCTCGGGTCAGGCTGACGCGGCGACATAGGCGTTCTGGATGACCGAGCCCCAGTAGGGCCCGAACATGGTGTTCGCGATGTTGTTGTAGCCGAAGCTGTTGACCGAGTTCTGCAGGCCGGTGGAGCCGCTGCCGATCATCCACGGGCCGCCCGAGGAGCCGCCGGTCATGTCGCACGGGATTCCCTGGGACTGGGTCTGGCCGTAGGGGTCGGCGCTGGCCGTGCCGTAGCAGGACTGCAGGGTCTCGCCGGTGAAGGGCGCAGCTGCCGGGTAACCGTAGGCCGTGTAGGTGAGGCCACGGCTCTGGTTGAACGTGACTCCGGACGCGCCGACGCTGTCGCTCAGCGACGTGCCGGTGGGTGAGGAGACGATGGCGAAGCCGGTGTCGTAGCTGATATCACCGCTGTTGCTCCACTGGGTGGGAGCGTAGAGCTCGGTGGCATTCCACTGGCCGAACGGGGCGGAGCCGTTCTCGTAGGCCGGCACGAAGATGAGGCGTGAAGCGAAATTGCCGGGGCCTTCGTTGACGCAGTGCCCGGCGGTGACGACAGTGTTCTCGTTGGCCGCGGAGATGGCATTGCCGGAACAGACGTAGTCGGTGCCGCCGAGGGTGAAGAAGATTTTGCCGATGTGGGAAATCGGGGAGACCTGGGTGGCTGCGGGCGACGGGCTCGAGTCCGCTGCCTGCGGGGACACCAGGGAGGTGGCTCCGGCTGTGACAGCACCGATCGCTCCGGCTGCCACGTTGTCCTGTACCAGGACCTCGCCGGGTATGGCGGACTGCATACGCTCCGGGGTCCAGTAGTCACCGCCCTGTTGGGTCTGCGGAACGACCCAGCGGTCGACATCCGCTGACGAGGTGGTGCCTGTCAACTCGGGCGCGATTGCGGCCGAGGCTGCGCCGGCCGACAGGAAACCGCCGGCACCGACCAACGTGCCGATCAGAAGCGCCGAAAGGGCGCCGGTTCTAACTTTGCTTCGCATCATGTGCTTCACTCCAGTTATCGATCGAATCCGAGCGGACTGTATTGCCGCTGGTATTAACACAATATTGAGGAGTGCACTCGCTGTCTACCCCTTATGGGGGACGCCCATTAGGGGTGTAAAACGTTCAGGCTAGGTCGCACTCCTCTGGATTCAGGGCTGATTTTACAGAGATTGTTGAACAATACACAGAAATACGGCAGTCTAGGGTGAACGAAAGACGGGGACCATGCCAACCATCGACCTGAACAGCGACGTCGGAGAGTCCTTCGGCAACTGGACCTTTGGCGACGACGCCGCCATTATCGCCTCGGTCACGAGCGTCAATGTCGCCGGCGGGTTCCACGCCGGCGACCCCACGACCATTCGCGCCACTTGCGCTGCTGCGGCTGCCGCCGGTGTCATGGTGGGCGCACACCCGGGCTACCGCGACCTGGCCGGATTCGGCCGCCGCTTCATCGAGATGGATGCGGCCGAACTTAGTAACGACGTGATTTACCAGATCGGCGCCGTGCAGGCCCTCGCCCGCGCTGCCGGCACCGCGGTGCGTTACGTGAAACCGCACGGCGCCCTCTACAACACGATCGCCCGTCACCCGGTGCAGGCGCAGGCCGTGGTCGATGCCGTGCTCGCCGTCGACCCGTGCCTGCCGCTCATGGTGTTGCCGAACAGCGAGATCGAACGGGCCGCCCAGGCCGCGGGCCTCCGCACCGTGGCCGAAGCCTTCGCGGACCGTGCCTACAACCCCGATGGCAGCCTGGTGTCACGCACGCTGCCCGGCGCGGTGCTGCACTCGGTCGAGGCGGTCACGGCACAGGTCGTACGCCTCGCCCTCGAGGGAACCGTCGTCGCCGTCGACGGTTCGGTCATCGCGGTGCCGGCAGAGAGCATCTGCCTGCACGGCGACACCCCCGACGCCGTGCGGCTGGCCGCCGCGGTGCGCTCCGCGCTGCTGGCCGCCGGCGTTTCCGTGGCGAGTTTCGTCTAGCGGATGCCCACCCCCATTCGATCCATTCGCGCTGTGGGCGACCGGGCCGTGCTGGTGCAACTGGGCGGGCTGAGTGAGGTGCTCGGCCTGTATGAGGCGCTGCGTGAGCATCCGCTGCCCGGCCAGGTCGACGTCGTCGCCGCTGCCGAAACCGTGCTCGTGACTGCCGATTCGGCAGCAGCGGCCCGCGGCTTTGCGGCTGGGCTGCGCGCGATCGCGCCGCGCACCGCCGACTCCGGGCCGGACAAGCTCGTGACCATCGACGTGATCTACGACGGCGACGACCTCGAAGAGGTCGCCGAGTTCACCGGCCTCGACCGCGGCGGTGTGATCGCGGCGCACACCGGGCAGCTATGGACCGCCGCGTTCGGCGGCTTCGCCCCCGGCTTCGCCTATCTCGTCGGTGACGACCGGCTCACCGTCTCCCGGCGCAGCAGCCCGCGCAAGGCCGTTCCGGCCGGTGCGGTGGCGCTCGCCGACGGCTATTCGGCCGTGTATCCGCGGGTCACTCCCGGTGGCTGGCAGCTGATCGGCCGCACCGACGCCGCCCTGTGGAGCCTCGACCGCGATCAGCCGGCCCTGCTGCAGCCCGGTAACCGGGTGCGATTTCGGGCCGTGCACGAGTTCGTGCGGGCCGCGCCGACGGCCCCGACGGCGCCAGCCGACCTGCCCGCCGACCTTGTCGTCGTGCAGCCCGGGCCGCAGACCACCGTGCAGGATCTCGGCCGCCCCGGCCTCGCCCACCTCGGCGTGGCCGGCGCCGGCGCCCTCGACCGCGGAGCCCTGCGCCGCGCCAACCGACTGGTTGGCAACCCTGCCTCCGCCGCAGTGCTCGAAAACGCCCTCGGCGGCCTCGTGCTCGACGCCAGTACCGAGCAGGTGCTCGCCGTGGCTGGGGCATCCGTTCTCATCACGATCAGCAGAACGGATGCCGCACCCCGCGTTGTACCCACCGACGCCCCGTTCGCGCTGCACACCGGCGAACGGCTGACCCTCGGCGCCCCGCTGTGGGGCGTGCGCAGTTATCTCGCCGTACGCGGCGGTTTCGACCTGCCGCTCGTGCTCGGCAGCCGCTCGACCGACTCCATGTCCGGCATCGGTCCGGCGCCGCTCGTTGCCGGCACCGAACTGACGGTGCTGCCGGCTGCGCCGACGAGCGTGGTCGGGGCGGCCGAACCCTCGCCGGCCCCGCCCGCGGAGGTTACCGTGCTGCGCTACGTTCCCGGCCCGCGCGCCGACTGGTTCAGTGCCGACATCCTCGCCGATTTCGACCGCACCGACTGGGTCGTCACCGCGCAGTCCAACCGCATCGGCCTGCGCCTGGATGGGCCGGCCCTCGAGCGGGCGCACGGCGGCGAACTGCCGAGCGAGGGCACCGTCGCCGGCGCCATCCAGCTGCCGGCCTCGGGCGTTCCGGTGTTATTCCTCGCCGACCACCCGGTCACCGGCGGTTACCCGGTGCTCGGCGTGGTGCTGCACGCCGACCTCGACCGGGCGGCGCAGCTCGTAACGGGCGCGCGCATCCGCTTTGTGACCACATCAATTCCGTCGAACGAGAGCTGACCCGTGCAGAAAGTACTCATCGCCAACCGTGGCGAAATCGCCGTGCGCATCATTCGCGGCTGTTCCGACGCTGGGCTCGACTCGGTCGCCGTCTACGCCGACGTCGACGCCGACGCGCTGCACGTGGGGCTGGCCACCGAGGCCTATGCGCTTGGCGGCAACAGCCCGGCCGACACCTACCTGAACGTGCCGAAACTGCTGGCCATCGCGCGCCGCGCCGGTGCCGACGCCATACACCCCGGCTACGGATTTCTGTCGGAGAACGCTGACTTCGCCCAAGCCGTGCAGGACGCCGGGCTGGTCTGGATCGGCCCGAGCCCGGAGAGCATTCGGCTGCTCGGCAACAAGGTCTCGGCGCGCGAGATCGCCGTGCGGGTGGGTGCTCCGCTCGTGGCGGGGTCGAACGGCACCGTTGAGACCGCGGCCGAGGTGCGCGCCTTCGCCGAGGAGCACGGTCTGCCGGTGGCAATCAAGGCGGCGTTCGGCGGCGGCGGCCGCGGTATGAAGGTCGTCTGGGAGCTGGACGCCATCGAGGAATCGTTCGACTCCGCCGTGCGCGAGAGCGTTGCGGCGTTCGGGCGCGGCGAATGCTACGTGGAGCGCTTTCTGAACAAGCCCCGCCACGTCGAAGCGCAGATTCTGGCCGACGGCAACGGCACCGTGATCGTCGTCGGCACCCGGGATTGCTCGCTGCAGCGCCGCAACCAGAAGCTCGTCGAGGAAGCGCCGGCACCGTTTCTCACCGCGGACCAGCGCGACCTCATCTACACCTCGGCGAAAGCCATCTGCCGGGAGGCCGGGTATGTCGGTGCCGGTACCGTGGAATACCTGCTGGCCGACGACGGCAGTATCTCTTTTCTCGAGGTGAACACGCGCCTGCAGGTGGAGCACCCGATCACCGAAGAGACCTCCGGCGTCGACCTCGTGCTCGCCCAGCTCGCCATCGCCGCCGGCGGGCCGCTGCCGGTCGCCGACGACCCGGTGCCGCACGGCCACTCCTTCGAATTCCGTATCAACGCCGAAGACCCCGGCCGCGGATTTCTCCCGTCACCGGGCACAGTGACGGCGTTCACCGTGCCGACCGGGCCGGGAATTCGGGTTGATGCCGGCATCCGCTCTGGTGATGCGGTGGCTCCGCAATTTGATTCGCTGCTCGCCAAACTCATCGTCACCGGCGCCGACCGGGCCCAGGCCCTTCGGCGGGCCCGCCGGGCGCTCGCCGAGTTCGAGATCGCGGGCCTGCCCACCGTGCTGCCGTTTCACCGTGCGGTGGTGAACCTGCCCGCGTTCATTGGGCCTGATCGGCTAGGCGTGTACACGAGCTGGATCGAAACCGAGTTCGCCGAGCAGATTGCCGCTGATTCCTCGCTCATGCCGGCAGCCCCGGCCCTGGCTCGCCGCACGATCACGATCGAACTCGACGGGCGCCGGGTGGCGCTCGGCCTGCCGGAGAACCTGCTGGCCAGTTTTGCGCAGGGCAGCGGGCCGGTGGCGCCAGCGCCGATCGAGCTGACCGATCCGGCCGAGCTGCGCTCCACCATGAGCGGCACCGTGGTCAAGTGGCTCGTCGACGCTGGCGCCACGGTCGCCGCAGGCGATCCGCTGCTGGTGCTCGAAGCCATGAAAATGGAATCGACCGTCGTCGCGCACCGTTTCGGCCGCCTCGTGGGGCTGATCGTGGCTCCCGGCGACGCGGTGGCCGTGCACGCCGTCGTCGCGACCATCGAGGCTTGAGCGCGAGAGTCGATACTGTGTGGGTATGACCCTCGACGAGATCCTCCCCGACCTGCGTCGCCAGAGCGTCGATGTGCGCCACGCCGAAACGGGCCTGTGGGCCGCGTCGATGCTGCGCGATCGCATTTCGGCCGGCCAGCTCGCACCCGGCGCGAAGCTGTCGGAGGAACCGCTGTGCGAGGTGCTCGGCGTCTCCCGCAACACCTTGCGGGAGGCCTTCGCCACCCTGGCCCGCGAACACGTCGTTACCCGCATCCCCAACCGTGGCGTGTTCGTGACCCGCCCGACCGCCGACGACATCCGCGAGATCTACCGGGTGCGCCGCTTTCTCGAACCGGCCGCGCTCACCTGGTCGACCGATTACACAACGGATGCCCTCCACACCGCCATCGCGCGTGCCCGGTCAGCCCGCACCGACGGTTCGGTGCCGGGCATGGCCAGCGCCAACCAGGACTTCCACGCCGGGGTCGTCGCGCTTACCGGAAGCGACCGTCTTAATGCGCAGATGACGCAGGTGCTTGCCGAGATGCGGCTGGTGTTCCACTCGATGGTGGCCGATCCCCTATTCCACGCGCCCTACATCGACGACAACGCCATCATCCTGGCGAAATTCGAGGCGGGGGAGCGCTCCGAGGCGGCCGCGCTCATGGTCGACTACCTGCGCCGGGCCGAGCAACAGCTGGTCGAGGCGCACGCGCGCGTGTAGGGCAGCGACGCGGCATCCGCTTGCGCAAACCGGCGCCCAGCGGGCCTACGGCACGAGGTAGTCGGAGTCGCGGGCATCCGTGATGAGCATGTGGCCGGGGGCGTGGCCGATCGCGAGCGGCGGGCGGGACTCCATCACGGCCGCTTGCGGTGTGACGCCGCAGGCCCAGAAAACGGGCACGAAGCCGTCGGGCACTGTCACCGCGTCGCCGAAATCGGGATTGGCGAGGTCGCGGATGCCCAGATCGGCCGGATCCCCGCTGTGCACGGGGGCGCCGTGCACGGCGGGGTAGCGGGCGGTGATGCGAACGGCATCCGCTACCCGGTCGGCAATGATGGGGCGCATCGACACGACCAGCGGCCCGGCCATGCTGCCAGCGGATGCGCAGCGCCGGTTGGTGCGATACATCGGCACGTTGCGACCCTGCTCGATGTGGGCGATAGGAATGCCAGCCTGCTGCAATGCAGCCTCGAAGGTGAAGCTGCAGCCGACGATGAAGGTGACCAGGTCATCGCGCCACCAGGCCGTCAGGTCGGTCGGTTCGGCCACGAGCACACCGTTCTCGTAGACCGTGTAACGTCCGACGTCCGTGCGAATGTCGCCGCCGGCCAGCAGCGGGCCGGTGGTCTGGCCGGCCTCGAGCACCCCGAGAATCGGGCACGGCTTGGGGTTGCGCTCGGCGAAGAGCAGCACGTCGAAGGCCTGCTCTTTCGGCACGATGATGAGATTGGCCTGGGTGAATCCGCTCGACCAGCCCGCCGTCGGTGTGACGAGTCCGTCGCGAAAGAGCGCACGGGCCTCGGCGGGCGAAAGAGCGGCCCGGTCGAGTGTGGTCACGCCCACAGCGCCACGAGGCCGCCGAGCGAGCGGTAACCCAGATACAGGGTGAGGAGCCAGGCGGCGACACCGATGACGAGCAGCCACTTGGGGTAGATGTAGCCGCCGAGCAGGTCGCGGCGGCGCCACGCCACCCAGAGGATGACCGCGAAACCGACGGGCAGAATGAGCCCGTTCACGGCGCCGGCCATGATAAGCAGCGTGGCCGGGGCCTGGCCGAGCAGGGTGAAGACCGTGGCCGACACCGCGATGAACACGCAGGTGGCGATGCTGCGCACCCGCGGTGAGGTCTTCGCGGTCGTGACGAAGGAGATCGATGTGTACGCGGCGCCTATGACCGAGGTGATCGAAGCGGCCCAGAGAATCACGCCGAACAGCTTGAGGCCGATGTCGCCGGCTGCTGACTGGAACGCTTCGGCCGCGAGGTTGTCACTGGTGAGGGCCACTCCGCCGGCGACGACGCCGAGAATGGCCAGGAACAACAGCACGCGGATGACACCGGTAATGATGATTCCGAGAATGGAGCTCTTGGTGATCTCGCCCACGTTTTCGGGGCCGGAGACGCCGGCGTCGATCATGCGGTGCGCCCCGGCATAGGTAATGTACCCGCCGATGGTGCCGCCGATGAGGGTGGTGATGATGAGAAAGTCGACGTTGTCGGGAATGACGGCATTCTTGAGGGCTTCACCGAGCGGTGGTTGCGACACGATCGCCACGTACCCGATAAGCAGGATCATGACCGCGCCGAGCACGACCACGATCTTGTCGAGGGCCACGCCGGCGCGCTTGCTCAGGAAGATGGCGATGGCAATGGCGGCCGATATGAGCCCGCCGATCTTCGGGTCGATGCCGAACAGAACGTTCGTGCCGAGGCCGGTTCCGGCGATGTTGCCCACGTTGAAGACGAGGCCGCCGATGCAGATGAGGGCGGCGAGAAACCAGCCGGCGCCCGGCAGTACGGTGTTGGCGAGTTCCTGGGCGCGCTTGCCGCTCACGCCGATCACCCGCCACACGTTCAGCTGAACGGCGATGTCCACGAGGATCGACACCAGGATGGCGAAAGCGAACGCCGCGCCGAGCTGCACTGTGAAGGTCGTGGTCTGCACGATGAAGCCCGGGCCGACCGCGCTCGTGGCCATGAGGAACATGGCTCCGAGCAGGGCCCCGCGGTGCCTGTTCTTGGGTTTCTTCAGTTTACGCGTGACGGGTGTGACGGACGTGGCCATGGGCGCTGCTCACTTCTCTGGGATACGAGTCAGCACCGGCGGTCACTGATTGTGAGAAAGCCTATGATTGTTCAACAATCTCTGCAACTGTTTGGGGGATATTGGCTCAACTTGTAATCTGCCCGAAACGCGAGCGCGGTCAGAGAGCGCGCATTCGGTTGTTGCGCGGGTTGTGCTCGACCTCGGCCAGGCCGAGGGAGTGGCCGTCTCGTCGCGATACATCAGGTATTCCGACGATCCCGCGGAGTGCGCAGCACCAACGGGGCGTCTTTGCTGCCGGTTCCGATGCTCGTGTCGGTCTTGACTGTCTCCTCGTGATCGCGCCGTTGGGTCGTGCCGATTTTGGCCCAGTGCGCCCGAAATTGGCACGACAGCGCACGCACGTAGGCTCGTTCTGTGGCTCATTAACGAATTCCCGTCATAACCCACGACACGGCAAGCGGATGCGTCCGCCGCCACCCGCGCGTGCAGCATTGGGCCCCGCTGGCCGTGTCAAGGGGCGGTCGGCGGCGCGGAATCCGCTTTGTTGAGCTCGTCGATGAGCCGGAGTCCCCGCTCGGCCCACTCGATCTCGTGCTCAGCCCGCGCGATCAAACCCTCGTAGGTGTAGCGCTTGTAGGCGCGGATGCTCGCGTGCTCGCGCTTGGGCGCGTGCGCGAGACGTTTTTCGAGCATCGCGCTGGTTCCGGTGTCGATCTCCCGCACTTTCTCGAGCCATTCGGCGCGGCGTTCAGCGTAGTTCGCGATGTGCGCGCGCAGCTGGGCGCGCGCTGCGTCCGGCTCGGCCCATTCCAGATAGGCGGCCTTGAGATGGGCCGGGTCGCGCTCCCGGGTGTAGCTGAGCGGCTCGTTCATCCAGGCGCGAAAGGCATCCAGGCCGGCCGCGGTCACGTGATACTCGCGTTTCTTGCCCCGCGGACCCCAGGGGACCTCGGTGCCGACCAGCAGCCCGTCGGCCTCCATGCGGCGCAGTTCCGGGTAGATCTGCGAGTCGGGGGCATGCCAGACATGCGAAACGGATGCCTGGAACGCTTTCGACAGGTCGTAGCCGGTCATCGGTTCCACGGTGAGGAGCGCCAGCAGCGCCTGTCGAAGGCTCACAATTACCCCTCTCGGTCTTGTCAGTACCTACCAGCATAGATAGTATGTTCCTGCGCTAACTATCTATGGGGATAGGTAGCTATCCGGAGGATTTCAATGGCGATTATCCAGACCAAGAGTTCGACCACGAACAAGGTACTCAACTACCCACTCAATACCTGGTACGTCGCAGCGTGGGACCACGAGGTGACCCGCAAGCTGATCTCCCGCACGGTTGCCGATAAGCCGCTCGCCATCTACCGCACCGAAGACGGCCGACCGGTGGCGCTCGCCGACGCGTGCTGGCACCGGCTCGCACCGCTGTCGCAGGGCAAGGTGCTCGCCAAAGACGAGATCCAATGCCCGTACCACGGCATCGTTTACAACTCGGCGGGCCGCTGCGTGTCCATGCCTGCCCAGGAAACCATTAACCCGAGCGCAACCGTGCCGTCCTACCCGGTTGTTGAGCGCCATCGCTTTCTGTGGGTGTGGTTGGGCGACGCGACGCTCGCGAACCCCGACACCATTCCCGATATGCACCAGATGGACCACCCCGAGTGGGCGGGCGACGGCCTCACTATCCCGGTCACCTGCAATTACCAGCTCGTTCTCGACAACCTGATGGACCTCACGCACGAAGAATTCGTACACGGGTCCAGCATCGGCCAGGCCGAACTGAGTGAATCCGACTTTGAGGTCAGCCACGATGACACCACCGTCACGGTTTCGCGATGGATGCACAACATCGACGCCCCTCCGTTCTGGCTCAAGAACATGCGCGACAAGTTTCCGGGTTTCTCGGGCAAAGTGGATCGCTGGCAGATCATTCATTTCGAAGCGCCCTCGACTATCAATATCGATGTGGGGGTCGCCAAAGCGGGGACGGGCGCGCAGCAGGGTGACCGCAGCCAGGGGGTCAACGGATACGTCATGAACACCATCACGCCGAAAACTGCCCGCAGTGCGCACTACTTCTGGGCGTTCATGCGTAACTACCGCCTCGAGAGCCAGCTCATCACCTCGCAGCTGCGCGCCGGCGTCTCCGGAGTATTCAAAGAGGATGAAGACATGCTGCTCGCCCAACAATCTGCCATTGATGCCAACCCCGACTACGAGTTCTACAACCTCAACATCGATGCCGGCGGACTGTGGGTGCGGCGCCTGATTGAGCGGATGCTTGAGGCCGAAGGCCGACCGGTTTCCGCTAGTCGAGCTGGACGCGTTCGCGTCGCCGACTAGGCGGGCACGATAATGGCAGCAACCAACATTGAAGTCTGGCAGCAGGCAACGGTCATCGAGACTGAAGCTATCGCCACCAACATCCAACGCATCGTGCTGGCGCCGACCCTGCCGAAACGGGCCGAACCGGGTTCGCACCTCGACCTGTTCGTGACGATCGACGGCGAGCGTCACAAACGCTCGTACTCCGTGGTCGAGTCGACTGAGGACGGCTCACGAGTGGCGATCAGTGTGCTGCAGGCGCCGCTGTCCCGCGGCGGCTCGATCTTCATGCACGCACTGCAGCTCGGCGACACGCTCGAGATCACCCAGCCGCTGCAGAACTTTCCCCTGCGCGTCGGCGCGCCCGGCTACGTACTGCTGGCCGGCGGCATCGGCGTGACTGCAATCGTCAACATGGCCCGCGTTCTGAAAAATCTGGGAGCAAACTACACGCTCGTCTACGCGGCGCGCAGCCGGGAACGCATGGCCTACCTGCCCGAACTGCTCGCCCTGCACGGCGATAATCTGCGGGTGCACATCGACGACGAGGGCACCGAGTTGTCGGTGACCGAGTTGGTCGGCAGCGTGGACCCGCAGGCTGAACTCTACATGTGCGGTCCGATCCGCCTGATGGATGCCGTGCGCCGCGCCTGGCGCGAACGCGAACTCAACCTGCCCAACCTGCGGTTCGAGACCTTCGGCAACAGCGGCTGGTACGACCCCGAAGAGTTCATCGTGCGGGTACCGCGCCTCGGCGTCGAAGCCCGCGTGCCAGCGGGCCGCTCGATGCTCGAAGCGCTCGAAGCTGTCGGCGTTGAGATGATGTTCGATTGCCGCAAGGGCGAGTGCGGCCTGTGCGAGGTCAAAGTGCTCGCGCTTGAGGGTGCCATCGACCACCGCGACGTGTTCTACAGCGAACGCCAGCAGCACGCCGCCGAAAAGATGAGCTGCTGCGTCTCCCGCGCCGTCACCTCGCCCACCGGCCTGCACGCGGATGCCGCCCGCAGCGGCCCCGCGATCGTCACGATCGCCGTCTCCTAGCGTCTGCGGCACAGCGGATGCCCCGGCGAAATTCGCCGGGGCATCCGCTTGTATTGTGCGTAGTTACTTGAGTGCAGCCTTGCGCTGCGCCGTGATCTGCTCGGTGACCGGGCCGAGCTTGGCGCGCTGGATCTCGGCGTAGACGTGCGAGCGCAGCTCCATGAAGCGCGGCAGGGCGCGGGTGTTGAGCTGGTCGCGTTCGGCCGGCAGGTCGATCTTGAGGTCTTCCTGCACCACCGTCGGCGAGCTCGAGAGCACGATGACGCGTTCGCCGAGGTAGACCGACTCGTCGATGTCGTGGGTGACGAACAGAATCGTGATGCCGAGCTCCTTCCAGATGGTGCGGATGAGGTCTTCGAGGTCGGCGCGGGTCTGCGCGTCGACGGCCGCGAAGGGCTCGTCCATGAGCAGCACCTGCGGGCGGTAAGCCACGGCGCGGGCGATCGCGACGCGCTGCTGCATGCCGCCGGACAGCTGCCAGGGATAGCTCTTCGGCACATGAGCCAACCCGACCGACTTGAGAGCGGCGTCGATGAGCGCGGCCCGTTCGGCCTTGGGAACTTTCTGGTTCTTCAACGGCAGTTCGACGTTGGCGCGCACGGTCATCCAAGGGAAGAGACTGCGTCCGTATTCCTGAAAGACGACGGCCATCGACTTGGGTGGCCCGGTGACTTTGCTGCCAGCCAGCTCGACGGTGCCGCTGGTCTGTTCCATCAGGCCGGAGATGCACTTGAGCAGGGTGGTCTTGCCCGAGCCGGATGGGCCGACTAGGCAGACCAGCTCGCCCTCGGCAAGGTCGAAGGTGAGGTCGCGCACGGCCTCGACCTCGCCGCCGGGCACCTTGTAGATTTTCTGCAGTCCGCGCACCGAGAGCATCGGCACGGTTTTCACGGGCTGGTTCATGGTGTTCTCGCTAACTGTCATGAGTGATCTCCTTCAGACCGTGGTACCAGTGCAGTACCCGTCGTTCGACGAATTGAAAAATGAGGGCCAGGCCGAGGCCGATCAGGCCGAGCACGACGATGCCGCTCCACATTTCGGGAATGGCGAAGTTGCGTTGGAACTGCACGATCGTGAAGCCGAGGCCCGACGATGAGGCGAACATCTCGCTGATGACCATGAGAATCAACCCGATCGACAGCGACTGTCGCACGCCGGCCATGATCTGTGGCGTGACCGCGGGGAGCACAAAATAGCGGATGCGCGCAAACCCGCGGATTCCGTAGCTGCGGCAGCTGTCATTGAGTACCGAGTCGACCGCGCGCACACCTTCGACGGTGTTCAGGAGCACCGGCCAGATGGCGCCGGAGATGATGACGGCGACTTTCATGCCGTCGTTCACGCCGATGAGCAGCATGAGCAGCGGCACGAGCACGGGAGGCGGGATGGCGCGGAAGAATTCGAGCAGGGGCTCAAGCAGGTTGCGCAGCCAGCGGGTAGAGCCGATGAGCAGGCCGAGCACGATGCCGAGACCGATCGCGAAGAACAGTCCGATCGCGAGGCGGCCGAGGCTCGGCAGCACGTCGTCGAAGAACCGGTCACCGACCCACGTCGTCCAGAGAGTTTGGGCGAGTTCGACCGGTTTGGGTACGAAGAAGTTCGTGGACCCGAAGGACAGCGCCCACCAGAGAACGATGAGCAGAATCGGCAGGCCGAAGAAATAGGCGAGACGTTTGAGGGGACTCACAGTACGACCTCTCCTCTCACGGAGGGATGCCAGGCCAGCACACGCTTTTCGATGATGCGGGCGACGAGGTTGATGATGACGCCGATCATGCCGGTGGCGAGCACGAGGGCATACATAGAGGCGATGGCGCCTCCGGACTGCGTGAGGGCGATCTGCTTACCGAGGCCGGGGGTGCCGATGATGAGTTCGGCGGTGATGGCCAAAATCAGCGCGACGGCCGCGGCCAGGCGCAGGCCCGTCATCAAGTACGGCAGGGCAGTGGGCCAGATCACGTAGCGAACCCGGGCGAGCCGGCCGAGCCCGAAAATCTTCGCGGTGTCGTTCGCGACGGCATCCACATCGGCTATGCCGTAGAGCAGCTGCAGCAGCACCTGCCAGAAGGAGGCATAGACCACGAGCAACAGGGTGGACTCGATGCTGGTTCCGAAGATGAGCACGGCGAGCGGAATGAGTGCGACCGACGGAATCGGGCGAAGGAATTCGATCGTGGTGTGGGTGGCGCGGCGCAGAAAACGGCTCGACCCGATGATGAGGCCAACGACGATCGCGGCGACTGTGGCGATGGCGAGGCCGAGCGCCCAGCTCGTCATGGTATCGGCGACGTCCTTCCAGAACGCGGCTTCGGTCAGGTACTGTCCGAGACGCACGAGCACCTCACTCGCCGGCGGCAGGTAGCGATCGCTGACCAGGCCCAGGCGGGGAGTGGCTTCCCAGAGCAGGAAGAACAGGATTATTCCGCTGACGCCCAGGCCCAAAGCTCGCGCTTTCGGCCCGGCGGCAGCATTACGTTGCTTTCTCATACTGGCAAGCCACTTCCTCGTGGTCGGTGCGGGATGGGCGGGTTACGGCAGGAACGTGCTCATGTCTGGCGCGGTTTCGACCACGCCGTACTTGAGGGCAGCCTCGCCGAGCGCCGTGACAGCCTCCACGTTGAACGAGGTTGGGAACTTCGGCAACACGATCTTCGCCAGTACCTCGGCCGGAGTTGCGGTGTAAGTCGCGATGATCGCACGTACGGCGTCGGGGTTGGCCTGCGCGTATTCGAGTGACTTCTTCATTGCTGTCTGAAACTTCGTGACGAGTTCCGGGTCATTTGCCACGGTCGCAGCGGACGAGAAGTAGGCAGCAACGTCGAGATTCACATCGAAGTCCGCGTAGCCGTAGGAGATGACGCGCTGGCCGCTCTCGATCGCGGCGGTGACGAAGGGTTCAACGACGAAGGCGGCATCAACCTGTCCGTTTTCAACGGCAGCGCTGGCGTCGGGGAACGGAACCTCGACGAAGGAGATCGACGCGGAATCGCCGCCGAGGCGATCTATCGAGCTGCGCATGACCGTGTCGACGATGTTGTTCAGGCTGTTGCCCGAAACGGTCTTGCCGTCGAGGTCGGCGAGGGTCTCGACGGGGGAGTCGCCCTTGACGATGACAGCTCCGAAGTCGCTGGTGACATCACCGGTCGAGGCGACGGCCGCGTTGACGACCTGGAGCGGCAGGCCCTTGTCGTTGGCGACCATGAGCGAGACGAGGTTGCTGAAGCCGAACTGGTAGTCGCCGCTCACAACGGCCGGCACGATCGCGGCGCCGCCGGTGGCCGTTTCGATGGTGAGCTCAAGGCCCTCATCCTCGAAGAAGCCCTGCTCGAGGCCCAGGTAGAGGGGGGCGGTGTCGGCGATCGGGATGACGCCGACCGTGACGGGTGTGAGAGTGCCACTGCCGGCCGGGGCACTGGTGTCGGCGCCGGCCGAGCAGGCGCTGAGGGCGAGAACGGATGCCGCGGCAAGTCCGATCAATAGGGATTTCTTCATTTTCACTCCATTGTGTGGTGGTGCGGGTAATGCTGTTGTGGGTACGCGGGACGCTGTTATTGGTGCAAGAGAAGTGCAGAAGCCTGGTTTGAGCAGTCAACACACTCATTGTCTTTCTCGGAGACTAACGAGCACCGACACCCCCCTTCAGGCCACTTCCATCCAGTGGAAGAGCAAAGCTCCGGGTAGATTTGTAAATCGGGCGCGTGCCAGACATGCGAAACGGATGCCTGAAACGCCTTCGACAGGTCGTACCCGGTCATCGGTTCCACGGTGAGGAGCGACAGCACGGCGTGGCGAAGACTTACGGAGACTTCCATCTCGGTCGTGCCGGTAACAATAAGCATAGGTAGTTCGGGCCGGCCCTGACCGGACAGGCCTCGTCAGGCGATGATCACCGCAGACGCGGCTGCCAGCAGTGGCGCGGCCTTGAGCAGCGTTTCCTCGTACTCTTCCTCGGCTACCGACCAGGCGGTAATGCCGCCACCCGCGCCGATGGTCGTCGTCGTCGGTCCAATTACGAGGCTTCGAATGGTCACGCCCAGGTCGACGCGACCGTCTGCCCCCATGTATCCGAAGGCGCCGGCGTAGGGTCCCCGGGCACCGCCTTCGAGTCGATCGATGATGCTCATCGCGCTGTGTTTTGGCGCTCCGGTCATGGACCCGGCCGGCAGACATGCCTCAACGGCGTCGACCCAGGTAAGTCGTGGGTCGATCCTCGCCGAGATGGTGCTCACCAGTTGGTGCACGTTTTGATAGGACTCGACCCGGAGTAAATCGGGGACCTGCACCGAGCCGGTTTCGGCCACCCGACCCAGATCATTGCGCATGAGATCCACGATCATCACGTTCTCCGCGATCTCCTTATGATGACCGGCCAGCTCGGTGATGAGCCCGGCATCTTCCTCGGATGTTCGGCCTCGGGGACGCGTACCCTTAATCGGTCGGGTAGTCATCGTTTTGTCCGGGCACACCTCGAGGAACTGCTCGGGGGAGGAACTCAACAGCGCGAAATCGGCGAAACGGATCAGCGCTCCATGGTGTGCCGGGTTCAGGCGACGCAACCGGCGATAGGTCTGGACCGGGTCCAGGGCTCCCTCGATGGTGATCTCGTTGGTCAGGCAGATTTGGTAGGCATCACCCTCCGCGATGGCATCCCGGCATTGCTCGACCAGGTCGACGTACTCCGCGTGGGTATGACGTAGCGAGGCCTTCCTCGGCTTCCCGGCTTCCGGGAGCGGCGGTACCGTGCTCCCGACCAGGGAGCGGAGGGCCGCCTGAACGTCCCGGACCCACAGCTTTGCTGTCGGCGACCCGGCGGGGACGCGGAGGGACATGGTCGACGCGCGGTGGTCGAAAGCGATAATGCGATCGGCCCACATCAGGGCAGCGTCGGGCAGGGCAGACGCGTGACGCGGCGACCCCACCGTTTTGGCCCCCAGTTCATAACCCAGCCACCCGACCCAGCCGATCCGCAGACCGTCGGCCGGGCCAGCCACAGGGCTGGCTCCGCGACTGGTGGTCGTCAGCCGGAGCAGGTCGAAGATCGAGCCCTCGAACCTGTCGCTCGTGCCCACTCCCGAGACGAGGACGGTGTCGCCGGCGCCGGACGCCGTGACCACCGGGGCCGATGGCGAGGGCAATCCCAGGTAGCTCACCCCGGTCTCTGCTTCGAACCCGCTATCAAGCCAGAAGGCGTTTTTCTCAGACTTCAGGAGACGCAGGAATACGAGTTCGGGGTCGACCCAGAAGTCCAGAACAATCTCTCGACAGGTCACCGCGTCTGCTGGTTGCAGCAGCCGTTCCTGCAACCCGGTCATGATTCCCCCTTTTCAGATGCCACCGTGCATTGCAACCAGATTGTCCCGAGCGCGCCTTGGCAACGAGGTTCAGATAAATCATATCTGCGAGGTAAAAGCGCAGTGGCGCACGCTCCACGAAAACGGCGGCAGGGCCTCGGCCCGCACGACACAACTCCAGTTCGGGGAAGCCCCGGTTTCGAGTAGCGTGGGGATCGATGTCAGGAAAACCCGCGCGGTCGAGGCAACCCGAGGGGGCGCTTGCGCTCCCCGTCGACGATCGTTCCGTCGCGGCCAGGCTCTTCGCCATTCTCGACGCGTTCGCAGCGCCCGCCGGGGCGACGTCGCTCACCCTGACCCTGACGGCCATTGCCCAACGTGCTGGCCTGCCGCTCTCCACCACGCACCGGCTTGTCGCCGAGTGGGTGAGCTGGGGTGGCCTGAGCAAGCACGAGAATGGGCAGTACTCGCTCGGCATGAAGCTGTGGGAGCTCGGGGTGCAGACGCCGACCGCCCGCAACCTGCGCACGATCGCGCTGCCCTACCTGGAAGACCTGTATGAGACGACGCGGGAACACGTGCACCTCGCCATCCTCGACGGGCGCGACGCACTGTACCTGGAAAAGCTCTCGGGCCACCACGCGGTTCGCTTGATCTCGCGGGTCGGCGCTCGCCTACCGCTGCACTCGACCGGGGTGGGGCTGGTGCTTCTGGCGCACGCTCCGCCGGACGTGGTGCAGCAGTATCTGGCTGCGAGCCTTGAGCGTTTTCTGCCGCGCACTGTCACCGAGCCCGAGGCGGTACGCAAGCGGTTGGCCGAGATCCGGCTGCTCGGCCTGGCCCGCATGACGGAGGAGATGACGGCAGGGTCGAGCTCGATTGCCGCGCCCATTCGGGACCGCACTGGCCAGGTCGTGGCGGCCGTGTCGATCGTTACCCGCACGACCGACACCGTCGACCCTGAGCAGGAGAAAGCGGTACGCCTGGCCGCGCAGGGCGTCAGTCGGGCTCTCGGCTACCGGCGTGCCCAGCAGTCGTGAGCAATGGCCGATTGTCGGCACTTTCACTGAGTGGAAGAAGGGCATCGGAGCCCTGACCGGTACAGCACACTGAAAACAACACACCCTGTCATTGTCGCTAGGAGAATCTGTGCCCCACGAAAACACCCGCGTCGCCATCATCGGCGCCGGTCCCGCCGGTCTCTTGCTGGGATGGGCCCTGCGTGACGCCGGAATCGACTCGATCGTCGTGGAAAATCGTTCGCAGGAGTACGTGCTCGGCCGCATCCGCGCCGGTGTTTTGGAACAGGGGTCGGTCGAAACCCTGACCCGCCTCGGGGTGGGTGCCCGCCTCGCATCCGAGGGCCTGCAGCACGACGGAATTTTTCTGCAGTATGCGGGCGAGCGTCACAACGTGAACTTCAACGAGCTGATCGGCCGCACGGTCACCGTCTACGGCCAGCAGCAGGTGGTCAAGGATCTCGTCACCGCGCACACCGACGCCGGATCGACGATCTACTACGAAGCATCCGACGTCGCCGCCCTCGGCCTGACCACCAAGAACCCGAGCGTGACCTTCGTGCACGACGGCGAGCACCACACCATCGACGCCGACTTCGTCGTGGGCGCCGACGGCTTTCACGGCATCTGCCGGGCGTCGATTCCCAGCGAAGAAATCACCCTGTTCGACCGTAGCTACCCCTACGCCTGGCTCGGCATCCTCGCTGACGTTGCACCCTCCTCCGACGAGCTGATCTATGCGCTGCACGAAGACGGTTTCGCGATGCTGTCGATGCGTTCGCCGGTCGTCTCCCGCCTCTACCTGCAGGTCGACCCGGCCGACGATATTAAGAACTGGTCAGATGAGCGCATCTGGGAGGCGCTGCACACTCGGCTCGGCGCCCCCGGCTGGGAGTTGCACGAAGGCCCGATCACCGACAAATCGATCACCCCGATGCGCAGCTTCGTGGCCTCCCGCCTGGCCTACGGCAATCTGTTTCTGGTCGGCGACGCCGGCCACATCGTGCCGCCGACCGGCGCGAAGGGTCTCAACTCGGCCATCTCCGACGTCACCCAGCTCGCGAGCGCGCTCACCGCGTTCTACGCCAACGACGAGACGCTTCTGGCCGGCTACAGCGACACCGCGCTGGCCCGGCAGTGGCGGGTGCAGCAGTTCTCCCGCTGGATGACCGAGATGCTGCACACCAGCCCCGGCGACCTGCAATCCGGTGCCTTCGACTACCGCAGCCAGCTCGGCCAGCTCGACTACGTCACTCACTCGCCGCTCGCGCAGCGCATGCTCGCCGAGCAGTACACCGGCCTCCAGCTCTAATCGATACGAGGACACCATGACTCAGACATCCCCGCGCCCCGGCACTGGCCCGGCCAGCCAGAACGAGATCACCGCCGAGATCGAAGCGATCGAAGCGGATGCCGCTTCAAGCGTCGCCGCCGGCGGCTCGCCCGAGCTGCAGCCGCGTCGCAACTACGCCCCCTACCGTAGCTCCCTGCTGCGCCACCCCACCCACGAGCTCGTGCGCGTCGATCCGGAAGAGGTCGAACGGGTCTCGCCCGCGTTCGGCCACACCGACGTGAACGTGCTCGAGAGCGACCTCACCATTCAGCACTCCGGCGAGCCGATCGGCGAACGGATGACCGTGAGCGGCCGCGTGCTCGACGGTGAGGGCCGCCCGGTGCGGCACCAGCTGATCGAACTCTGGCAGGCCAACGCCGGCGGACGCTACGTGCACAAACGCGACCAGCACCCCGCACCGCTCGACCCGAACTTCACCGGTGTCGGCCGTACCATCACCGGTGAGAACGGTGAGTACTCGTTCACCACGATCAAGCCGGGGCCGTACCCGTGGAAGAACCACGTGAATGCGTGGCGCCCAGCGCACATTCACTTTTCGCTGTTCGGCACCGCGTTCACTCAGCGTCTGATCACCCAAATGTACTTTCCGGGCGACCCGCTGTTCGCGCTCGACCCGATTTACCAGTCGATTGCCGATGCGGATGCCCGCGCCCGCCTGATCGGGCAGTACGACCACAGCCTGAGCGTGCCCGAGTTCTCGCTCGGCTACACCTGGGACATCGTGCTCACCGGACCCAAATCTACCTGGATGGAAGGCGAAGAAGCCCATGACTGACCTTGCCGAAGTAGCTGCCGCCGTGCAGACCACCACCCCGCAGAAGCATGCTCTGCAGACCCCGTCGCAGACGATCGGCCCGTTCTACGGCTACGCCCTGCCCTTTGCGGGCGGGCCGGAGCTGGTCCCCGGGTACCATCCCCGCGCCATCCGCTTTCATGGCACCGTCACCGACGGCGAAGGCGAGCCGATTCTCGACGCCCTGCTCGAGATCTGGCAGGCCGACGAGAGCGGCGTGCTCAGCCGCTCCCGTGGCAGCATCGACCGCGACGGTTTCACCTTCACCGGCTTCGGCCGGTGCGCGACCACGATCGCCGGCAACTACACCTTCACGACGCTCAAGCCCGGTGCGGCCGGCTCAGCAGCGCCCTACATCCTGGTGACGTTGTTCGCTCGCGGTGTCACGCACCATCTGTTCACCCGGGCCTACTTCGCCGAGGACGCCGCGCTGCACGCGACCGACGCCGTGCTCAGCGCGGTTCCGGTCGACCGCCGGAACACGCTCATCTGCGTCTCCGAGGGAATCGTCGGGGGAGCCGAGTCGTACCGCTTTGATATTCGCGTGCAGGGCGAGAACGAGACCGTCTTTTTGGACTTTGATGCCTGACCACAGCTTTGATGCCGGGCTGCTCAACCCGCTGAGCCACGGCACTCGGGAATCCGACCTGACCAGCGACCAGGCGTGGCTGCAGGCAATGGTCGACGCCGAGCTCGCCCTCACCCGCGCGCTCGTCGACGCCGAGCTTGCCCCCGAGTGGATGCTGGCCGTTTGCGACGCGCTCGGGGACGCGAGCCAGTTCGACCTCGGAGCGATCGCTGTCGAGGCCAGGGGCGGCGGCAACCCGGTGATCCCGTTCGTGAAGCACCTCGGCCGCGCCGCCGAGAAGGTGCGGGCCGGAGCGTCCGACCACATTCACGTGGGCGCGACCAGCCAGGACATTCTCGACACGGCCGCGATGATCGTGGCCCGCCGGGTGACCTGCGAACTCATTGACCAGCTCGATTCCTTCGGCGCCACCCTCGCCGACCTGGCCGAAGCGCACCGGGGCACCGTGATGAGCGGTCGCACCCTCGGCCAGCAGGCGTCGCCGACGAGCTTCGGCTTCGTGGTTGCCGGCTGGCTCGACGCCGTGCTGCTCATCGCCAGGCGCCTCGAGGGCCTTCGCGACACCCTGCCCGTGCAGCTCGGAGGCGCGGTCGGCAATCTCGCCGTGCTCACCGAAATTGCCAGGGCCCGACGCAGCGAAGCCGTCGACACTGACGTGCTCGACGCGGTCATTGACCGCTTCGCCCACCACGTCGGCCTGGTCGTGCCACGCTTGAGCTGGCACACCAACCGGGTCGTCATCTCCGAACTCGCCTCCGTGCTGGCCGCCGCGACCGGCGTCGCCGGTACCTTTGCGCTCGACGTGTCCGTGCTCTCCCGCACCGAAATTGCCGAGGTGGGCGAGCGTCTCGCCCCCGGCCAGGGTGGTTCCAGCGCCATGCCGCACAAACGCAACCCGGTGTCCGCCGTGCTGATCACGGCGGCTGCGCTGCAAACGCCGGGTCTGGCATCCACTCTCTATGGCAGCATGCTCGCCGAAGACCAGCGGCCGAGCGGGGTCTGGCATGCCGAATGGCAGTCGCTGCGGGTGCTCGAACGGCTCACGATCTCGGCGGTGACTGGCGCCGCGTCGCTCGCCGCTCGCCTCGACGTGGACCCGGAGCGCATGCGCGCCAACCTCGACCTCACCGACGGACTCGTGTTCAGCGAACGGGTCACCACAATTCTGGCCGAGACCGTCGGCAAGACCACCGCGTTTTCGCTGGTCGAGCGCGCCTCGCAGGAGGCCTTCGTGACCAACCGGCCGCTGCAGGTCGTGCTCGCGAGCATCCTCATCGCCGAGGGCTGTTCCGACGAACTGCGCGCGCAGATCTGGGGAGCCTTCGACTATGAGGGCCAGCCGGGGCAGTCGGCGGCGGGCATCGACCGCGTCGTGCGCGCGTTCCGGCAGCGAGCGGATGCCGTGAAGCGGCGTGCCGAGGCAGCCGCCGCAACCGATATGGTCGAAGCAGGCACCGGCGCAGCCCACTCCAACAAAGACGTAAGGATTTTATGAGCCAGCCCGTCATCCTCTGCACGATCGAGCCGGCCGCAAACGGCGACGCGATCGCGCCGCTGATCGTGCTCGGCCCCTCGCTCGGCACCACGGCCGACCTCTGGGCCGGCGTCGTGCCCGCGCTCGCCCAAACCCATCGGGTGCTGTGCTTCAACCTTCCCGGGCACGGGTTCAGCCCGCGCGCGACGGCAGCGTTCACGATCGAGGAGATCGCCGACGCCGTCGTCGGCCTGGTCGACTCCCTCGGCGTCGACAGCTTTCACTACGCCGGAATCTCGCTCGGCGGCGCCATCGGCCTGGCCCTGGCCGTGAACCGCCCGAGCCGCCTGACGAGCCTCGCGGTGTTCTGCTCCGGCGCAAAAATCGGCACCGCGGAGGCCTGGACCGATCGAGCCGCCGGCGTACGCGCGAGCGGCACCCCCTCGCTCATTATCGGCAGCGCCAGTCGCTGGTTCGCCCCCGACTTTCTGGGTCGCGACCCCAAGGCCGGATCAAACGCGCTCGATGCGCTGCTCGACATCGACGACGAATCCTATGCGCTCGCCTGCGAAGCGCTCGCTGTTTTCGATCAAACGGATGCACTCAGCGCTATCCGCACGCCCGTCCTGTGCGTGTCGGGCGAACTCGATACGGTGACACCGACCGTGCAGTTGCAGGAGTTGGCGGCGCGCATTCCCGGTGCCCGGGCCGTGGAGATCGCCGGGGTCGCGCACCTGCCGGCGCTCGAGCAGCCGATCGAGGTCGGCGCGTTGCTCGGGGAATGGCTGGCCGGGGCTTCGGCTGCTGCCGCGCGACCGGCCGAGCCGTCTTCTCCTGACCGCACCGCGGCATCCGCTTATGCCGATGGCATGCTCGTGCGTCGCGCGGTTCTCGGCGACCAGCATGTCGATGCGGCCACCGCCGCAATCACCCCCGAAACCGCCGTGTTTCAGGACTTCATCACACGCTATGCCTGGGGCGAGATCTGGACGCGGCCCGGCCTCGACCGACGCACCCGCAGCTTCCTGACCATCGCCGCGCTCGTCACTGGCGGGCACGAGGGCGAGCTCGCGATGCACGTGCGCGCGGCCCTGACCAACGGGCTGAGCCGCGCCGAGATCAGCGAAGCCATTCTGCACACGGCGATTTATGCGGGCGTTCCCGCCGCCAACGCCGCGTTCGCCGTAGCCCGCGAGACCTTCGCCGGACTCGATGCGGCCGTTCACAACTCCACTATTCGGCCTAGCTAAGGACTACGCATTATGGACAAGACCTATCCCTCCGCCGCGGCAGCTGTCGCCGACATCCCCGACGGGGCCTCGCTCGCCGTCGGTGGGTTCGGTCTGGTCGGTGTGCCGATCGTTCTGATTCGTGCGCTGCTCGCGCTCGGCAGCACGAACCTGCACGTCGCGTCGAACAACTGTGGTGTCGACGGTTGGGGCCTTGGCGAACTGCTCGGTGAGGGCCGGATCAGTCGGGTGATCGCCTCCTATATCGGCGAAAACAAGGACTTCGCTCGCCGTTACCTCGGCGGTGAACTCGAGGTTGAGCTGACCCCGCAGGGCACCCTGGCCGAGCGGCTGCGTGCCGGCGGCACCGGAATTCCAGCGTTCTACACCGCGAGCGGCGTCGGCACCATGGTCGCCGATGGCGGACTTCCGTGGCGTTATGGCCCGGATGGTGAGGTGACGGTGTCTTCGCCGCCGAAGGAAACGCGTCTGTTCTCGTCGCTCGGCGGTGAGAAGGAATACGTGCTCGAAGAAGCCATCGTCACCGACTACGCCCTGGTGCGTGCCGCCAAGGGCGACCGGCACGGCAACCTGGTGTTCGAGAAATCGGCCCGCAACTTCAACCCGGTCGCGGGCATGGCCGGCCGCGTGACCATCGCCGAGGTTGATGAGTTGGTGGAACCGGGGCAGATCGACCCGGATGAGGTGCACCTCGCCGGCATCTATGTGAATCGCATCGTGCAGCTCGGCGCGGTTGACGCCGCCGACCTGCCGATCGAGAAGACGACGACGCGGCCGCGGCCTTCGTCTGAAATTGGAGCGAACTGATGGCCCTAACGCGTAATGAGATGGCGGCCCGCGCCGCCCAGGAGCTCGCGCCCGATTCCTATGTCAATTTGGGCATCGGTCTGCCGACGCTCATTCCGAACTTTCTGCCCGAGGGGGTGCACGTCGTGCTGCACTCCGAAAACGGGGTGCTCGGCGTCGGACCCTACCCGTGGGAGGGTGAGGCGGATCCCAAGCTCATCAACGCCGGAAAGGAAACCGTCACCGTCAATCCCGGCGCCGCGTACTTCGACTCGGCGCAGAGCTTCGGCATGATTCGTGGCGGCCTGATCGACGTGGCCGTGCTCGGCGCCATGCAGGTCAGTGTGGTCGGTGACATCGCCAACTGGGCGGTGCCCGGCAAGATGATCAAGGGTATGGGCGGTGCGATGGACCTGGTGCACGGCGCCGACACCGTGATCGTCGTGATGGAACACGTGACCAAGACGGGCGATTTCAAGATCAAAGAGGTCTGCGACCTGCCCTTGACCGGCAAGGCCGTCGTCACCCGCATTATCACCGACCTCGCCGTGATCGACGTCACTCCCGAGGGGCTCGTGCTGCGCGAGGTCGCGCCCGGCGTGACCGCCCTGGCGGTGCAGGCCGCCACCGAGGCAACCCTGCTCGTGCCCACCCCGCCAACCACGATCACGACGCTGCTCGGCGCTGCCGAATGATGCTCGTCGCCGCGACCGTCCTCACCACCCATACCACCATCCTCAGCAACGGAGCCGCCGTATGACCATCACCACCCTCCGCCAGATCGTCATCTGCGAACCGCTTCGCACCCCGATCGGCCGCTTCGGCGGCGCGTTCAAAACCGTCGCGCCGGCCGACCTCGCCGCGGCCGTCATTGTCGCGCTGATGGAACGCACCGGCCTCGACGGCGCCGTCGTCGACGACGTCATCTTCGGCCAGGCCTACCCCACGGCCGAGGCCGCGCCGGTCGCCCGCGTCGCCGCCCTCAACGCGGGCCTGCCCGTCACCGTCGGCGGGGTGCAGGTCGATCGTCGTTGCGGCAGCGGTCTGCAGGCCATCCTCGACGCTGCGATGCAGGTGCAGACGGGAGTCAGTGACCTCGCCATTGCCGGCGGCGTGGACGTCATGAGCCAGGCCCCCATCTACACGGTCGATTCCCGCTGGGGCCTGGCCGGAACTGCCGGGGTACTGCTGCGCGACGCCCTCGGCCGTGGCCGCGAAACCGCCGGTGGACGCCACTATCCGGTGCCCGGCGGCATGCTCGAAACCGCCGAGAACCTGCGCCGCGACTACAGTCTCGACCGCGTCGAACAAGACGAGCTCGCCGTCGAATCCCAACGCCGCGCCCTCGTCGCCGTCGCTGACGGCCGCTTCGTGGACGAGATCGTGCCGGTCACCGTGCCTGGACGCAAGGGCCCCGTCGTCGTCTCGGTCGATGAAACCCCGCGCGAAACCACCCTCGAAGCCCTCGCCGGCCTGAAACCGATCATGGGCAAAGCGGATGCCGCCGCCACCGTCACCGCCGGCAACGCCAGCGGGCAGAACGATGCGGCCGCCGCGTGCATCGTGACCACCCCGGAGCGGGCGGCCGAGCTCGGCCTGACCCCTCTGGTGCGGCTCGCGTCCTGGGCACGGGCCGGCGTCGAGCCGTCGCGGATGGGCCTCGGCCCGGTGCCGGCGACGAAGCTCGCGCTGGAGCGTGCCGGCCTGACCCTGGCCGACATCGACCTGATCGAACTCAACGAGGCCTTCGCCGCGCAGGTACTCGCCGTCAGCCGGGAGTGGAACTTCACCCCGGAAGACTGGGCCCGCACCAACGTCAACGGCTCGGGCATCTCGCTCGGCCACCCGGTCGGCGCCACCGGCGCTCGTATCCTCGCCACCGCCGCCCGCCACCTGCAGCGTACCGAAGGCCGTTACCTCCTCGAAACCATGTGTATTGGCGGTGGGCAGGGACTCGCGGCCATCTTCGAGCGCGCGTAGGCGCATCCGCTTCGCCGAACGGTGAGTGTGCGCTCGATTTTCCCTGCGGGAAATGGCCTCCAACTCACCGGTCGGTGCCGGTCATAACGTCACCGAGGCACAGTGACAGCAGGCGGGCTGGCGGGTTCGAAGTCGAGCGGCGAGAACTCACCGTTCACGCTGCGGAACGTGTGGGCGAAATCGGGCCAGAGCAGGGTCTGCCGTCCGTTCCTCGGGTCGATGTACCAGCTTTCGCATCCGCCGGTAGTCCACACGGCGTCGGCGCTGAGCTCGTCAACGAGGCGCGAGTAAGCCTCCTCGGCTGCGCGGGTGACGGCGAGCACCGGGTTGCCGGCGCCGGCCTGGTAGGCGAGGGCTCCGAGCACGTAGTCGATCTGGGTCTCGATCATATAGATCGCCGAGTTGTGGCTGAGCCCGGCATTGGGGCCGTTGATCACGAACAGGTTCGGAAAACCACTCACAACCGTGGATGCGTGCGCGGTCATGCCGCCCGACCAGTGCTCCGACAACCGTTCTCCAGCCCGCCCGGTGACGGCGCGCGCGTAGGGCTGCTGTGTGGTGTGGAACCCGGTGGCGAAGATCACGACGTCGATCCGATGCCGAGCGCCACTCTGCGTCACGACCGTATCGCCGTCGAGCGCGGCCAATGCCGACGGTTCGAGCACCACGTGGGGCAGGGCGAAGGTGGGGTAGTACTCGCTCGAGATGAGTACCCGTTTGCACCCGATCTCGTAGCTTGGCGTGAGGGCCGCCCGGGTGGCGGCATGTTTCACCTGGGATTCGAGATGCACGCGGGCCCGGTCGCGGGCCGCGCTGATACTGGCCGGATCGCGCACCCGCTGCGCGAAGGCCTCCTCGGCCTTCCAGAACAACCGGGTGCGCAGACTGCTCAGTTCGGCCGGGTCGCGTGCAAGCAGGGCTCGCTCGGCCGGGGAATACGCACGATCGTCGCGAGGAATCACATAGGGAGCGCTGCGTTGCAGGACCACCAGTTGGGCGGCCCGCTCGGCGAGCCGCGGCACGAGCTGGACCGCCGAGGCGCCTGACCCCACGACGGCGACCCGTTTGCCGTCGAGGTTGACGACGGGGGTCCAGCGCGCCGAATGAAAAGCTTCCCCGCGAAAGTCGTCGATCCCGGGCACCGGCGGAATCCTCGGTTCCGAGAGTCGTCCACAGGCGAGAATCAGGGTGCGGCAGGTGAACGCGCCGCGTGAGGTCGTCAGACGCCACAGCGCCGCCGCCTCGTCCCAGTCCATCGACTGCACGTCAACGCCGACGCGGAGATGCTCGAGCAGCCCCTCCTCAATGGCGCTCGTCGACAGGTATTCCCAGATCTCGCCACCCGGCGAGTAGAACTGGGACCAATTCGGATTGGGCCGGAACGAGTACGAGTAGAGGTGTGAAGGGATATCGCAGGCGACGCCGGGGTAGCAGTTGTCACGCCAGGTACCGCCGACTTGTCCGGCCCGCTCGAGAATGGCGAAGGAGCGCGTGCCCCGGCGTTTCAGCCGGATTCCCATGCCGATTCCGGCGAAGCCGGCGCCGACTACGAGGGTGTCGAGATGTGTCACGGGCGGTCCTCCCCGATAAGGGTGCCCGCGGGGTACCTGGTCGGCTCGGTGAGGAAGGCGCCGAGTACAGCGAGCAGTTCGGCGGGTCGTTCGTGCACGACTGCGTGCCCCGCGTCGATCTGTGCGTAACGGGCATCCGCGATTGCCCCGAATAACAGCTTGCTCTGCCAGGTGGTCGCGACCTCGTCGGAGGCGCAGCCCACGACAAGGGTCGGCACAGCTATGCCGGGTGCCATGGCCGACACGTCAAGCGTGCTGCCGAGTGCCACCAGTCGCGCGGCGATATCGTCAACGAGCGGCGGGCGGGCGGAATCCCAACCGTCTGCGCTGTATAGGGCCTGTCTGGCCGCGGCCGCGAGCGCTGCGGAGCGCTCAGCCTGCAATTCCGCCCACAGCCCGGCGAAGGCTCCGAGTTTCGGCGCCGGCGTCATCCAACCGGCGACGACGGCGAGGCTGCTGAGCGCGGCCGGCTGCTGCGCTGCGAATGCCGCGGCCGCCACGCCTCCGAGGGAGTAGCCGACAACGGCCGGCGGTTCGTCGCATCGGGCGACGGCCACACCGATACGAGAGACGAGGTCGCCCAGGGTGTGCACCCCCGGGGTGGTGAAATCGACGGACACAACCCGGTGCCGACGCTCAAGCATCGGCAGCAGGAACGGAAAATCTTCGCCAGTGCGCCCGCTGAACCCGGGCACGAGCACAACCGGCGGGCGCCGGTTGGGTGCGCGCCACGGATGTTCGTTCACGCCCGCGCCGCCGACTTGCGTTCGGTAGTGGGCTCGCCGTACCCGGTGGTGCGCTGGCGAACCGGGCGGGAGATGGACCGCGCCAGGCGAGTGACGTCGGCAAGTGTCATCACCTTGCCGTGTTCGATTCCCACCTCGGGCAGCACCGCGCCGTCGAGCAGGGTGCCGCCGAGGTCGTCGGCACCGCTCTGCAGCATGGTCGCGGCCGTGTCGAACCCTAGCCGGGTCCACGGTACCTGGAGATGGTTGATGTAACCGTGCAACACGAGGCGGGAGACCGCGTGTACCGCGCGGTGCTCGTCCAAGTCGCTCCGACCATCGACGAGCGGATGTCCTGGCACGGGCATCGGAACGAACTCGGTGAACCCGCCCGTCTCGGACTGGATCGCCCGGAGTGATCGAAGGTGGGCCACCCGGTCGAGGGCGGATTCGCCATTGCCGTAAACCATGACCGACGTCGAACGCAATCCGGCACGGTGCGCGGCCGTGATGATCGCGGTCCACCGGTCGACGGGCAAGTCGGCGGGAGCGACGCGCGCGCGTATCGAATCGCGCAGCATCTTCACGCCGGTGCCGGGAATCGTGTCGACCCCTGCCTCCAGAAGCGCGGTCAGATAGTCGGTGTCGTCGAGGCCCATGCGTGCTGCGCCGTCAGCGATATCGGCCGGTCGAAAGGCATGCAGGTGCATGTTCGGCTGGGCGGCTTTCACGGCCCGGGCGAGGTCAAGGTAGCTCGTCGCCGGAAGGGTCGGCCCGATGATGCCCTGCACGCAAAGTTCGGTCGCCCCCAGCGACCAGGCATCGTCGACGATCCCGCCGAGCGTTCCGAGGGTGAGCCCAGCCGCGGTGCCCTGGCCGAGGTGGGTGGAGGTGACGTTTCGGTTGACCACGAAGCTCACGGCCTCGCCCACCGTGTAGCGCCGTAGTCCGCTCGCGAGCGCCGTAAGGGTGTCGAGGTCGTCGCCCTCCGCACGCAGCAGAGCGGCATATTCGGCGTCGCTGAGATGCGCCGGTTCATTTTCGGCGTGTAGAAGAGAGGAGCGGATGTCTGAGGTGCGAACCGAGAACGACAGTGGCCGATGGGCGGTTTTCGGGCCGGCGCCGGTTGGTACCGAGAACGGGTGGGCGCTTTCATCGGCGAGACCGGTGGTCGGGTCGGTGAGGGCGAGTACCTGCGCGTGCAACGCCGGATCGATCCATTCATTGCGATCACGAATGTACGAGGGGTGCACGGTGAGACGTTCGCGCAGCTCAAAGCCTGCCGCGCGGGTCATATCGGCGAGATCGCCGAGCTCGGGCCACGGGCGCTCCGGATTCACGTGGTCGGCGGTGAGCGGGCTGATGCCACCCCAGTCGTCGATTCCGGCGCGCACGAGCATCCGCAGTTCTGACGCATCGGAAAGGTTCGGCGGAACCTGGATGCGCGAGTGGCTGCCGAGTACGAGCCTTGCCACAGCGACGGTGACGGCGTACTCGGCGCCGCCGAAGTCGGGTTCATTCTGCATGGCCGTCGCGGGCTTTGCACGGAAATTCTGTATTATTGTCTCCTGCACCTGGCCGTGCCGCGCGTGCGACTCGCGAATGGCCACGATCGACTCGGCACGCTCGCGCAGGTTCTCACCGATACCGACCAGGATGCCCGTCGTCAGCGGAATCCGCATCTCGCCGGCGTCTTCGAGTACCTTGAGCCGTACCGCGGGCTCCTTGTCGGGCGAGCCGTAGTGCACCTCGCCCTTGTCGGCCCACAAACGGTGGGCGGTCGTCTCGAGCATCATGCCCATCGACGGGGCGACCGGGCGGAGCACCGCCATCTCGGCGGCGCTCATGACCCCCGGGTTCATGTGCGGAAGCAGGCCGGTCTCGCGCAGCACCAGCTCGGCCATCTCGTGCACGTAGTGCAGGGTCGACTCGTAGCCGTGCTCATCGAGCCAGGCCCGGGCGTCGGGCCATCGTTCCTCCGGGCGGTCGCCGAGGGTGAACAGCGCCTCCTTGCAGCCCATGGCCGCACCCTGGCGCGCCACCTGGAGGATCTGCTCCGGCGACATGTAGAGCGCTTTGCCCATCTTGGCGAGCTTGCCCGGGGTGTCGACAAAGATGCAGTAGTGGCACCGGTCGCGGCACAGGGTCGTGATCGGCAGGAAGACCTTTTTCGAGAACGTGATGACCCCGGGTCGGCCGGCCGCGACGAGGCCCTCGTCACGCAACTGCGAGGCGAGGTCGAACACCCGCTCCAGATCGTCGCCCGATGCGTCCAGCAACGTTTCCGCATCATCGACGCCGAGCGGCAGGCGGGCTACGGCCCGCTCGAGTGCGGAATGGATCGTGCCGGTGGGTGTCAGAGTCACAGCGAGCCTTTTGGTACGTGGTGAACGAAGCGGGACCATGCACGTACCAGTCTCTCAGCCCTGGCCCCGGCGCGCACCCGCGTTACCGACCTGTGAGTTCTTACCGTCTGGCCCAGACGCATCGCGCTCGCCGGCCCGTGGTTACGGCGCGGAAAATAGTGCCGCACGATTGCTGTGTGAGAACGTGATGCTGTCGGCGCCTTCTACTCGAACGCGGAGATACCGGTGATCGCGCGGCCGACGACGAGGGTGTTGACCTCGTAGCTGCCCTCGTAGGTGTAGAGGGCTTCGGCGTCGGCGAAGACGCGGGCTATGCCCCAGGAGGTGGAGATGCCGTTGCCGCCGAACACCGAACGACCCAGTGCCACGGATTCGCGCATGCGCGCGCTGGCGGAGGCCTTGGCCATCGCGGCGTGCTCCGGCCGCAGCGTTCCAGCCTGCTGCAGCTGGGCGATGCGCACCATCAGGCCGAGCGACGTGGTCGCATTCTCGAGAATGCGCACCAGCTTCTCCTGCACGAGCTGGAACGACGCGATCGGCTTGCCGAACTGCCGGCGTTCAAGCGCGTAGCGCAGCGCATAGTCGTAGGCGGCGAATTGCAGGCCCACGGACTGCCAGCCGACCCAGACCCGCGAATTGGTCAGCAGCCGGTTGGTATCGCGAAAGCTCGTGGCACCGGGCAGTCGGTCGCGTTCGGCGACCACGACGTTCCGCAGGGTGATCGTGGCGTTCTGCACGATGCGCAGGGCGATCTTGTTCTCGATCTTCTCCGCGGTGAACCCGGCCAGGGTCGCGTCGACGATGAAGCCCTTGATCTGGTCGTCGGCGGTGTCGCGCGCCCAGACCAGCACATTGGCAGCGAAGGTTCCGCTGCCAATCCAGCGTTTGACGCCGTTCAGGGTCCAGGAGTCGCCGGTGCGGGTGGCGGTTGTCTCCATATTGCGCGAGACATCGGAGCCGTGGTCCGGTTCGGTGAGCGCGAACGCGCCGATCTTGCGCAGGGAAATGGCGTCGGCCAGGAACCGGTCGCGCTGGTCATCGGTGCCGAGCTGGGCGATCGCCGCTGCGAACAGGCCGCTGTGCACGCCGACAAAGGTCGAAATGGACGCATCGACGCGGGCAAGCTCGACGGTCATGAACCCGTGGAGTAAGAAATTGTCGCCGCGCGCACACAGATCGACGAGGTTCAGGTTGCTCAGGGCTGGGATGATTTCGAACGGGAACGTCTCGTTGTTCCAGTGCTCGGCGACGACGGGTCGAATCTCGCGTTCGAACACCGCGCGGGCTGTGGCTACCAGATTCTGCTCGTCCACGGTGAGGAAGTCCTGGTAGGAGAAGAAATCGGTGGTGGGGCCGGTGTAAAACTCAGGGCTGGGCGCATCCACTTCGGTATCGCCGATCTTCGGACTCTCAACGACGGTGCTCATGGCTGGTCCTCTCTGACCGGGTACCCCTGAATTCTGCGCCTGGGAGCGGAAATGCGCAATCTCTCGCAGATTAACCGTGCAAGGTGCCTGATGGATGTCCCGATTATGCCCGCAAATTGCCCTGGATGCGAGAAAACTAGCGCGTGGCGGAGGTGTTCATGGTGAGCACGTCGGTGCCGTTCAGGTCGTGCAGGCCGAGCGTCACGGTCACGACGCCGAGTGTGCCGAGCGACTCGACATGGGTGCCGCCGCAGGGGATGCGGACGGTCGCGCCGGGCAGTTCGCACACCCAGTAGCGGCGGTCCGTCAACCGGTCGCCGCCCTGGTCGATGCGTACCGTGGCATCCGTCATGGTCCACGCGAGAAGGGTCGCGTTAATGGTCGCTTCGATCGCCGCGAGCGACTCGGCGAAGCCATCGACCGAGAAGCCCTTCTTGCGCAGCGATTTGCCGAGCCGGTAGGTGTCGACCGAAGCGTTCTGGCCGATCAATGATTCGTCGATGGCGAGCCCGTCGAAGTCGGGGTGGCCGAGCGCGTCGGCGCGTACCTCTTTTTTCCACCGGTCGGCGAGAGCGTCGTTCAGGGCGAGGGAGGCTAAATGGCACGCGGTGTGGCCGGCGCTCGTGGCGTCGCGCAGGCCCTCGTCAACCTCGACCGTGACGGTGTCGCCGGCTGAAAGCCCGGCCGCGTCGACGACGTGCACCACGACGAAGGCCCAGCCCGGGGTGCCCTTGGCCACCGGAATATCCGCACCGATATACAGCTCGGACCCGTCGGTGGCTCCGACAATGCAGTCCTCGACCGGCCAGAACGCGGCACCGTGATGCAGCAAGGCCTGGTCGGGTCCCTGGTCGGGCCAGCCGGCATCGACCGGATGCACGCAGGTCGCATCGAGCAGCACGGCTGAGCGTCCGTCCGGCAGCGGCTCGGAGTGCAGTACGGACGCCCGCGCGTCGACGGCGCCGCTCGGGTAGAGCACGCGGGTGTCTTCGGTGGGCAGGGTCATGGCTGGTCCTTTCACAAGCGGATGCTGTCGGTCACGCCGACGAAAGAAAGGTGCCGCCACGATCGTGGCGGCACCCGTGCTTGCTAATACTGCGCCAGATGCAGCGCGTGGTACCAGGGGCGGAGAACCCACAGCACCGAGAAGATGCAGAATCTAGCTCTTGCGGGCCCGAGAAGCGGTCTCTTCAGACTTCGCCTTCTTGTCGGCCCTCTTTTCCTTGAGGGACTTGTCGGCAACCTTCTTGGTTGCGTCCTTTTTCGGTGATTTGTCAGCCATTGTGTACTCCTTCGCGCCGAGCCGTGGGGCTCCGTCTCCTCGAGAATACGCGGGTTTGCGGCATCCGTCATCTCCGCAGCCGACCGCCCTCCCGCAAACCGCCAGACCTGGTCGGAGCCCTGTGCACGGCTGCCGGTCTGTCGTATGCTGTCGCTGCAGCGAACCCGCTCTCCGTCGAAAGGTCACGTCATGAGCCACAGCGCCACCTACCGGGCAGTTCTGTTTGGACCCAACCCGATTGCCGCCGGAACCGAGGTCGAATTGGAATACATCGACGGTGAGTATCAGGACGTCCTGGTGCTCGAAGCGGTCGAGGACACCGAAACGATCACCCGCACTTATAAGCGCGGCCGTGAGACCGACGAGCCCATCCCGTATCGTTTCGTCGAGGAAGACGTCGTCGACGCCGACGAGGCGGACATTCCCAACTGACGCAGGCGTCCGTTTGACAGCGGATGCTGCAGCGCACGCTAAATGCGCTTGGTTGCGTCGCGGCCGAGTCGCACCGGCAGGGCCATGAGCGGTCCGACGAAGCGGCGCTGCAGCCTGCGCGCCGGGCCCCAGACGATCTGCACGACATACTGCGACAGCAGCGCGCCGGCCGCGAGGGCCATCGCGATGCCGGCAGCGGTGAGCAATGCGAGCAGCCCGTTGATATCGCCCTCGGAGAGCTGGAGCAACCCGCGAAACAGGGTGAGCCCGGGCACGAGCGGCACGAGCGCCGTCACCATAATGACGAGCGGAGGGGTGCGCACGATGCGCGCCGCGACCGCCGCCAGCAGGCCGACGCCGAGGGCGCTCGCCGCCGAGGCCCCGACCAGTCCGAATCCGCCGGCCAGCGCGGCCACGAACAGAAACTCGGCGAGAGCGCCGAGCACGCAGACCACCCAGACCGCCCGCCACGGTACCTGCACGGCCAGCGCAAACCCGATGACGATGACGATGGCGGCTACGAGCAGTACCGGCAGCACGCCGATGGTCACGATCGGATTCGAGTCGATCTCGAGCAGCAGCCCGAACCGGGCCAAAAACAGGGCAGATCCCGACACCCCGGTGACCAGGCCAGCCGTGATCAGCAGGGCCTCCACCAGTCGGGCGGTGCCGGTCAGGTAAAACCCCGAGAGCGTGTCATGCACGGCACCGAATGTGGTGACACCGGCGAGAAGCATGATGATGGTGGCGACGACGACGAGCGAGGGGTTGGCCGTGGGGTCGATCACCCGCACGACCGTGGCGACGAGGGGGCCGATCGCCCCGCCGACGACCGTCTGGTAGAACAGCGGAACCTGGCGGTGGTCGAGCACCGACGTGATCCAGTCGATGATCCAGGTGGCGATAAAGGCGGCGATGATCACCGTCGGCCCGCCGCCGATCAGAACGGCGGCGCCGGCACCGACCAGGCTCCAGCCGATGCGGCGCCACTGTTTGGGCACCTGCGGTTTTGAGCTGACGATGGTCGCGAGGATCTTGCGGGCCTCGGCGACCTCGATCGGCTTCTCGATAATGTCCGCGATCAGCTCCGAGGTGGCGGTGAGCTTGGAATAGTCCAGCGTGCGGTACTTCACGTTGCGGCTGCGGATGATCGACTCGTGCGTCGACGGGTCTTCCTGGGTCAGCGTGATGGTCGTGTGGGTGATGTTCGCGTCGGTGCCCTTGAGCCCGTAGGCCCTGGTGAGCGCGATCATCGCGGCGGTGGCGTCTTCGGCGCCGGCGCCGGCGGTGAAGATGACTTCGGCGAGGCGCATGGTGAGGTCGAGCACGGCCCGGGTGTAACCGGAGTGGTCGAGCGTGATGGCGGTGGTCTTGCTGAAACTCATGAGGCAGGCAAATCGAGGGGTCCGAGAACGGATGCTGCGGCGGTCGCGTGAGCGGAGTCCGCGTCGGAGGGGTGGAAGAAACCCGCGAGCACGTCGCGGTAGAGCCGGGCCAGTTCGGAGGACGCGGCGTAGGCGGAGCCGCCGGCAACCTGCACGGCGGTGTCGACGACGAACTTGGCGTTCTGGGTGGCCCGGTATTTGAGCCCGGAGAGCTGCGCGAACCAGGCCGGTCCGACCGCGAATAAACGCTCGTCGACCGCCCGGGCGAGGGCGTCGATCTGCGGATAGATGCCGTCCATCGCAATGACGAGGTCCCCGACCCGCCACCGCGCGACCGGATCCTGCGCGTGCGTGCGCCCCTCGTTTTTCAGCGAGGTGCGACGGTTAGCGCCCAGGGCGGCGAGTTCAAGCGCGCGCTGGCCGATTCCGGTGTACACGGCGCTGAGCAGAATTTCAAAGTTGGCGAAGATGCCGGCGACCAGCGGGTCGCCGTTCGGGCCGATTGGCAGGCGGCGCACGACCCGGTCCGGGCGGGCGAGAGCGCCATCGAGCACGGTGCTCTGGCTCTGGCTGGCGCGCATGCCGAGGGTGTCCCAGTCATCTTTCGAGCGGATGCCGGCATCCGCTCGATCGAGAAACGCCCAGACGATCGCGGGGTCAGCCGGGGCGGAGGAATCCAGGCCGAGGGTACCGAGCCGGGTCCAGGCGGGGGAGAGCGAGGTGAACACCTTGGTGCCGGTGAACCGGTAGCCGCCATCTTGCTGGGGGAGGGCATCCGTTTGCGAGCCGAACAGCACCAGGTCGTTGCCGGGTTCGCTCACGCCAAAGGCGAAGATCTCGCCTCGCATGGCCTCTTCGAGCACGAAGTCGAGCGAGTGGTCGCCCTGCGCGTTCAGGCTGGCGGCGACACCGGTCCAAACCAGGTGCATGTTCACGGCGAGGGCGGTGGCCGGGGCGTGCGCGGCGAGCCGGGTCTGCTCGCGCACGGTCTGTTGCAGGGTGCGGCCGAGTCCGCCGAACTGCACCGGCACGAGGGCGCGCAGGTAGCCGGCAGCGACGAGCACCTCGAGATCTTCGGTGAAGAAGGCGTTGGCCCGGTCATACCCGGCTGCCCGTGAGCGGATGCCGGCCAGCAGCTGATCAGACAGCACCGGCTCGGTCGAGGGAACAAAAACGGGCGCTGCCGGAGAGGTTTCGGGCAGGGTTGAAGCAGGGAGAAACTCGGTCACAGGGACAAGCCTATGCAGCCTTACGCCGTCGCGCGAACACCCGCACGATCACGAGCGCGATTGCCCCGAAAATCGCCAGTACGACCAGCCAGGGCAGAGCAACTCCGAGGCCGATCAGCAGACCGCCGAGGGCGGCGACGAGGGCGGTCCAACCGGTGATAATGCCGGTCCAGAAATTGTCAGGGCCGCCGGCGGCCACGGTGCCTTCCGAAACCAATTCGAGCTGCACGGTCGAGTAATCGATCTGATCGGCGAGAAAGTCGCGCTGGGACTGCAGGCTTTCGAGCTCACCCTGCCGACTCGACAAAGCGCCTTCGATGCTGATCAGGTCGGTCGTGCTCGTCGCCGAGGCCATCAGTGCCAACAACCGGTCAACCGAGGTGGTCAGAGCCGTGATGCGGGCGTCGAGGTCCTGGCTCTGCTGTGTCACGTCCTGGGCGTTGAGCGAGACGAAGTTGAGCCGGCCGAGTTTCTTGAGCTCGGCCAGGGTGCGGTCGAGTTCGTCGGACGGAATACGCAGGGTGAGGGTGGCGCTCGCTGGCTGGACGTCGGTGCCCGGGTTTTCGCTGCGGCTGTCGACGCGTCCGCCGGCCTGTTCGGTGATCGTGACGGCGGATTCGCTCGCCGCGACCGGATCAGTGGCCGTGATCGACATGGACCCGGTGGTGATGACGTCCCGGTTAGACGTGTTCACGTCGCCCGTAGTGCCGGTGACGACGCTGCCGTAGGGGGCTTTGTCGACCGAAAAGTCCTGTTCCGGCGGGACCCCGCCGACGGCGCCTTCCGACGAGCCCGTGCTCCCAGACGAGTCCGTGCTCACCGAACCACTATTCGCCGTGCATCCCGCCAACACCACGGCGGTCAGCAGGACCGCGATCACACCCCAGGTTCGTCTCATGACTCACCGTACCGAGCGGGGTGGGGGCGCTGTCTGGGGGCAGTCTGGGAGTCGGATCACAATTGGGACTCGGCGCCTACCCCCGAAGTAAGGTCAGGGAGTCGGCGAGCAGCCCGACTGCACGTTCAACCCAACTGCACACACGATCAGGAGGACAACATGGGATTCGTAGACGATGCCAAGGATGCACTCGATGCCACCGGCAAAAAGATCGGCCGGGCGGTTGATGACGCCAAGGACCGCGTCGAAGACCGGGTCGACGAGGCCAAGGCTGACGTCAAGGTGAAGAAGGCCGAGGGCGAGGTCAAACACGCCGAGGCCGAGCGCAACGCCACCGAGGCCAAGAACGACTTCAAGGCCACGCTGCGCGACGATAATTAGCACATGACCCGGTGGGCGGAGCGGATGCGCCGAGCGCGTCGGTCCCGCCCACCGCTGTTGCACGTGGCAACGGATGCCGGTACCGGCCCGGTCGTCATTCTCGTGCACGGCATCGCGTCGTCCTCGATCACCTTCTACGAGGTGATCCCGCGGCTCACCCCGAATCATCGGGTGATCGCGGTGGACATTCTGGGCTTCGGGCAGTCGCCGGCACCGGACGGCTGCGAGTACCGGCTGGAGGATCATGTCGGGGCCCTGGCCGCGACCATCCGCTCCTTGAAACTGCGCGAGCCGTTCGTGCTGGTCGGCCACTCCCTCGGCAGCCTGATCAGCACCCGCTACGCCGCGATGCAGCGGCAGGGCCCGGGGGCGAGCGTCTGGCGGAGGCTGACCGGCAGCGGCACGGTGTCGCGCATGGTGCTGGTCGGGCCGCCGGTCTATGTGTCACCGAGCGATATCGGCGACCCACGAGTCAAAGCGCGAGTCAGCGCCTACCTGCGGGCCTATGATTTCCTGCGCGCCAACAAGGATTTCACGCTCGCCAACGCGGCGATCATGTCGCGCCTGCTGCCCAAGGGCATCTTTGAACTGACCGAGAAAACCTGGACGCCGTTCATCAAGTCGATGGAGCACTGCATCGAATCGCAGACCGTGGTGAGCGATATCGCGAGCCTCGAGGTGCCGGTCGACGTGATCTACGGCGCGTTGGACGCGTTCATCGCGCAGGGCAGCATGACCATCATTGAGCGGATGCGCCACGTCACCATGCACCGGGTCGAGGCCAACGACCACATCATCCGCCGGCGCCTGGCCCGGGTACTGGTGAACGTGATCGACAGCTGAGCTAGACGGCCGGGTAGGTCACCCCGGTGAGTTCCTCCGAGACCGACCAGAGGCGGCGGGCATCCGCTTCATCGAGGGAACGTTTGGGCAGCCTGGCGGGAGCCGGTGCGCCGGTGAGTTCACCGAACCCGCCAGGGCCGTAGTAACCGCCGCCAGCCGCCGCGGGATTCGTCGCCGCGTACAGGGCGGGAAGAATGCCTTGGTCGACCTGCTGCCACATCCAGCCGATGCGGTGTGAAGCTTCGTTGGCGGCGAGAAAGATGCGGGCCGAGGCCCCGTTGTGGGTGGGGCCGGAGATCTGCAGGTTCGTGACTGTTGCGCCCGGGTGCGCGGCGACGCTGCGCACGCCCCAGCTCCCGACGACGCTGCGCCGGTTGAGCTCGCGCGCGAACATGAGCGTGGCCAGTTTGGAGAGTCCGTAGGCGCGGTGCGCCCGGTAACGCAGACCCTGCAGGTCGGTGAAGTCGAGGCGGCCGCTGCGGGCGATGAGGCTCGACAGACTCACGACCCTGCTGGTGCCGGCCGCCCGCAGCAGCGGAAGCAGATGCGCGGTGAGCGCGAAGTGTCCGAGGTGGTTGGTGCCGAACTGCAGCTCGAAGCCGTCTTCGGTCTCGTCGCGCACCGGCGGCATCATGAGGCCAGCGTTGTTGAGCAGAATGTCGATCGGGCGGCCCTCGTTCCTGAGCTCCTCACCGAATCCGGCGATACTCGAGAGCGACGCCAGATCGAGATGACGAATGCTGACGCTCGCCTCCGGGGCCTGCTCGTTCAGGAGTTTGACGGCCGCGGCGCCCTTCTCCTCGTTGCGCACGGCGAGAATGACCTCGGCGCCGGCCCGGGCGAGGCGGCCGGTCAGGCCGAAGCCGAGGCCGCTGTTAGCGCCCGTGACGACGGGCAGCTTGCCGTGCAGGTCGGGAACCTGGATATCGGGAAGGGGTTTGCGCGTGCTGGCCGGCGCGGTCTTGGTCATGGTGCTCCCGAGTAGTGGTGGTAATTCAGCCAACCCGTTCGTGCCGGGGAAGTCACGCGGCGGTCGCGAGCCCGGGCAGATTCACAGGTGGCCGCCCTCGCGCAGCATTCCGGGGCAGGTGCATCTCGGGAAGCGACGAGGGGGCGTCCGTTCCCGGCCGCCTAACTTTGGGGCGGGTCGCCGATGCGCTCGAGGGCGTCGACGATGAGGGCCCAGAACTTCTCGTGGTTGAGGTCGACGGCCACCTGGGTGGTGCAGTCGGCCGGGGCCGGCGCACGAAAGTCGGCCACGGTCATGCCGAGCGTGAGGGTGCCGGCCAGTTCCACGTCGAGCGGAGCCTTGCGCACGGTGATGACACTCGGGTCGATCACGTAGGCGACCGCGCACGGGTCGTGCACCGGCGGGTAGTCGAAACCCTGGGTATCCTTGTAGGTTTCCGCGAAGAAGGCGAGCAGCTCGCCGACGAACCGGGCCGGCGCTGTGCCGACGGCGGCGATGCGGGTGACGATGTCGGGGGTGGCGAGGGCCTGGTGGGTGAGGTCGAGCCCGATCATGGTCAGCGGCCACGTCTCGTTGAACACGATGTGGGCAGCTTCGGGGTCGATGACGATGTTGAACTCGGCCGTGGCCGACCAGTTGCCCACGTGGTAGCCGCCACCCATGAGCACGACCTGCCTGATCCGCTCGACGATGCGCGGCTCCTTTCGGGCGGCGAGGGCGATGTTGGTCAGCGCCCCGGTCGGCACGAGGGTGATCTCGCCCGGCTCGTGCGCCATGATCGTGTCGATGATGAGGTCGACGGCGTGGCGCCCGTCGAGTTCGAGTGTCGGCTCGGGCAGAACGGGGCCGTCGAGGCCGGATTCGCCGTGAATCGTCGGCGCCGTCTCGATCTTCCGCACCAGGGGCCGCGGGCAGCCGGCAGCAAACGGGACCCCGGTGATGCCGGCGACCCGGGCGACGGACAGGGCGTTGCGAGTGACCTTGGCGAGGGTTTGGTTGCCCATCACGGTGGTTACGGCGACGAGGTCAATGTTCGGATTGCCGTGTGCGAGCAGCAGCGCGATCGCATCGTCATGGCCGGGGTCGCAGTCTAGGATGATTTTGGTGGGCACAACTCAGGGTACGTGGTCTTCCCCTTTCCGGGCCCGGGCCCGGAAACTGGGACCATGGTAGATCATGGGCCCAGTTGCCGAAGGTGGGCCCGGCGCGCGCGGGCAGCGGCAGCGACGCGAGCCGGCGCATCCGCTCGGGCATTTCTCATGGTCCGCCCATAGCCGCTCCGATAAGCTGGGCGCGCGGTTGTAGTTCACATCCGCCCCCGTACCGAGGAGCTTGTTCGTATGACTTTGATCGAGGAATTCCTCATGCCCGGCGGCGGCACGAGCATCAACACCCTGCCCAAGGTTTCGCTGCACGACCACCTCGACGGCGGTCTGCGTCCGCAGTCCATCATCGAGCTGGCCGACTCCATCGGATTCGTGCTTCCCACAACGGATGCCGACGCGCTCGGCGAATGGTTCTCCGACCAGTCCAATGCCGGCTCGCTCGTGGAATACCTGAAGACCTTCGACGTCACGACCGCTGTCATGCAGACCCGCGAGGGCCTGACCCGGGTCGCCCGCGAATTCGTCGAAGACCTCGCCGATGACGGCGTCATCTACGGAGAGATCCGCTGGGCTCCCGAGCAGCACCTGGCTCGCGGCCTCACCCTGAACGAGGTCGTCGAGGCCGTGCAGGACGGCATCGAAGCCGGCATTGAGAACGTCGAAGAGTCGGGCCGCAGCATTCGCATCGGCCAGCTCATCACCGCCATGCGCCACGCGAACCGCGGCCTCGAGATCGCCGAACTCGCCGTGCGCTACCGCTTCGACGGCGTCGTCGGCTTCGACATCGCCGGCGCCGAGGCCGGCTTCCCTGCCGGCAACCACCGCGCGGCCTTCGACCTGCTGGCCCGCGAATTCATGCCGGTCACCGTGCATGCCGGCGAGGCCGACGGGCTCGACAGCATCCGCGGCGCCCTGTTCGACGGCCGCGCCCTGCGCCTTGGCCACGGCGTGCGCCTCGCCGAAGACGTCACGATCGAACGTCAGGACGACGACAACACCTTCGTCACCCTCGGACCGGTGGCCCAATGGGTGCGCGACCGCGAGATCACCCTCGAGCTGAGCCCGTCCTCGAACCTGCAGACCGGAGCGGTCGCCGCCTGGGGCGAAGAACTCTTCGACCACCCTTTCGACCTGCTGTACCAGCTCGGCTTCAAGGTCACCGTCAACACCGACAACCGCCTGATGAGTGACACCACCCTGTCCCAGGAACTTGCCCTGCTCTCGGATGCCTTCGGCTACGACCTCGGCGACCTCGAGACTTTCCAGCTCAACGCTGCCCACGCGGCGTTCCTGCCGCTGGAAGACCGCGAAGAACTCGTCGAAGCCATCGAAGCGGGCTTCGGCGACGCCTAGCACTGCTCTGGGGGGCCGGCTGGCTCGCCCAGCACAACCCCCGCACAACCGAAAGTAACCATGCCACTCCCGCACCTCCCGCTTGACGCCATCACCATCGGCGCGCAGGTTGACGACTGGACCGCGGCCATCACGGCCGCCGGCGACGCGCTCGTACGTTCCGGCGCCGCGACATCCGCTTATACCGACCGCATGATCGCGGTGATTCGCGAATTCGGCGCTTACATCGTGATCGCGCCCGGCTTGGCCCTCGCGCATGCGCGGCCGGGAGCGGATGTTCTCACCGACGGACTCTGCGTGGTCACTCTGGCTGAGCCGGTCGCCTTCGGGCATCCGCACAACGACCCGGTCAGCGTGATCGTCGGCCTGGCCGTGGCCGGCGCCGACGACCACCTCCAGTTCGTCGCCGAACTCGCCAACGTGTTCAATGACCCGGCGGTGATTCCGGCGCTGGCCGGCGCGACCACCGCGGAATTCGTGCAGAGCGTCTTCTCGTGAAGATCGTCGTGATGTGCGGCGTCGGCCTCGGAACCTCGGCCATTCTCAAGGTCAACGCCGAGCGCGCGCTCGAACGGCTTGAGATCGAGGCGAGCGTACAGGCCACGGATGTCGCCGGCGTGCGTTCCGCCGCGGCCGACGCCCAGGTTATCCTGACCTCCTCGGAGCTTGTCGACGCGATCGGCAAAACCAACGCCGATGTGATCGTCATCAACAACTACTTCGACGTCGACGAACTCGTCGCCAAGCTCGACATCGCGCTGGGCTCCTAGCCCCGCCGCGTTCCGGGCCGCGTTTCTTTCCGGGCCCGGGCCCGGAAAGTGGGCCCATGATAGATCATGGGCCCAGGACCGTAAGGTGGGCCCGGCGAGCGGATGTCGCGGGATCGCGTCGCGCCGCAGCATCCGTTCGCCGCGCCGATCAGGCATCGCCGAGGCATCCACTCGGTCGAGTAGGTTCCAGTCATGACAGAATCCGACGACACCCTCCCGAAGGTCGGCGCGCCGACCGCGCGCGCCCTGGCCGCCGCCGGCATCCACTCCCTGTCCGATGTTCGGCGCACCGCGCACACAACTGAACGTCGACACTAGGCCCGCCGGCGAACACACCGAGCGGCACGCCGACGGCCTGGACGGCGACGCCTCGAGCAGTGGCCCGAGCGCCCGCGACGGGCTTATGCTCAGCGCATGAGCGACAGCGTGAAGCAGGGTGCACGGGCCGAACACCGCTGGCCGGCCGTACTGGGGTTGCTGGTAGCTCTCACGCTGTATGCCACCTTGCCGAGTACGTTCCTGCCCGGGCTGCGTTACACGGTCGTCGCGATCGGGCTCGCCATGCTGATCCCGCTCCTCGCCCTCAACCCGCACCGGCTGCATCGCGAAACCCGCTGGTCGAAATACCTCGCCACCGGCCAGGCGGTCTTGCTGGTCGCGGCCAACGAAGTCGCCCTCGTGCAACTCGTGATCCAGCTCACGTCGGGCGGTAAGGATGACGGGCCGACACTGCTGCTCGCTGCCCTGCAGGTGTGGGTCACCAACGTCATCGCCTTCGCGCTGGTCTACTGGGAACTCGACCGCGGCGGCCCGGTCTCGAGGCATCATGCCGACCGGGCCGACTTTCCGCCGGCTGATTTTCGCTTTCCCCAGGACGAAGACCACGACGCTATCGAGGAGGTCGCCGCCAGGTCGTCGCAGCGCACCGGTTGGGTCGCTTCGTTCTTCGACTATGTCTACTTTTCGTTGTCGAACTCCATGGCGTTTAGCCCGACCGACACGATGCCGCTCTCGCTCCGGGCTAAAGCGCTCATGGGGATCGAGTCGTTCGGCGGCTTCGTGCTGCTGGCCCTCGTCATCGCCCGGGCGGTCTCCCTGCTCGGCTAGCTCCCGCAGTGCCGGGCGGGCCGCAGCATCCGTTCGCCGAGCCGTGAATCTTGAGCGATTTCTCGCGCAAAATGGCCTCAAAGTCACGGCTCGGTGATTGAAACTCACGGCTCAGCGAAGCGGATGGCCGACCCGACCTGCCCAGATCCCGCCATCGACGCGAGCGGATGCCCGCACCTACTCGATTAGCGCGCGCATTCCGCGGTCGAGCTCGTCGAGGGCGGCCTGCGCCGCGGCACGGCGCTCGACCAGGGTGCCGACCGTGCTTCGGGTGTCGATATACACCTTGAGCTTGGGTTCGGTACCGCTCGGGCGCACCATGACGCGCGATCCGTCGGTCAAACGGATGCGCAACACGTCACTCGGCGGCAGGTCACCCAGCCCCCACCGAAAGTCGTCGATCTCGTCGACGCGAATGCGCCCGACATGGGTCGGCGGGGATTCCCGCAGGCGCGTCATGACCAGGGCGATCGTGGAGACTTCGGAGACCCGCACCGAGATCTGCCCCGAGGCGTAGTGTCCGAACTTCTCACTGAACCGGTCAAGGTAGCCGGCGAGGGTCGTCCCTTCCGACTTGAGGTCGCTGACCAGCGAGAGCAGGGCGACCGCTGCCGAGATGCCGTCCTTGTCGCGCACGCTGTCCGGGTTGACCAGGTAGCCGAGCGCCTCTTCGAAACCGTAGACCAGGCCCGGCACCCGCGACACCCATTTGAACCCGGTGAGGGTTTCGACGAATCGCAGGCCGTAGGCATCCGCTACCGCGTGCAGAGCCGGCGATGACACGATTGAGCAGGCGAGCGCGCCCGGGTTTGAGTCCTCAGCAGTGGCCAGGGCCGCGGCGCGCCAGCCCAGAATCGCTCCGACCTCGTTGCCGCTGAGCCGGCGATAACCGCTCGCGCTTGAGAGGTCGGGAATGGCGACGGCAAGCCGGTCGGCGTCGGGATCGTTGGCAATAATGAGCTCGGCGCTCACCTCACGCGCAGTCTCGTAGGCGAGGTCCATCGCGCCGGGCTCTTCAGGGTTCGGAAAGGCGACGGTGGGAAAGGCCGCGTCGGGCGCGATCTGCGCGTCAACCAGGGTCGGCAGGTCAAAACCGGATTTTTCGAGCACGCGGCGGGTGGTGTCCCAGCCGACGCCGTGCATGGCGGTGTACACCGCGTTCACCTGCGCCCGCGGTGTGTGGGCGATGCTGGCCGTTTCGGCGATGTAGGCCTGGACAACGGTTTCTTCGGCGGTCTCGTAGCTGGCGCGCGGCAGGTGCGGCACGTGCTCGTCGGCGGCGACGCGCAGAATCTCGTCCGAGATGGCCTTGTCGTCGGGGGAGACGATCTGCGCGCCATTGTTCACGCCGCCCAGATACACCTTGTAACCGTTGTCGTTCGGCGGGTTGTGCGAGGCCGTTACCATCACGCCGCAGCTTGCGTCGAGATGCCGCACGGCGAAGGCGAGCACGGGCGTGGGCAGCAGACGCGGCAAGAGGATGGCGCGCACCCCCGCGCCCGCCATCAGCGCCGCCGTGTCGGTCGCGAAGACGTGTGAGTTCTTGCGTCCGTCGTAGCCGATGACGACTGACGGGGTCACCCCGGGCGCAGCGTGTCGCAGCAGGTAAGTGGCCAGGCCAGCGGCGGCCTGCGAGACGAGCACGCGGTTCATGCGGTTCGGTCCGGCGGAAATCTCACCGCGCAGCCCGGCCGTGCCGAAGGCGAGCCGGGTATCGAACCGGGAATGCAGATTGGACAGCGCTGCGGTGTCGCCGTCTCCGACGGCATTGATGAGAGCGCGCAACTGTGCCTGCGTCTCCGGATCTGGGTCCTGGTTGAGCCAGGCCCGTGCGGCCTGCAACAGCGTCGCGGTGCGGTCTGTCGGGGTCTCCTGGGTCTCGTGGGCAACCGGCGCGGTCGCTAGGTCGTCGATCTCAGCGCCATCGTCGGTCGTGATGGTCTGAATGGCAACCGTCGCTTCCACGGTGTCATCGTCGTTGTCCGGCACAATGGTCTGAATTGCGACGGTCGGTTCTGAGCCGGCATCGTCGCTGTCCTGCACGATCGGGAGGGCGCGGGTGGGAGTCTCGGTCTCGTCGGCCGGGTCGGCGTCGGTGACGTGCGGGGAAGCCGGCGTGCCTGGCGGGGTGACTTCGGGAGTCGCATCCGCTGGCGGGCCGGAGTGACGACCGCCACTACGTTCGACCGGCTGCTCGACGTTGTCGCGATCCGGGCCGCTCACAGCGCTGCCACGATCCGCGCGAGGAGCGCACTGATCACAGGTTCGGCCAGAGCACCGGCCTCGATGACCTCGCCATGGCTGAGCGGGGTCGACTGAATGCCGGCGGCGAGGTTGGTAATGAGCGAAAGACCCAGCACTTCCATGCCGGCCTGCCGAGCGGCGATGGCCTCAAGCGCGGTCGACATTCCCACGATGTGGCCGCCGATCGCCTTGGCCATCTGTACCTCGGCGGGCGTCTCGTAGTGCGGCCCGCGAAACTGGCAGTACACGCCCTCGTCGATGGAAGGGTCGATGCCGCGCGCGATATTCCGCAGCCGCTTCGAGTACAAATCGGTCAGGTCAACGAAGTTCGCGCCCTCGATCGGCGAATCGAAGGTCAGGTTGATGTGGTCACTGATCAACACCGGAGTTCCCGGCTTCCACGATTCACGGATGCCGCCGGCCCCGTTGGTCAGGATCATCGTCGTCGCTCCGGTCGCCGCTGCCGTGCGCACACTGTGCACGACCCGGCGCACGCCGTGACCCTCGTAGTAGTGCGTGCGGGCGCCGATCACGAGCGCGCGCTTGCCGCCGGGCAGCAGAATCGAGCGCAGGGTGCCGGCGTGGCCGGCCAGCGCGGGGGCGCTGAACCCGGTGATGTCGGCGGCGGCCACGGTGTGCGTGGTCTCGCCGATGAGGTCGGCCGCCTTGGCCCAGCCGCTGCCGAGCGTCAGGGCGATGTCGTGCCGGGGCACTCCCGTGATGCCGGCGATCTCCGCTGCGGCCGACCGAGCTGCCTCAAACGGGTCAGTTTCGGGCAGGTCTAACGGGTTGATCTCGTTCGTAAACATTTCACTACTCTAGAACCCCCGCCAACCAGGCGGAGATTTTGCGCGAATTCTGCTCATCGGCGCGCCGAACCGGCACTCTGGCGACAATACGGCTCGAATTGGGCCGATTTGGCGGACGATCCGCGCGCCGCGAACATACCCGCGGTTTGGCGGGGGGTGCGCGGGCCACGAGAATGGAGTACATGGCCTATGAGTTCGAACGCAAACAACGCATCGCAGTATTAGGTGGAGGGCCCGGCGGATACGAAGCGGCCATCGCCGGAGCACAGCAGGGTGCCGATGTCACCCTCATCGAAAGCGTCGGTGTCGGCGGCTCCGCCGTGATAACGGATGTTGTCCCCTCCAAATCCCTCATCGCCACCGCCGAGGCGTCCAACTCCATCGGAGAAGCTACCGACCTCGGTGTGCAGTTCTTCGTGCGCGGCGAAACCGGCAAGCCCACGCGCCCCGAAGTCGCCATCAACCTGGCCGCAGTGAACAAGCGCCTCCTCGCGCTGGCGCGCCAGCAGTCCGAAGATATGAAGGCCACGCTCATTCGCGCCGGTGTGCGCTACGTGCAGGGCCATGGACGGCTCGACGGCACCACCGGCATCATCGTCGCCACCTCCGGCGACTCGACCGCGACCGACTTCGACCGCATCGACGCCGACACCCTCGTCGTCTCCGTGGGGGCCAGCCCGCGCGTGCTGTCCTCCGCACTTCCCGACGGCGAGCACATTCTCACCTGGACCCAGCTCTACAACCTCAAGGCGATCCCCGAACACCTCATCGTCGTCGGCTCCGGCGTTACCGGCGCCGAATTCGCCTCCGCCTACCGCGCCCTCGGCGCGAAGGTCACCCTCATCTCCAGCCGCGACCAGGTCCTGCCCGGGGAAGACGCCGATGCCGCCAACGTGATTGAGAACGTGTTCAAGCGCAACGGTATGATCGTGCTCTCCAAGTCGCGCGCCGGCTCGGTCAAGCGCACCAAGACCGGTGTCGTCGCTACCCTCGAAGACGGACGCACGGTCGAAGGCAGCCACTGCCTCATTGCCGTCGGGTCGATTCCGAACACCGCGAATATCGGCCTCGAGCAGGCCGGCGTGCAGATCACCGAGTCCGGGCACATCCAGACCAACCGGGTCGCCCGCACCTCCATTCCGAACATCTACGCGGCCGGGGACTGCACGACCGAGCTCCCGCTGGCATCCGTTGCCTCGATGATGGGCCGCACCGCGGTGTTCCACGCCATGGGCGACACCGTCAACCCGATCGAGATTCGCAACGTCGCCGCGAACATCTTCACGCAGCCTGAAATCGCGACGGTCGGCTACACCCAGAAGCAGATCGAAGACGGACTCGCCCAGGGCGATATCTACAAGTTGCCGCTTGCCGTGAACCCGAGGGCCAAAATGATGGGAATCAAGGACGGTTTCGTCAAGATCTTCGCCCGCATCGGCAGCGGAACCGTCATCGGTGGCGTTATCGTCGCCCCCAAGGCGAGCGAGCTCATCTTCCCGCTGGCTCTCGCGGTCGAGCACCGGCTCACGGTCGACGAGGTCGCTCGCACGTTCCCGGTCTACCCCTCGCTCACCGGTTCCATAACGGATGCCGCGCGCGCCATGCACGTCGTCCGGTAGCCCCTAAATCCCCGCGCAGTTCTCGGGGTAGCCCGCGTTCTCGACGCCCGGCCCCCGCGGCGGCTCACATGTGTTTGTCCTACGTGAGGTATCTGTGGGACTGGGCGGGGGCAAGGTATCCGCGGGGTGACGGGTTATGCCGGTTTTCAGGAAGGGGTCCGAATGCTTTTCTCGGATGCCTTCCTGAAAACCGGCATTGTTTGAGCTGAGGAGCGGTTGCCTTGTCCCCAACCCCGCCGGCAAAATCAGTCGCAAGTCTGGTGAGCTGCCAGCCAATCGACGGGTGTCGAGCGGGCTACGCGGCGTCGGTGACCGTGAGGAGGACGCTGCCGGAGGAAACTGTCGTGCCGACGACGGCGGCCAGGTTACCCACGGTGCCGTCGCGGTGGGCGACGAGCGGCTGCTCCATTTTCATGGCCTCGAGCACGAGCAGCAGGTCGCCCTTGACGACAATGTCGCCCTCGGCAACCAGCAGCTTGACGATCGTCGCCTGCATCGGCGCCTTGACGGCGTCTCCGGTGGCGGTATCGACCGAGTTCAGGCCGCCGCGACGCTTGGGGGCCGGGCCCACCGAGCGCGCGCTCGCGCCGCCGGGCAGCAGTCGGGTGGGCAGGGTCACCTCGATGCGGCGTCCCTCCACTTCCACGACGATGCTATGGCGTTTCTGCGGTCCCACGGCGTCTTCCATGCTGCCGGTCCACGGTTCGATGTCGTTGTCGAACTCGGTCTCGATCCAGCGGGTGAAGACGCTGAAGGGCTTGCCGTCGGTCGGAGCGAAGGCCGGGTCGCGCACGACCTTGCGGTGAAAGGGCAGCACGGTCGGCAGCCCGGCGACCTCGAACTCGTCGAGGGCGCGGCGCGAACGCTCCAGGGCTTCTTCGCGAGTCGCGCCGGTGACGATGAGCTTGGCGATCAGGGAATCGAAGGATCCGCTGATCACATCGCCCGACTGCACGCCGGTGTCGACGCGCACGCCGGGGCCGCCGGACGGCTTGAACACGTGCACCGGGCCGGGCGCGGGCAGAAAACCGCGGCCGGGATCCTCTCCGTTGATGCGGAATTCAAACGAGTGAGCGGATGCGACGGGGTCGCCATAGGTAAGCTCGCCGCCCTCAGCGAGGCGGAACTGTTCGCGCACGAGGTCGATGCCGGTGACCTCTTCGGAGACGGTGTGTTCGACCTGCAGGCGGGTGTTGACCTCGAGGAACGAGACGGTGCCGTCCTGGCCGATGAGAAACTCGCAGGTGCCAGCGCCGAGGTAGCCGACCTCTTTGAGGATGGCCTTGGACGCACGATACATCTCGGTCGTCTGTGCTTCGGTGAGGAAGGGCGCCGGCGCCTCTTCGACGAGCTTCTGATGCCGGCGCTGCAGCGAGCAGTCGCGGGTCGACACGACGACGACGTTGCCGTACTGGTCGGCCAGGCACTGCGTTTCGACGTGGCGGGGGGAGTCGAGGTACTTCTCGACGAAGCATTCGCCTCGACCGAAAGCCGTGATGGCCTCGCGGGTGGCGGAGTCGAACATCTCGGCGACCTCCTCGCGGGTGCGGGCGACCTTGAGGCCGCGGCCGCCGCCACCGAAGGCGGCCTTGATCGCGACGGGCAGACCGTGCACGTCGACGAAGGCGAGTACCTCGGCGGCGTCGGTGCAGGGGTTCAGGGTGCCGGGCGCCATCGGCGCGTTGACCTTTTCGGCGATCTTGCGGGCGGAAACCTTGTCGCCGAGCTGCTCGATCGCCTCGGGCGACGGCCCGATCCAGATCAGTCCGGCGCCGATCACGGCGCGAGCGAAGTCAGCGTTCTCGGCCAGAAAGCCGTAGCCGGGGTGCACGGCGTCAGCGCCGCTCCGGCGGGCGATCGACAGAATCTTGTCGATGACCAGGTAAGTTTCAGCGCCGCTGGTGCCGTCGAGACCGTACGCCTCGTCGGCGAGACGGGCGTGCAGGGAGTCGCGATCCTGGTCGGCGTAGACGGCAACAGAGAGAATTCCACTGTCCTTCGCGGCACGGATGACCCGAACGGCGATCTCGCCTCGGTTGGCGATGAGGACCTTCGTTATGAGTGACACAATCACTTAGCCTATTGGGCCGTACCGCATCCATTTTGGTTCTCTCCCACAAAAAGACCGGCCAGATTCTTGCGGATGCCTACAATTACAGCGCTCCGGGGCGATTCCACAGGGTCGGCCACTCGTGCCCGAGGCCGCGCACCAGCCGTCGAAGCGTCGGCAGCGACAGTCCCACCACGGTGGACGGGTCGCCGACAATGCTCGTAATAAAGGGAGCGCCGAGGCTGTCGATCGTGAACGCTCCCGCCACATAGAGCGGTTCGCCGGTCGCGATATAGGCGTCGAGCTCGGCATCGTCGAGGTCGTCGGCGAAGGTCACGTCGGCCACCGCAACCGCACCGACCGCGTCGCTCGGCACTCCGGCTGTCAGCTCGATCAGCCAATGCCCCGAGTAGAGCGTTCCGGTGCGCCCGCGCTGGCGCTCCCAGCGTTCTCGAGCCGCTTCGGAGGTATGCGGCTTGCCGTAGATGACCTCGTCCAGCACGAACACCGAATCGCCGCCCAGTAGCAGCCCGTTCAACGGCTCCGCTAGCAGAACGGATGCTGCCGCCTCAGCTTTCGCCCGCGCCAGCAGCAGCACGAGATCCCGCGGCGCGAGCGCGGCTCCGGCGGCAGCCTCGGTCTCGGCGACGACTCGTGCTTCGTCGACGTCAGGGTTGATCAGTACCGGTTCGATGCCGGCCGCCCGGAGCAGGGCCAGCCGGGCCGGAGAGGTGGAGGCCAGATAGAGGCGCATGCTTGTCCTTCGCAGTTTCGGTGACTCCATTCAATCAGGCTCGATCGAGCACGAGAGGAAGGGGGGTGTGGGATCATCAAGGAATGAGCAATTCGAGTCACCAGCCCCAGGCCGCCGCCAGCCCCCCCTCTGAAACGGTCGGCAGCGAGCTCGAGCTTGACATCACCAACGTCGCGCACGGCGGAATCTTCATCGCCCGCCATGAGGGTCGCGTCATTTTCGTCAGCGACACCCTGCCCGGTGAACGGGTGCGCGCGCGCCTTACCGAGGCCAACCACAAGAGCTTCTGGCGGGCTGAGACGGTCGCCGTGCTCGACGCCGCCCCGGAACGTCAGCCGCACATCTGGAGCGCAGCATCCGTTGATCGCGCTCCCGAAGACCGCGCGGGCGGTGCCGAATTCGGGCACATTGAGCTCGGATTTCAGCGCGAACTCAAACGCCAGGTGCTCGCCGACGCGCTCCAGCGCATGGCCGGGATCGACAGCGACGTGGTCGTCGAACCGGTCGCGGTCAGCGCCAAGGCCAGCCCCGGCGACGCGATGGACGGCACCGGATGGCGCACCCGGGTGAGCCTGCACGTGGCCGCCGACGGCACCATCGGCCCGTACGCTGCCCGCAGCCACCGCGTGATCCCGGTCGACGATCTGCCGCTCGCCGAACACGAACTCGAGCTGCGCGCCCCGCTCGACACCCTGTTTCACAACGCCGCGAAGGTTGACCTGGTCGCGCCGAGCAAGGGCGATGTGCAGGTGCTCGTCTCGGCCAAGGATTCCAACGGCAAGCCCAAGCGGGTGCCGCACGGTCTGATTCACGAGGTTGTCGACGGCCGAGAGTTTGAACTCGACCGGTCCGGATTCTGGCAGGTGCATTCCATGGCCGCCGACACGCTGTACCACGCGGTGCAGAACATCATCGACCCCGATCAGTTCGACCCGCGCGCCTCCAACCTCGACCTCTACGGCGGTGTCGGCCTGCTCGCCGCGGCCGTCGGCGACAAGTTCGGCGCGTCGACCCGCATCACCTCGGTCGAAAGCGACCCGGAAGCGGTCGCCTTCGCCGCCCGCAACCTCAAGGAATGGGCGGGCGCCACCGCCGAAGCCGACCGCGTCGACCGCTATCTGCAGCGTCTGCTACGCGAGGCGGATGCCGCGGAGCGCGCCCGCCTCGCCGCCGCCACCGTCGTGCTCGACCCGCCGCGCTCCGGCGCCGGCACCGCCGTCGTCGATCAGCTGGTGGCCCTGGCCCCCCGGCAAATCGTCTACGTGGCCTGCGACCCGGTGGCCCTGGCCCGCGACGTTGCGCTGTTCCAGAAGCAGGGATACCAGCTGCGCACACTCCGAGCCTTCGACCTGTTCCCCAATACCCATCACGTCGAGGCCGTCGCACTGCTCAGCAAATAGCTATCCTTAAGACGAGCCAACGAGAAGGACAGCGACACCGTGAGTCACGCACTACCTGATCCCATCCCAAGCACCCCCGAGCAGTCCGTTCGCGTCGGTATCGTCGACGACCACGAATCGGTGCGACTGGGCCTGCAGGCCGCTTGCGAAAACTCCGGCTACGAGGTGCTGTTCGCCGCCGCGACCGCTCAGGCCCTTGTGGATGGCCTCGCCGGACGAGCGTGCGACGTGATCGTGCTCGACCTCTCGCTCGGCGACCGTTCGCTCGTGACCGACAATGTGCACCTCGTCGCGAGCACCGGCTCGGCCGTGCTCGTGCACAGCATCGCCGACCGGGTTGCCTCGGTGCGTGAGGCACTCGCCGCCGGCGCCGCCGGAGTCATCCCCAAGTCCTCGCCGACCACCACGGTCATGGCCGCCGTGGCATCCGTTGCCCGGGGCGACGTGCTCAACAACCTCGAGTGGGCCACCGCGATCGACGCCGACCGCGACTTCGCCAAGGCTCAGCTCGGTCGCCGTGAACGTGACGTTCTGCACCTGTACGCCTCGGGCCTGCCACTGAAGATGGTTGCCCTGCAGCTCGGCATCGCGCACTCCACGGCGCGGGAATACCTGGACCGAATCCGGGTGAAGTACGTCGAGGTCGGCCGCCCAGCGCCGACCAAGGTCGACCTGCTACGCCGCGCCGTCGAAGACGGAATCCTGCCAGGACTCGACGCCTCCGACGGTGACCGCGGTGTCTAAACGGGCCGCCCGCCCGGGCGCCCTGGTGTCAACCGATACGGCCGCGTTCGGCGCGGTCAATCCGGCCGACTTCCAGGACGACTTGTTCGGACGGCCCCGGCACCCGCGCAATCCGATCAGTCACGCCCAGATCGAGATCGCCCTGTCCCGTTCGGTGGCCGGTGTCGCGGTGGTCTTCGCTCTCCAGACGCTGCCGCTTATGCTCGGACAGCTGGAAAGTCGCAAGCCCGGTTCCGCCGTGCCCATCGGGATCGCCCTGGGCCTGTCAATTCTGGTGTTCGTGGTCGCAACGCTGGTTCGGCGCGGCATCCGCACTACGGCCGGCATTATCGCGGCCTTCTACCTCATCGCCCTCATCGTCTGGCCGCTCGTGATGCGCGACCCCACGGTCGTTCTCGACAGCAAACCGTGGCTCTGGTACTTGTGCACCGTCGCGACCTCGTGCGCGGCGATCGCGTTTCCGCTGCTCTGGGCCATCATTTACACAGTCGTCACGCCCGTAGTCTTTGGACTCGTGCGGGTGTTGCCCTCCGGCGGTGAGGCCGAAAACCTGCTCGCCGCCCTCGACACCTGCTACGCCATGCTGCTCGGCGGTGTCGTGCTCATCATCATCTACGTGCTCCGCGACGCGACCGACAAGGTCGACACCGCCCAGTCCAATGCCTTGGCAAAATACGCCGTGGCGGTGCGCCACCACGCGACCGAGGTGGAACGCGTCGAGGTCGACTCGATCGTGCACGACAGCGTTCTCGCGACTCTGCTCTCGGCCGCCGGTGTGCGCAATGCCAAGGGAGCCGAGCTGGCCGCGGCGATGGCTCGCAGCGCCATCATCCGCTTGCAGGAGGCCAATGGCGAACGAACCCTCGACGATGCGACGACCGACGTGAGCCGTCTGGTCGACCGCCTTCGTGGCGCCGCCTTGAACACCGGCGCTTTCACCGTCGCCGAGCGGGGGGTCGACGGCCTGAGCATTCCGGAGTTCGTCGCGGAGGCCCTGTACGCGGCGAGCGTGCAAGCCATGGTCAATAGCGTGCAGCACGCCGGCCCAGCGCAAATGCGCAGCCTGACGATCTGCGGCAACGGTCAAAGCGGATGCCGCATCGAGATCAGCGACACCGGCTGCGGCTTTGATCCGACCAGCGTGGCCAGTGCCCGGCTCGGCGTGCGAGTCTCTATTCGCGACCGGATCGCCAGCGTGGGTGGCGTCGCCGTGGTGAACTCAAGCCCCGGCCAGGGCACGACCGTGGTCATCAGCTGGCCGCGGGTTGAAGTCTCCGCCGACAGCGAAACGGTTGGGGGCAGCGACGCGGGGCTTCGCGTGGCGCCCGCATCGGTCGAGTATGCCGTCACCAGTCTCGACGCCGACCAGGCGGGTGATCGCTGATGACCAGCGTTGTCGTGGTGTCGCGCACGCTCACCCTCGTCGTAGCGGCTCTGTTCTCGGGCTATCACGTGATTCTCGGGCTGTATTCGATCCAAGAGCCGGCGTCGTCGGTGCCGATCCTGGTCGCCATGGGCCTGTATGTGGGGGCGACAATGGCGAGCCTGTGGCCGAGCAGCCCGATGCGCATGTCGTTGCCATTGGCGCTGTTCAACGTCGCGGTCAGCGCGGCACTCCCACTGATCGTGGGCAGCCAGCTCGATGGCTCTTCGGGTAATCTCGGCTACGCCACCTGGTACGTCGCCGCCATCGGCACGCTGATGACCATCACTGCCACCCGCAAGCGTCCCCAACTGGCCCTGCTGGGTGTGGCCGTGCTCGTCATCCACAGTGTGATCTGGGCCGGAGTCGGCGAACTCGGGGGACTGGGCGTCATCGGAAGCGTGGTCTGGGTGGTCGCAGCCGCGGTGCTCTCCCGTGCCCTGGTCAAGGCCAGCCGGGACGCCCGCCAGTATGCCCGAGCCGAGCGCGAGGCGAGCGGATGGCACGCAGCCCAGGAGGCTCACCTCTACGAGCGCCAGGTGCGTCTCACTCAGACCATGCGCCTTGCCATGCCGATGCTGCGACGCATCAGCGAGGGCAACGGTGAGCTGACCGCAGAGGAACAGCAGGAATGCCGGTTTCTCGAAGCGGCCATTCGCGATGAGATCCGCGGCCGCCGCCTGCTCAACCACGCGGTGCGGGAACAGGTCATGGCTGCCCGGCGTCGCGGAGCCAGCGTCACGCTCCTCGACGAGGGCGGTATCGACGATCTGGGCGGTGTGGCCCTCGACGACGTGCTGGGCACCCTCGCCCTCGCCCTCGAGCAGACCAGCGCCGACAAGATCATTGTGCGTACCGCGGCCGACAGCGCGACCGTCGCGGTGACCGTGGTGGGGCTGTCGAGCCCCGACCCGGCGGTGAGTGCCCTCGGGCCGGACTCTGCGGGTGACGATGAGGTCAACCTGTGGCTGGAAATCCCCCGTCAGATCACGCCCTAATCACCCTGCTCCCTGTTCGGGCCCCTGGGTAAGCGAAAGGGGACCAGCCGAAGCTGGTCCCCTGCCGTTTATTCGAGAAAGGACGACAACCCGAATGCCATCCGTTCTCGCCCCCAACACATTCGCTCGCTTACCCTAGTCAGCGAATGATTGGTGGTGAAACTCCAGGAGTTCCACCGAGCAATCCCAGTATGCACTATTCTTCAAATTCCCGCTGTCGGCATTTAGGAGGACAGACGCGAGGTTGGTTCCACCCCCGTCTGGGCCCACCTTGTGAACCAGGGCCCAGTTTCTAAACTGGGCCCGTGGACGGGGCCCGGGCCCCGTCCACGAAGAAGGTGGGGCGTCGGAGGGGGTCAGCCGGCGAAGCCGCGCCAGCGGCCGGCGCCGGGGTGCACCGGCTGGCGGATGGCGCGCTGGCCCTGCTGCCAGGCGCTCCGGTGTTGTACGGGAGCCGCCCGACGCTCGTCGGATTCCTCCCACAACAGCCCACGGATGACGGCGCTCACCGCCGACACCTCGACGTCGCTGACATGTCCGGTGACGAAAATGAGCTCTGAGGGCTCGAACTCTGAGGGCTTGGGCATTAGAGGGGGATGTTTCCGTGCTTCTTGGCGGGCAGGGTGGCCCGTTTGGTACGCAGGGCGCGCAGGGCCTTGACGACCGACACGCGCGTGGCGGCGGGCTCGATGATGCCGTCGAGCTCCCCGCGCTCCGCGGCCAGAAACGGGCTGGCCACATTGTAGGTGTACTCGTTGGCCAGGCGGGTGCGCACGGCGGCGACGTCTTCGCCGGCCTGCTCGGCCGCCTTGATCTCGGCACGGTAGAGAATGTTCACGGCGCCCTGGCCGCCCATGACGGCGATCTCCGCGGTCGGCCAGGCCAGGTTGGTGTCGGCACCGAGCTGCTTGGACCCCATCACGATGTACGCGCCGCCGTAGGCCTTGCGCAGAATGACGGTGACGAGCGGCACGGTGGCTTCGGCGTAGGCGTAGAGCAGCTTCGCCCCGCGACGGATGATGCCGGTCCATTCCTGGTCGGTGCCCGGTAGAAAACCGGGCACGTCGACCAGGGTGAGGATGGGAATGGAGAACGCATCGCAGAACCGCACGAACCGTGAGGCCTTCTCACCGGCCTCGATGTTCAGCGTGCCCGCCATGGCGTTGGGTTGGTTGGCGACGATGCCGATCGAGCGGCCCTCGACCCTGGCGAAGCCCACGACGATGTTCGGGGCGTACAACGGCTGCGTCTCGAGAAACTCGCCGCGGTCCACGATGTGCTCGATGACCGTTTTCACGTCGTAGGGCTGGTTGGGGGAGTCGGGGATGATCGTGTTGAGCCGACGGTCAGCATCCGTTGTCTCAAGCTCCACCTCGCTGTCGAACACCGGCAGCTCGGCCAGGTTGTTGTCGGGCAGGTAGCTCAGCAGTGCGCGGGCAAAGTCGAGCGCGTCGGGCTCATCGCTCGCGAGGTAGTGCGATACCCCGGAGACCTTGTTGTGGGTGAGGGCGCCGCCGAGCTCCTCCATGCCGACGTCTTCACCGGTGACGGTTTTGATCACGTCGGGGCCGGTGACGAACATCTGGCTGGTCTTGTCGACCATGATCACGAAGTCGGTCAGCGCCGGAGAGTAGACCGCGCCGCCGGCGGCCGGGCCGCAGATGATCGAGATCTGCGGGATGACGCCCGAGGCTGCCGTGTTGCGGCGAAAGATTTCGCCGTACTTGCCGAGGGCCACAACGCCCTCCTGAATGCGCGCTCCGCCGGAGTCGAGAATGCCGATGATCGGCACTCCCGTCTTCAGGGCGAGGTCCATCACCTTGATGATCTTCTCGCCGGCGACCTCGCCGAGCGAACCGCCGAAGATCGTGAAGTCCTGGGAGTACACGGCCACCTGGCGGCCGTGAATCGTGCCGGTTCCGGTGACGACGGCGTCGCCATACGGACGCTTCTTTTCCATGCCGAAGGCCACGGTGCGGTGCCGCACGAACTCGTCGAGCTCCACGAAAGAACCCTGGTCGAGCAGCAGGTCGACGCGCTCGCGGGCGGTCATCTTGCCCTTGGCGTGCTGCTTCTCGATGGCGGTGGCCCCGCTGGCGGTCACAGCCTCGTGATAGCGCAGCTTGAGGTCGGCGAGTTTTCCCGCCGTCGTATACAGGTCGGGTGCCGCGGCGGGCGTCTTGTCAGTCACCGTTTCACTCTACCGGCACCCCCCGACCGCTCCTCGTTGACGATGTTCTACAACTTTGCCCCGCAACACTGGTTCTTTCCCCCTCCGTCGGGTCCTTCGGACTGCAGAAACCGGACTTCCCCGTGCATAACTCCTGCAATTTCTTCAGAAACTGCCCGAAATAGGTGTTTTGAGGCCAGATTCGAGAGAATTGCAGGAGTTATGCACACGAGAGGGTAGGTACGATGGATTTTTCGCTCAGCCGCAACGAGGTGAGCCGGTTCGAATACCGTGCCGAGGCCTCCTCCACCAACGATGTGCTCAAAGATCTCGCCAGTGCTGTTGGTTTACCTGAGGCGGATGCCGCAGCCTGGCCCGACCTCTCGGTGGTCGTCACCGACAACCAGACTCACGGGCGTGGCCGGCTCGGTCGTGTCTGGTTGGCCCCGACGGGCAAAGCCCTGGCCATCTCCGTACTCATTCGCCCGGAGTTACCGCCGCACAGCCTCGGCTGGTTCCCCCTCCTGGCCGGCGCCGCCATGACCCGGGCCGTGCGCACCATCGTTGAGGTCTGCACGCCGCCGGTGCACGACGTAAATCTTAAAGAGGCCGAGGATCCCCGCCACGACACGACCCTGAAGTGGCCCAACGACGTGCTCATCGACGGCTACAAGGTGTGCGGCATCCTGTGCGAACTCCTGCCCGACGGCAAGGGCATCGTCATCGGCGCCGGCCTCAACCTCTCGCTCGATGAACACAACCTGCCCACCCTCACCTCGACCTCGCTCCTGCTAGTCACCCGCACCGCGCCCGACCCGGACGCAGTACTCGCCGCCTACCTGCACGAGCTCGTCACCCTGTATCGGGCCTTCGTCGAAGCCGGCGGTGACGCACAGAAGAGCGGTCTCCACGAGGAAGTGTCGAGACTCTGCGGCACCCTCGGCAGCGTCGTGCGGGTGGAACTGCCCGGCGGAGTCGACCTGGTCGGCACCGCCACCGGCATCGACGCTGAGGGCCGCCTGAAAGTCGTCAACCAGTCCGATGGCGAAGAACGGTCTGTCGCCGCCGGCGATGTCACCCACCTGAGGTATTAATAGAAGTAATGAAACCGAAGAAGACAGAGACCAACGAGACCGAACCCTCCGGCTACGCCCGGGAGAGTCGGCCGGAGGAGGTCGTCGCCCGCTTGCGCCCGCACGCCCGGGTGCTGCTCTGGCCCACCCTGCTGCTCTTCGCCCTGGCCGGCGCCACCGGTTACTTCGCCGGCAACCTGCCCGAACCCTGGCAGAACGCGGCCCTGCTGCCGGGCGCCATCGTGCTGGCCGTGCTGGGCTGGCTGCTGCCGCTCGCCGCCTGGCTGACCAAGCGCTACACGATCACCACCCGGCGCATCATCTTTCGCCACGGATTCTTCGTGCGCACCCGGCAAGAACTGCTGCACAGCCGCGGCTACGACGTGAGCGTGCGGCAGAACTGGCTGCAGGCCGGGTTCCACTCGGGCACGGTGCTGATCAATTCGGGGCTGGAGCATCCGCTCATCTTGAAAGACATCCCCAACGTCGACCTGGTGCAGAGCGTGCTGCACGACCTGATGGAGCAGTCGGTGACCGTCATGGGTTCCCGCCGGCAGGAGCAGTCGGCGCACGCCGACGAGTCAGCGTTCTGGGGCCGCCGCTAGCGCAATCGCGCCACTGCGAGTGTCCGCATGGGCAACGGATGCCGACGCGCCGCTGCGACTCGGCGCAAACACCCAGTAGCGATACAGCGTGAAGCGAAACACCGAGCCCAGAAAAAGACCCACCACGTTGCCGGCGATGTTGTCGGCGAGAACGCTGGTGTAGCCGAGCACATAGTGGCTGAACCACAGGCATCCGATGCCGATGCCCATACCGACCAGGCTCACCGCGAGAAACTCCAGGCCCTCGCGTGCCGTATGGTTTTGGCGATTCTTCCTGAAGGTCCAGTGCCGGTTACCGAGCCAGTTCACCAGAATAGCCAGCACGGTCGAGATGATCTTGGCGTAGATGGGGCCGGCGTGCACGTCGGCCGAGTCGAGCACTGTGGTGCGCAGCAGGTTGAAGACGGTGAAGTCCACCACGAAGCCGAGGGCGCCGACGGTGCCGAACTTCAGGCCCTGGCTCAGAAAATTGAGCAGGCGCTGCTTCAGTGTCATCGACATGCGTCCGTCCGCCGTTCGGTAAAGTGGCACTAGGAATGCATTGAAGTCTCGCAGTCTACGGCGTGCGGAATTCTCCGGGCTGAGTATTAACGTGCGTTTAGCTGAACGCTTGCATAGAAAATGGTGAACAGATGGCTTTGACCGTCGGTGTGATTGGCGCGGGCCAGCTGGCCCGCATGATGATTCCCGCGGCCGTGAACCTCGGCATCGACCTCAAGGTACTCGCCGAGGCCGACGGTATGTCCGCCGACCTGGCCGCCGTCAGCGTCGGCGACTACCGCGACCTGCCCACGGTGCTGGCCTTCGCGAAGACCGTCGACGTGATCACCTTTGACCACGAGCACGTACCGCAGGAGATTCTGCGCGAGCTCGTCAGCGCCGGCGTCAAAGTGCATCCCGGCCCCGACGCGCTGCTGTACGCGCAAGACAAACTGCTCATGCGCGAGAAGCTGGCCGAGCTGGGCCTGCCCGTACCCGATTGGGCGCGCATAACAGATACCGCCGGCCTCGCCGAATTTCTGCAGGCGCACGGCGGCCGCGCCGTTGTGAAGACCGCCCGCGGCGGCTACGACGGCAAGGGCGTGCGCGTCGTCAGCCACGAACACGACGTTGACGACTGGTTTCTGGCGCTCGCCGAGGACGGCAACGGCGGCGCCCTGCTGGTCGAAGAGCTCGTGCACTTCAGCCGGGAACTCGCCCAGGTTGTCGCGCGCCGCCCGAGCGGTGAGATCGCGGTCTGGCCGGTGGTGGAGACCGTGCAGAAAGACGGTGTCTGCGCCGAGGTGATCGCGCCGGCGCCGCAGTCTGCAGGCCGCCTCGCCGACGTCGCCACCGATATCGCCGTCGCCGTGGCCGAAGGCATCGGCGTCACCGGGGTGCTCGCCGTCGAACTGTTTCAGACCACGGATGAGCGCCTCCTCATTAACGAGCTCGCCATGCGTCCGCACAACAGCGGCCACTGGTCGATTGACGGCAGCACGACGAGCCAGTTCGAGCAGCACCTGCGGGCCGTGCTCGACCTGCCGCTCGGGGCGACGGGCGCCCGCGACCCGTGGACGGTCATGGTCAACATCTTCGGCGGGCCCTCGGAAGGCTCGCTCGGTGACCGGTATCAGAGCGCCCTCGCGGCGCATCCGCTGGTGAAAGTTCACAACTACGGGAAGGCGTCACGGCCTGGCCGAAAGGTCGGCCACGTCACCGCGGGCGGCGACGATCTCGACGAAGTTGCCTACCAGGCGCGTGCCACTGCACAAATCTTGCAGTCTTGAGCAATAGGATCATCTGCGTGCCAGACAACATCGAGCCTTCCGCTGTGCCCATAAACGCTGTGCCCATTAACAGTGTGCCCGTGAACTCCAGCGCGCCGCTCGTCGGCCTGGTCATGGGCAGCGACTCCGACTTCACCGTCATGAGTGCCGCCGCGCAGACCCTCAAGGACTTCGGGGTGGCGCACGAGGTGCAGGTCGTCTCTGCGCACCGCACCCCCGAGAAGATGCTCGACTATGGCCGCAACGCGCAGGCCCGTGGCCTCAAGGTGATCATCGCTGGAGCCGGAGGAGCAGCGCACCTGCCCGGTATGCTCGCCGCCATGACCACGCTGCCCGTGGTCGGGGTTCCTGTTCCGCTCGGACTGCTCGACGGCCTCGACTCGCTGCTGTCGATCGTGCAGATGCCGGCCGGCGTGCCGGTCGCGACCGTGTCGATCGGCGGGGCCAAGAACGCCGCGCTCATCGCGATCAAGATTCTCGCCACGAGCGATGACGCGCTGCGCGTAAAGCTCGAAGACTATTCCGTCGCACTCGCCGACCTGGTCGAGCAGAAGAACCGGGACCTCCAAGAGCGATTATGAGCAGTGTGACTGACCCGATCCGGCACCCGAATTCCGGCTCCACGCGCATCATGACGACGCGTGCGTGGTGGTTGGTCGTACTCAATTTCGTTCTGCCCGGTTCGGCGCAGGTACTCGCCGGCAATCGACGACTCGGCCGGTTCGGCCTCGGCGCCACGCTCATCCTGGTGGCCTCGGCAATCGTCGCCGGGGCTGTCTACCTGTTCTGGCCCGAGGCCGTGCTCACGGTGTTCACGAGCACGATCGGCCTCTGGGCCGCCGCCGCAGTGCTCGCGTTCTACGCGCTCACCTGGCTCGTGCTCACCGTCAACACCCTCAGCCTGATCAACCTGCTGAAAGCCGCGCCCGGCGCCCGCCCGCTGATCGCCGCCTTCTCCGCAGCCCTCATGGTCGTCGTTTGCGGCACGGCTGGCTATGGCGCCTTCGTCGCAACCTCGGCGAGCGGATTCCTCTCCTCCGTCTTCGTCGCCGGTCCGAGTGAACCGCCGGTCAATGGCCGCTACAACATCCTGCTGCTCGGCGGGGACGCTGGCGCCGACCGGGACGGCCTGCGCCCCGACAGCCTCTCCGTGGTCAGCATCGACGCCACGACCGGCCAGGCCACGACCATCAGCCTGCCGCGCAACCTCGAGGACGTGCCGTTCTCGGCCGGTTCCTCCCTTGGCGCGCTGTACCCCGAGGGATACGGTTCGATTGACGGATGCGACGTGTCGGCGTGCATGCTTAACTCCATTTTCACCGAAGCCGAGCTCAAACGCCCCGAGTATTACCCGAACGCGGTGGCCGAAGGCAGCTCCCCGGGTATTCAGGCCACCCTCGAGGCGGCGCAAGGAATCACCGGTCTGACGATTCAGTACTTCGTGCTCATCGACATGCAGGGGTTCTCCGACCTCATCGACGCCCTCGGTGGCGTTGACATCGACGTGCAAAACCGGGTGCCGGTACACACCGACGAGACATTCAGCGAAGTGTTGTTCTGGTTTGAGCCGGGCCTGCAGCACATGGACGGCTACCACGCCCTCTGGTACGCCCGCTCCCGCCACGGCACGAGCGACTACGACCGCATGCAACGCCAGACCCAGATGCAGGAAGCCCTCCTCGCGCAGGCCAGCCCCGCCAACGTGCTCACCAAGTTTCAGGGAGTGGCCGCCGCCGGCACCCGCGTCGTGAAAACGGACGTGCCGCAGGGAATGCTCGGCTACTTCGTGAACCTGGCCGCCAAGACCAAGGAGCTGCCGGTCGTGTCGGTGCCCCTGATCCCCGAAAACGGCGTCGACCCCGAGAACCCCGACTACGTCGCCATCACCGCAATGATCGCCGCAGCCCTGGCCCCCTCGCCCACCGCCACGCCCGCCCCGTAGTCCAGCCCCGCGCGTCGCGATGAACCTGCGCCAGTGCGCGGGAGTTACTTCCTGGCCAGAACTCCAGCGCAACGCGTCGCGCTGGACTTGCGCCGCTGCGCCCCAGTTGCGCCTCCCGCGCAGCGACGCATCTCCCGCGCAGCGCGCAAGCGGATGCCGCCCAGCGAGTCAAGCCGCCCCGCGCCGCCGCCTACTCCGCCCCACTGCGCCGAAACGAGAACTTCTTGTGCCCGAAGAAGCTCAGCAGAGTCGTCGCCACGAGAATGACCAGCTGGGCCAGCAACGGCGGTACCAGCAGTACCTCAACAAGCAGCGGCAGCGCAGCCGCGTTGATACCGATCGCCACCAGGTAGACGCTGACGAACCGGACAAAGTCCCGCAGCACGTGGCCACGCACCACAAACACGAATCGTCGGTACAGCACGAAGGCCAGGGAAATGCCAACCACGTACGAGAGAGCGAGGCTCAGCAGATAGCCGAGGTAGACATCCGCGAAGACCCAGAGTGTGAATGCCGAGAAGACCAAGTACCCGACGAGCGTATTTGTCGCGCCGACCGCGAGAAACCGCACACGCTGGTCCTGTAGAAAGCTCCCCATGGCCTACAGATCCGCGTGCAGCTGCCAGACGCGCTCGGCCGAGTCCCGCCAGCTGAACGCCCGCGAGCGGTCCTGACCGAAGACGCTCATGCGTCCCCGCAGCACGCTGTCGCCGAGCACCCGGTTCACCGCGTCGACGAGCCGCGAGGGATATTCCTTCGCGTTCGATCGCTCCACTGCGACGCCGGCGTCTCCGGCCGCTTCGAGCAGTGCTGGGGCGTCGGAGTGCACGACCGGGGTGCCGAGATGGAACGCCTCAATGATCGGCAGGGCGAAGCCTTCTTCCAGGCTCGGATGCACAAACACGCTGGCCCGGGCAATAACAACGGCCAGGTCGGAGTCGCTCAGCCCCGACAGCGCGCGAACGCGTCCCGGCTCGAGCCCGGCTTCATCGGCGACCGAGGCCAGGTCGAGCTCGCCCCAGGTGTCCGGGCCGAGCACGATCAGCGGCAGGTCCGGCGCGCCCGGCAGACCGAGCGCCGTGATCAGCGCCGTGACCGCCTTGCGCGGGTCGAGCGACCCCGAGGTCAGAATGTACTGCGACGGCAGGCCCAGCGCCTGTAGGCGCTCTTCCACGAGGGGAATGGCCGGCAGCACGAGCCCCCGACCCACGGCGCCGCCGATCACGCGCACCCGGTCACCGAGGTCCATGATCTCGGTCAGCTGGTTCGCCACGGCGTGGCTCGGCACGACAATGGCGTCGGCGTGCTTGCGGGCGCGCTTGAGCATGCTCTTGGTCCAGGCCACGGTTGTCGGCGTCAACGATGACGGATGCGTCCAGGCCAGCACGTCGTGCAGGGTCACCGCAATCTGGGTGCCGTCTACGGCCCGATCGTGGCGGCGCAGCGGGGCCAGTAATCCCGGCGCATGAATCAGGCCAGTGCCCGACGACGCGGTCACGCCAAGCGCCCAGGCCGTGGCCAGCTCGCGGCGGGCCAGCGTCGTCTTGAACAGGCTCGCCAGACCGGGCAGCGCGGCCTCAATGAGTTCATACTGTGCGGGCGGTGAGGACGAGACGATGCCCTCCACCGCGCATTCGGCCGGAGCGGTCGCAATTAGCGCGCGGGTGAGTTCCTCGGTGTAGAGCCCGACGCCGCCCGGAACCGGCGCGACCATCTGGTCGACGACTACCCGCAGAGTGATCATGCTGTCTCGAAGACTCCCGCGGCGAAAGCTTCGGCCTGGGCCGACTGCCAGCTGCGCATCGGCTCGAGCCCGGCGGCCGCCCAGTTGGCGTGGCCGAGCACCGAGTACGCGGGCCTGGGCGCCGGCAGCACGAAGGCCGAGCTGTCGGTCGGCAGCACGCGTTCCGGGTCAAGTCCGGCCAGGGCGAACACGTCGCGGGCCTGGTCGAACTTCGACGCCACCCCGGAGTTCGTGCCGTGGTAGATGCCGGCGGGCGCGTCGGAGTCGAGCAGCAGCACGATCTGCGCGGCGAGGTCGACCGTCCAGGTGGGCTGGCCGACCTGGTCGTTGACGACGTTCAGCGTGTCGCGCGTGCCGGCAGCCTTGAGCATGGTCTTGGCGAAGTTCGGACCGTTCTTGCCGTACAGCCAGGCCGTGCGCACGATGTAGCTGCGGGCGCCGTTCTCGGAGAGTACGAAGTCTTCACCGGCGGCCTTGGTGCGACCATAGGCTGAGATCGGGCGGTGCGGCGTGTTCTCCGCGTACGGCGTGGTCGCACTCCCGTCGAACACGTAGTCCGTCGAGATCTGCACGAGCTTCGCCCGCAAAGCGGATGCTGCCAGCGCGAGATTGCGCGGCCCCACCGCGTTCACGGCGTAGGCCGCGTCTTCGTTTGTTTCGGCGTCGTCGACCTTGGTGTACGCGGCGCAATTGATGATGACGTCGTGCCCGGCGACGGCGGCCGTGACCGCAGCCAAATCGGTCACATCGAGGTCGCTCCGGCAGAGCGCCGTCACCTCGCGACCGGCCAACGCCGTCTGCAGGTCGCGCCCCAGCATGCCGGTGGCCCCGGTGATCAGATAACGGGCCATGCTACTTCAGCGCCGCCCGAGCCTTGAGCGGTTCCCACCACTGGCGGTTGTCTCGGTACCACTGCACGACGTCGGCGAGTCCCTGCTCAAACGGAACCTCGGGCGCGTAGCCGAGCTCGGCCTGAATCTTTGAGATGTCGACCGAGTAGCGCAGGTCGTGGCCGAGGCGGTCGGCGACGCGGTCGACGTATGACCAGTCCTTGCCGGTCGAGTCGAGCAGCAGCTGGGTGAGCTCCTTGTTGGTGAGTTCGGTGCCGCCGCCGATGTTGTAGATTTCGCCGGCGCGACCGCCGACGAGCACCATGGCGATCGCCCGGGTGTGGTCGTCAACGTGAAGCCAGTCGCGAATGTTGTTGCCCTCGCCGTAGAGAGGAACATGCAGGTCATCGATCAGGTTGCTGACGAACAGCGGAATGACCTTTTCGGGAAAGTGGTACGGGCCGTAGTTGTTCGAGCAGCGCGTGATCGACACGTTGAGGCCGTGCGTGCGGTGGTAGCTGCGGGCGAGCAGGTCACTGCCCGCCTTCGACGCGCTGTAGGGGGAGTTGGGCTCCAGCGCCCGCTCCTCGTTCCAGGAACCTTCGGCGATCGAGCCGTAGACCTCGTCGGTGGAGACGTGCACGAACCGGGCCAGCTTGTGGCGGAGAGCCGCGTCGAGCAGCTGCTGGGTGCCCAGCACGTTGGTCTCCACGAAGATGGTCGAGTCCATCACCGAGCGGTCCACGTGGCTTTCGGCGGCGAAGTGCACGACCGCATCGAGCCCGGGAAAGAGTGTGTCGAGAAGTTTGCCGTCGCGAATGTCGCCGTGCACAAAGGAGTAGCGGGGCGAGTCGGCGATCGGGGCGAGGTTTTCGAGGTTGCCCGAGTAGGTCAGTGCGTCGAGCACGACAACCTCGGCGCCTTCGAGGCCCGGGTACTTGTCTTCAATCGTGCGTCGAACAAAGTTGGAGCCGATAAAACCGGCGCCGCCGGTGACGAGGATCTTCATATAGGAGTAACCGTTCCGTTCGCTTCAATGGCCTCCGCGATTCTACCGGACGCCCATTGGTAGACTCCGAACGTGCAGATTCGCGAACTCTCTATCCCCGATTCCTACGAGATCACGCCCAAGCAGTTCGGTGACGACCGGGGAGTCTTTCTCGAGTGGTACCGGTTTGACAAGCTCGAAGAGAGAGTCGGGCACAAGCTCGACCTCGCTCAAGCGAACACTTCCGTGTCAAAGCGTGGTTCGGTGCGCGGCATCCACTTTGCGGATGTCCCGCCCAGCCAGGCGAAATACGTCACCGCGGTGCACGGCGCCGTGCTCGACTACATCATCGACATTCGCGTCGGCTCACCCACGTTCGGTCAGTGGGACAGCGTGCTCCTCGACGACACCGACCGGCGCGCGGTCTACATCGCCGAGGGTCTCGGCCACTGCTTCGTCGCGCTCACCGACAACGCCACCGTGAGCTATCTCGTGAACAGCACCTTCAGCCCGGGGCGCGAACACGGCATCAACCCGCTCGACCAGGAGGTCGGCCTGGTCTTTCCGCCCGAAGCCGGTGAACTGCTGCTGTCTCCCAAAGACACGGATGCCCCCACTCTCGCAGCCGCCGCTGCCGCCGGCCTGCTCCCCACCTGGGACGCCGCCCGCGCCTACTACGCCACCTTGAACGACAGGAACTAACACTTATGCGCGGAATCATTCTCGCCGGCGGCTCGGGCACGCGCCTGTGGCCGATCACCAAGGGCATCTCCAAGCAGCTCATGCCCATCTACGACAAGCCGATGATCTATTACCCCTTGTCCACGCTGATGATGGCTGACATCAAAGAGATTCTCATCATCACCACGCCCGAATACAATGAACAGTTCCGTGCGTTGCTCGGCGACGGATCTGATCTCGGTATCCGCATCGAGTATGCCGTCCAGGCCTCGCCGGACGGCTTGGCTCAGGCGTTTATCATCGGTGAAGAGTTCATTGGCGATCACAGCGTTGCTCTGGTGCTCGGCGACAATATCTTCCACGGCGCCGGGCTTGGCGCGTCCCTGCGCGGAAATGCCGAGATCGAGGGTGCGCGAATCTTCGCGTACCACGTCAGCAATCCCACGTCCTATGGTGTCGTGGAATTTGATGAGTCGATGACGGCAATCTCCATCGAGGAGAAGCCGACGAAGCCCAAAAGCAATTACGCCGTGCCCGGTCTTTATTTCTACGACAACTCGGTCGTCGAGATCGCCAAGACCATCGAACCGAGTGCGCGCGGCGAGCTGGAGATCAGCACGATCAACGAGCGCTACCTGGACAAGGGCACCCTGCACGTCCAGGTTCTTGATCGCGGTACGGCGTGGCTGGACACAGGCACGTTTGAGTCAATGATGCAGGCTTCAGAATACGTGCGGGTCATTGAAGACCGCCAAGGCTTCAAGGTCGGTTGCATTGAGGAGATCGCCTGGCGTGCGGGTTGGATATCGGATGCGCAACTCGCGGTACTCGCCGCGCCACTCCTCAAGAGCGGCTACGGACGCTACCTCGCCGGCCTGGTCGAATAGCCGCGTCAGACTGAGGGGAAGGTTCATTGATTCAGCCGCGATCCTCACGAGTATCGTTGAAACGATCTGCGGGAATCGACGCCCTTCGAGTCGCCAGCATCGCGTCCGTCATCTTTGCTCACGTATACACCGGACCGCTCACACACCAGTGGATTTACGCTTGGCACGTACCGCTCTTTTTCATCCTGACCGGCTATTTCTGGACCCCCGGCCGTGCCTGGGTGAGCGATATTCGGATCCGAGCTCGATCTCTTGTGGTCCCTTACGCGGGATGGTTCGTCGTAGTGTCTGCAGTTTTCCTGGCGATTACTGCCTTGTCTGGTCGGGCTACTCTGAATTCACTTCTGCCAGCTCTAATGGGCGGATCACACGCGCAGGGTCCGTTTGGTACCTTTTGGTTTGTGTCTGTGCTCTTCTTTACGGTCGTGCTCTATCGAGCGATAGAGCGTGTACCCAACAGCCTGCAGATCGTGGTGGCAATAGGTGGTCTCGGCCTCGCCTACTTCGATGGAGAGTTCCTGGCGGGGATGCCGTTCGGAATTGGTTTGGCTGTTCCGTGCCTTGCTTTCGTTCTCGCGGGCCGCTTGCTGCAGGTTATTGAGCCACGGTTGACCAATCCGCTGGTCATCGGAATACTGCTCGTATTTTCAGCCGGAGTTGCCATTGCCTCTATTCCGCAGCAATTTGTCGACCTGAAAGTTGGATTGTTTGGCACTCCGGGAGTCGGCGTGGCGATCGCCGTGGCCGCGGGAACAGGAATGATCCTGATTGCTCGACGCTTTCCGCTGGGCACACACGTCTCTAAACTGGCCATTCGTCTTGGCGTAGTTGGTATCGCCGTAGTGCTGGCTCATCCAGTCGTGATTTGGGCCTTTAGGACCCACGACGTCATGCCGAAGTGGACGCTTCTCGCCGCAGTTGTCCTGCCGTGGACAGTGGCCATGCTGTTGACATTGACGCCCCTTTCAGCGCTACTCGTTGGCACGAAGAAGGATGCGTCAAGGAGGGCCAGGAAGAGCGCAGCTTCGGAGCATTTTCGTGAACAATATACGACTAGTCCAGGTAAGTCGTCGGGAAATGCGTCCCACTGACCTCGCAAAATACTTGAGATCGCGACAGTCGATGCTGCCGTGCGCAGAACTCAGCTTGGGCGATTATCTGTTGGTCCACCGAGTGTCCTTGCGAGGTAGAAGGCGCGTCAGCAGACACCAGGGTGCAGATAGGTGAAGAACTCGTCCTTGAGCTCCCGCAGAGCATGGTACTGATTCGTCTCCTCGAGCACCGCGGTGATTTGTGCGGAGGACTTGCGAATCGTCCAGCCGTGCGTGTGCGCGTAGTGGGACATCCACTGGTCCTCGAGCATGAAATACCGAACCGGAATCGTGAAAAAGGCAAGATCTTCAACAATTGCCAGGTCGACGGCTGCGCCGCCCGTGCCTCCATAGTCGGCAGTATCGCCGGGTTCCAGCTCGGAGCGATTCCAGTGCGAACCGTGGTTGCGAAAGGCCCACCAGGAATTGATGGAGTGTGCCTCGTAGCCGGCCAGTGAGTCTTCAACGAATGTCTCACTCAGGTCCTGGTCGTCATCCACCATGATGAAGGGACCGCGCACCCCCTGCTCCCACAATGTTCTGGCGACGACGAACCGTGCCATCCCGCCGATGTTGATCGGGTTGGAGTGCAATTCGATGGAGTCGAGGGCTCCACTGAGTTGAAATTCGTGCACACGTATACGGTAATGTTCCGCATCTTCTGGGGCGTTATTCCACAGGATGACGCGGAGGTTGCGTTTCGTGGCCTGCCGAGCAAAACTCTCGAGCATTGTATCGATGCGCTGGGAGCGGTTCCACAGACACATGACGATGGGCAATGCGGTCGACGCGATAGTGCCATTTGTTGTTGCTAGCGGGAGTCCTCGCTTGAGCAGGCGATTGACCTCGCGCAGACGCATTGCGTTGTGCCCCAGGTCGCTGAGGCGAACCGATTCTGCACGAATACGCGTCAGGACTCTTCGCGGCACGGCGGCTGCGGTGCTGATTTGGCCTTTGTTTTCTGCGATTCCGTCGACCAAACGCACGATTCGGCGCGCTCTGAACCGATTTATGAGCTCTTCAAGAACCGCCTGAGTGTCTTCCTGGATAAGTATCTGGCTGTCGCGATCAAGCAGCGCCTGCTCGAGTTCAGCGCGGAGCTTCGCGTCCTCGGATGCCGTGGACTGCAGATCCTCGATCTTCTGAGTTGCGGCACGCAGCTGCTCCTCGCCCAACGCGATGGACGCGCCGAGGCGTCTGTTCCAATTCTCGAACTCAGGTTCAAACATGACATCTGTTGAGGAGAAGACTTCGAGGGCGGATAGCCGGTCATCGACCTCGTAGGTGCCGTCCGCCAACCCGACTTCGACTTGGTCCGGGGTCGGATGGCGCAGAAGGTAGAACGGGAGAAGCACATCTTCTTTGAGTCGACGGTAATCCCTCATTCCGTGGTGATTGGGGCTAGGGTTCAGCTTCGGATTTGCTTCGTAAGCGCGTCCCGCATTGTCCACTTTGCGGCGGTATTGCTCCCATGATCGCCAAGGAAGATGGAGCACCTCGATAGCCCACTCGGGGGCAGGTTCGCCGCTACTAGCCAGATTTACGAAATGGTTGCCTTGAGCAACTTCAATCTCTGCGTATCCGACATGCACGGCATTCGGCGTGGAATGTGCCAGGAGCCCGGTCCTCATGATTTCCCGCTCAGATCGATGATCCCTCAAATGCAGGCGCCCGAACTGTGACCCCGAGGCCGCCGCCAGGCCTGTCATATCCGTGACAGGAGCCAAGAACGATTGAATCGACTTGGGTATGTGCGAGAGCGCTTCGTGAAGGGTGATGGCGTCATTCACGGGCACCCAGAACTCATCAGCGTCGGCATTGATTACCCAGTCTGCCTGGTGGTCTGCGTATGCCTCACGAGCCATGCTCGTCACCGTCGAATGCTGCTGTTTCATGTGAACGGGATCGTCGTGCAGCACTAGGTGGCCCGCGCTTCGGTGTGTTTCAAGGATTTCCCGCGTGCCGTCGACGGAACCATTATCGGTCGCGATTATCAGATCAACACCTTGTGCCAAGTGATGCTGGATCATTGCCTCGATGATGTCCGCCTCATCACGTACCATCACGGTCAGAACAAGCTTCATGTCCGTTCTCTCCTACTCACTCGATTGACAACCAGCGCGCGAATGTCTAGACCGAGGGAAAGAATTGTTCGTACTGGCCATAAGACAACGCCTGGGTAGCGCTTTGCAAGAAAACGTTTGGCGCTTTTGTGGTGGGCGGTAAGCATGGTGGTCGCCTCGGTGGCCGTAGAGTGCGCGCCTGAGTGTGTGACCAAAGCCGCTGGCTGGTAGACATTATTAAGACCAAGCTTGCTGAGTCGATACCCGAGATCGACGTCTTCGAAGTACATGAAGAAGTCTTCGTCAAACCCGCCTATTGCGGTGAAGGCCGAACGCCTCACTAGGAGGCAAGCGCCGGATAGCCAGCCGACGTTCGCTCGAGGTGACGTCATTTGAGCGTCATTCTTATAAGCGGCGCTCCACGGGTTCGACTTCCAGATGTCGGCCAGGAGGGCGTGTCCGATTCCATTTCGCAGTGAAGGGATAGATCGCGCGGATGGATACACCTCGCCAAGCGCGGTCAGGATCGCTGGGCCGACTGCACCGATAAGCGGATCAGAATCTCCCGCAACTACCAACAAGTCGAGTGCGTTCTTGCTAAAGGTGACGTCGGGATTGCAAATCAGAATCCATTCGACAGATGCCGGCAAAGTTCGTGCGGCCGCATTGATAGCGCCGCCGTATCCGGCGTTCGACGGCATAGCGAGGTACTTCGCTCCAAATAGATGGACGATCTCTTCCACCGGTGAGTCAACGTATGCTTTGTTATCGGCGAGAACGGTGATGATGTCTTGGTTCGACGCTTCCCTCAACGTTTCGAAGAATGGCGTGAGCACGCCTTCAGAGCCGTAACTCACGGTGATCACGGCAACTCGGGATTCAGTGGAGCCGGGGGGCATCGAATTCGTATCGGTCATAACTGTTGTGGCTACACGCCCGCTATAGCTTCAAAGGTCATGTCCGTGCGTAATGGCCCCCAGGTGCCGCCGTGGTTATTCACGCTGAACGACGCCGCATCAGTGACGCGCGCGATTTCTTGCCCCTGCGTTCCCATGAGGGCGACGGTGACGCCGTATTCACCCGAACCGAATGGTGCATGTGGCAGGGTAAATCGAGCTACGCAGGTTCCAAGGAGTTCGCCCAGCCCTACGTCGAGGCTCGTGGAGGTTGCTCCCGTTACCAGCTGGCCGAGAGGATTGTTGATGTGTAGCCCAACACTCCAGGACGCGAGGCGTTTCGGTGCCTCAATCTCTACCTCAACGACGATGTCATCGCCGGTGTCGAAAGTGGGTCGCTGCTCGCCCGCGCTATTCGTTACCCTTGCGCCCTTGATACGTCCAAGCTCTACGTTGGCCATGGCCGCTTTCAGCCGGTCGTCCTTCAAGGAATCCAGTTCAATGGAGGTGGCGAAGCCCGAACGCAATACGGAAACAGCGTCGAACGGATCGCCGTCAAAGACGACGCTCCCCTTCGCCAGCACGATCGCACGACTGCACATGCTGGTGATCTGGCTGAGCGTATGACTTACCAGAACAATGGTTCGTCCCTCGGCTTGGAAGGCGCGGATTTTGTCGAGGCACTTCTTCTGAAACGCCTCATCGCCGACCGCCAACACTTCATCGACGAGGAGTAAGTCCGGGTCGACGTGAACGGCGACGGCAAAAGCAAGTCGAACGTACATGCCGCTCGAGTAAAATTTCACCTGAGTGTCGATGAATTCACCGATGCCAGAGAACTCTAGGATTTCTTCGAAATGCGTTTCTGTTTGCCGACGTGAAAGACCCATAATCGAGGCATTCAGATATACGTTCTCCCGACCGGTCAGGTCAGGGTGGAAACCGGCGCCCAGCTCCAAGAGTGCGGCCATCTGGCCTCGTCTCTGGACGCTCCCCGTGGTCGGTTGTATTATCCCGCCGATAGCTTTGAGAAGCGTGCTCTTGCCCGACCCATTCGGTCCGATCAAACCGATCGTAGTACCGGCCTCAATTTCCAGATCTACGTGCTTGAGGGCAAAGAAGTCTTCTTTGAACTTGGCGCCTCGTCCTACATTGAGGATGCGTTCCTTAATGCTGTTATCTTTCCTGATAACGAAACGCTTCGAGACGTCGTTTACTCTGACGATCGGCACAACGGCCGCGGTGGTCATGGTCATTAAAGCTCCTGCGCGAAGTTGCCCTGAAGCTTGCTGAAAGCACGCTGAGCGAAAAGTAGGAAGATCAGCCCGATGACGCCTGCGATTAGCATGCGTCCAGCGAGGAAGCCGGGTGTATCGCCTCCGCTGGCCTCGGTCCAGAACGCCTCTTGGAAGCCGAGCACCGCTAGGGTCACCGGATTGTTCATGTAAATCTCGAGTGCCCATGCGGGGATAGCGGCCTTGACGAAGATCCACGAATAGACGATGGGTGAAGCCCACATGAGCAGCAAAATAATCACGTCAACGAGATAGGCGACGTCGCGCAGATACACGTTGTACGCGGAAAGGAGGATTGCCAGCGCACCGGCATAGACAAGAACGAGCACGAGTGCAGCTGCGCCGAAGAGCAAGTTCGGGCCGAACTGGAGCGTTCCTGCGAAAACAGAAACGACGAGCAAAATTCCCAGCTGAATCATGAAGTTGAAGAGTGAGGAACCGATCGTCGCCAGCGGGAAGATTTCGCGCGGGAGATACACCTTCTTCACGAGTCCCGCGTTGGCGATGATAGCGCCGGTTCCGGTCGAAACTATCTCACTGAACAAGGTGTAAATCGTAAGGCCGGCAAAGATGTAGATAGCAAAATTATCGATGGAGCGGGCTGCACCCAGAAATTTCCCGACGACTACGTAGTAGATCAGAAGCTGTGTCAGCGGCCGGGCAAGACTCCACATGAAACCCAGGGCGCTGTCTTTGTACCGGGCTTTGAGTTCGCGGCGAGTAAGCATGCCGAGCAATTCGCGGTGTGACCAAATGTCCCGAACGGACGCAACGGTCCCGTGAACGAGAGTGCTCCGCGTTCCAACGTCCAGCCAAGCCATCTGCTCGAGCCGGGCTTTGCGCTCGGGTGAAGACGTTTGAGGGCCGGTCATGTAGTTCTCCAGTAATGATGGGGGCTCGGCAAAGGACGACTTGCTGCCGTGAGAGACAATACAGCACTGATCTCATCGCTGACCGGGTTCGCGCGTCGCGGCAGGGACTTTGGGCGCTCAGGGGCCTCAGCTATGGTTGAACGCAGAATCCGCTGAGATCGACATCCGGTGGAACTTAGACCCGTTTGTGCACCGAATGGCACTGGCATGGAGACTTGACTGTATGAGCGCTTGGAAATCAAAAATCGCGGGTGGTGTGCGCAAGGCACTTCCCCTCAACTCTGGTCCGCGCCTCTTTGCTGCGGCGACGTATTACAGCATCAAGGATGCTGGAACCTTCTCTCGAAATGCTCGAGCCAACTTTGTGCGCGCTGCGAGTGCCTCCCGAACATCCGAACTCGATTACCGGGCTTGGCGAAAGCTGAACGAGGTGCACGGTGCCGGAGCCGAAGGAAGTGCCACCAAGACTTCGTTCGCTGTCATCGTCGAGGTAGCGGCTGCAGGGGCGGTGGGGGATGTCAAACGCACCCGAGACAGCATCGCTGCCCAGATTGGTGCGTCCGGTCGTATTGCGGCTCTGCGATCCGGATCGGCGCTCAGCGAGATCCTTTGCGCTGTAGACGAGGACTTTGTCCTATTTCTGCGCGCCGGGTCTGAGCTCTCTCCGCACGCCCTCGCCGAGGTGGCGAAGAAGCATCGCATTGACCCCGCCTTGGAGCTGGTTGTCTTCGACTCCGATGTGCGCGGGCACCTCGGTCCGGTTGATCCGCATTTCCGGCCCCAATGGTCCCCGGACGTACTCCTCGGGGCAAACTACATTGACCGCTCCTTTGCCATCAAGGCGTCAGCGCTTCCCGCCACTGCGGGCGTGTTACTGAATGATCGGGGCATCTGGGAGTTGCTGCTCTCGTCGCAGACAACGGAACGCACGGCCGGCAACCTATCGCACGTGCTCCTGACGGAACCGCAGGCCCCACAACGCCGTGCCGCGACATCGGATGCGGAGATGGTCCAGCGGGTTCTCAACCACCAGGGTGAAGGAGCGACGGCGACGGCTGTCGGCGGCGTCGTGCGCGTGCTCTTTGAACCGACGAGGTGGCCGACCGTATCGATTGTGATTCCCACACGCCACTCGCGCTCTAATTTGGGAAGGCTCCTACCGAGTCTTGCTCGCACGGACTACCCGGGCTTCGATGTGCGCATCGTGGACAATGGCGGTGAAAGCGAAGACAACGCGGCCTGGTATCGCGAACAGTCCGCGGATCTTAATCTCGCCGTGCAGTGGTGGACCGAGGCGCCCTTCAACTACTCGCGGGTCAACAACGCTGCCGTTCGGGAAACAAACGGCGAGATCGTTGTCATGCTCAACGACGACACGGAGATCGTTGATGCCCTGTGGTTGAAAGAGATGGTCGGGCTCCTGCTGCGCGACGGTGTAGGCACGGTCGGCGTCCAGCACCGCCAAGCTGATGGTCTGATTCAGCACGGCGGCGTCATGATCGGCCCGGGTGGCTTCGCAGACAATATTTTCGCGAGCATGAAACCAGACTCCGACACGCTAATCGGCCGCACGTCCTGGTACCGCGATGCGCTGGCCGTGACCGGTGCCTGTGTTGCGATTCGTCGAACCGACTTCGAAGACGTCGGGGGACTGGACGAAGCCTTCATCCTCTGCGGAAGCGATGTCGTACTGGGTCTCGACCAGATCATTCGTGGACGACGAAATGTTGTCGTTCCCTTTGACACCGTCCGCCACTTCGAGTCGCTCACGAGGGGAACCTCGGTGCCCGCCGAGGACTTCTACGCCAGCTACTGGCGGTACCACCCGTGGCTGCAGGGGGGAGACCCATATATGTCGCCGAACGTCTCTCGGCTGAGTCCCGTGCCTCGGTTTAAGGACCCCAGGGACGAGGATCCCATCAAGTTGGCCTTAGAAGTTCTCGGTCGTTCGTTCATCAAGCACGCGCAGAGCTCATCGATCTCCGAGGAAGCGTCGGCCCTGCTGGGCACGGCTTCGATTTCGGCGGAGGAGGTCGCGGCCGTTCATCAACTTCACAAAGACTTCTCCGGTGAACTCGACATCAAGACGATCAACTGGTTCATTCCTGACATCGACATGCCGTTCTTCGGTGGTTTGAACACTGCATTTCGGCTCGCGGCCAAGCTCGCTCGAGATCAGGGAATTCAGAATCGGTTCGTCGTACTGGCCGCACCTAATCGAGCCTTCGTGGCCTCTGCCCTGACAGCGGCATTCCCGGACCTCGCAGACTCGGAGATCTCGTTTTATGACGGTTCCGACGAACAGATCGCTGCGATACCCGGAGCGGACGCAGCAGTGGCGACCCTCTGGCTCACCGCCATCCACGTGGCCAAATCCCCTGACGTCAAACGCAAGTTCTACCTCATGCAGGACTATGAGCCCGCTTTCTACCCGGCGAGCACTCTGTTCGCGATGGCAGAGGAAAGCTACCGGCTCGGTCTGTATGGAATCTGCAACACCGTCAGCATGCACAGTATCTACACGGGCATGTACGGCGGACAAGCGACCTACTTCACGCCAGCAGTCGATCAGTCCATTTATCACGCTGAAGGGCGTCGCGAGAAGTCCGCAAATGAACCTGTCACGATTTTTGCCTATGCACGCGATCACTTTCGGAACTGCTGGGAGCTCGTTTACAGCGCTCTGACAGAGATCAAGCGAATCCACGGCGACGATGTTCGAATCGTCGCGGCCGGCGCGCGCTATCTACCCGCGAGCGCCGACTTCATCGACCTGGGCCTGCTCGACTACCGAGCGACCGGCCGGCTGTATCGGGAAACCGATATTGGCCTGACCATGCAGATTTCCCGGCACCCGTCCTATCTCCCGCTGGAGCTGATGAGCAGTGGTGTGCCGATGGTGGCGCCCGACAGCGCGTGGTTCGACTGGCTCTTCACGAATGGAGAGAACTCCCTCTTGACGATGAGGACCTTGGACGACCTGGTGGAGAAACTCGACACCCTGGTTCGAGACAAGCAGCTACGTACGGAACTCTCAGCCCGTGCGTTGTCGACAATTGCGTCCGGTCACTCGGACTGGAATGCGGCGCTGGATAATATCCACGGCTACATGGCGAACCCCGGCTTGTAGGGAATTTTCCAGGAGGAAAGGTAACTTGATTTTTTCCCATCCGATTTCTGGGACAAGTAGGGTTACTGTTAATAAACTGTGTGCCGTTAACGTTTCCTCTTGTCGTGTGAACTTGAACTGATCGTTGCGAGTCCGCAATCTCCATGAACGGCAAGTTAGGCACACAATGCGGACAAAAATGCTTCGACGGTCGATTGCAGCGATTGTGAGTGTCTTCGTCGTGAGTTCACTGTTGCAAGTAGCGCAGACACCCCAGAGCGCTACTGCTCTCTCCGGGGCGGATTTTCAAGCCGGAAATATTATTTCCGATCAGAACTTCTTCGATTCAGGCGCCTTGACCGAGAGCCAGATTCAAACTTTCCTGCAAAGTCAGCCGTGCACTCCCCTCAACGGCGTTCCTTGCTTGAAGGACTTCACGCAGTCCACGCCAACGGTCGCCGCCGTAGGAGGTACGCACTGTAAGGCCTATTCCGGTGGAACGAATGAACGCGCAAGCAGGATTATTGCGAAGGTAGCGGCGGCGTGCCAAATAAATCCCAAGGCACTTCTGGTGCTTCTCCAAAAAGAGCAATCCCTGGTCACCCGCCCGAGCGCGTACGGGTACCAGAGAGCAATGGGTTGGGGGTGCCCGGACTCAGGGCCCAACTACAGTGCAAATTGTGACGCCAATTTCTTTGGGTTCTTCAACCAGACGTACAAGTCGGCCTGGCAATTTCGTCAATACACCGAGTACCCGGTCAACATTCCGGGAGGTGGCACGCGGGCGTACCGCATTGGAACGGTCTACATTCAGAACAATCCCAATCCCGCGTGTGGTGGCTCCAACGTCACGATTGAGAACCAGGCCACGGCAAACCTGTACCTCTACACGCCCTATCAGCCCAACGCGGCCGCGCTGGCAAACTTGAAGGGGACTGGTGACCAGTGCAGTTCCTACGGGAATAGAAACTTCTGGCAGCAGTACACTGACTGGTTCGGTCCTACAACCGGCCACTCGCTATCGCCCGTCGGAAACGTTGAGATCGCCACAGCGTCGGTCGCCTCAGCAACATTCAGGGGTTGGGCCTTCGACCCCGAGATCCCGGGACCCATTGCCGTTCACCTATACCTCAACGGCCAATGGGGTGGGGCATTCGACGCGTCAGTTCCGCGCCAAGACATTGCACAGGCCTATCCGAGTTACGGCAGCAATCATGGATTTGCCTTCTCTGTGCCGTTGGCCGTGGGTGCGGGATCTGTTGAAGCCTGCTTGTATGCCATTAACGTTGGAGCCGGAAGCAATCAACTTCTGGCCTGCGAGACAGTCACAACGCCGACTGGATCTCCCTTGGGCTCGCTCGATTCGGCCACTCTGGGCGGGGGCAACGTCGTCCTTTCCGGTTGGGTCATTGATCCTGACTCCCCGGCCTCAACGACCGTCCATGCTTACGTCAATGGTGCGTGGGGCGGGGCATTCCCGGCGGACGGTGTTCGCGCTGACGTGGGGCGCGCCTACCCGGGGTATGGCTCAAATCACGGATTTTCGGCAAACGTCAATGTCGGAGTTGGGACGAGCAATATCTGTGTCTACGGAATCAACATCGGCGGCGGTGACAACAAGCTGATTGAGTGCAAGAGCGTTTCGACGGGCAGCGGACCGCCGATAGGGAACATCGAATCGGCCACCGCTTCTGCGGGTCGCGCTACCCTCAATGGATGGGCACTAGACCCGGATTCTCCGGCTTCAATTGACGTGCACGCCTACGTGAACGGCCAGTGGGGCGGAAGTTTCACAGCAAACGTCTCCCGGGCTGACGTCGGCCGCGCATATCCCGGCTACGGGGATACCCATGGCTTCAGCGCGAACCTTCCCGTGCCCGGAGGCACCAGCAAGGTCTGCCTTTATGGAATCAATGTGCAGCAGGGCTACAACTCGAGCCTGGGCTGTTCGCAGGTCTACAACCCGAGTGGTTCACCATTCGGAAACTTTGAGTCTGCTCTCACCGGTTCCGATGGTACGACGACGATTTCTGGCTGGTCGATCGATCCCGACACAACGTTGCCGGTCGACGTCCACGTCTATTTCAATGGTCAGTGGGGCGGGAGCTTTACGGCAGATGCGGCGAGGGGAGATGTCAGCAACGCTTTCCCGGCCTTCGGGCCGGAACACGGGTTTAGCATTCCTGTCACACTCGATCGCGGGTCCAACCAAATTTGCCTGTATTCGATCAGCGTTGGAGCGGGTGCCAACCAAGATATGGGGTGCAAAACCGTGCTGAAGTAGGCCTCGCCCTGCCCATGTGAAGGCTCTCTTCGCGGCAATTGCTAGACTCGCCGAGCACTATCCGACCATTGAAGGGGCATCCATGCCGAAGCTGCGACCGGGCGTCGTGTCAGTTATCCTCGTGAATTTCAAGGGAGTTAACGACACAATCGAAGCGATCAATCACCTGAACGGTGTCGACTGGCCCAACTCACAGCTTGAAATTATCGTCGTGGAGAATGCATCTGGTGATGAGAGCGAGGCGCTCCTGCGCGCTGCGCACCCAACGGTGCGAATCGTCGTCTCTCCGACAAATGTGGGATTCGCTGGGGGATGTAATCTCGGCGTCGCCCGCAGTACCGGTGAGTTCCTCGCCTTCCTCAACAACGATGCGAAGCCGGATCGTGCGTGGATTCGTGCTGCCATGTCACAGTTCGCTCAATCGCCCGCGATCGGGGCGGTTGCAAGCAAGGTCGTAGATTGGGATGGTAATAGCGTTGACTTCGTCGGCGCCGCCTTGACCTGGTTCGGAATGGGCTACAAACCCTTAACCGCAGAGCCTCTGCCGGCACGGGAGATCCCTGCACACGATGTGCTTTTCGGCACGGGATCCGCAATGTTCGTTCGTCGCTCCGTTTTCGAAGAACTCGAGGGATTCGATGAGCGGTTCTTCATGTTCTTTGAAGACGTCGACCTGGGCTGGCGGCTAAACCTTCGGGGCTGGCGATATGTCTATGAACCTAAGTCCATTGCATTCCACAAACACCACGCATCGATGTCCAGTTTCGGATCCTTCAAAGAAACGTACCTGTTGGAACGAAACGCACTGTTTGCCCTATATAAGAATCTCGGTGCCGAGTCGCTCGCGGAGGCGCTTCCGGCCGCTATGGCGCTGTCGGTACGCCGTGGGGTAGCGAAGGGGCACTTGGATTCCACAGCTCTAGACATTCGAAAGAAGAGCCAGGACGGTGAGTCAGAGATGACCGTGTCGAAGGAGTCGGCCGCGTCGCTGTTCGCGATTGATCAATTTGTGGAGGCGCTGCCAGGACTCAAAAAGTCCAGGGACCTCGTTCAGAACAGCCGGCTTGTTTCGGACAGTCGCCTGTGGCGACTCTTCGGGCTCACCGACGCCCCCTCATTTCAAAACGATTACTACCTTGCGGGATACGAGAGTATCGTGACGGCATTCGATGTGACGGAGGCCCCGTCGTCGACGCGGGTGCTGCTTGTCACCGGTGACCCCATCGGCTCGAAGATGGCCGGCCCCGCTATTCGTGCATGGAATATTGCCCTGGCGCTGTCCAAAACGAGCACGGTCACTCTGGTGACGTTGTCGGGCGCGGAGCCCTTGAGCGCACCATTCGACATCGTTCATGTTCCGGCTGGGGACAATCGGGCCTTTGCCAAGCTTGAAAGCTGGGCCGACGTCATTATCTTCCAAGGCCATGCCATGGCCGTTTTTGATGCTCTTCGTCGTACTAAGAAAATTGTCATCGCCGACATTTATGACCCGATGCACCTGGAACAGCTGGAACAGGGGCGGGGGCTTGCGCAACCGTTGTGGGACAAACAAGTTGCTGATGCGACGGACATTTTGAACGAGCAATTGCTTCGTGGGGACTTCTTTCTCTGTGCATCAGAGCGCCAGCGCCATTTTTACTTAGGCCAACTCGCCGCGCTCGGTCGCGTCAACCCGGCGAATTACGCTTCGGACCCCGATTTGAACGGACTCATTGACGTCGTACCGTTCGGGCTGGACGAAACTCCACCGAAGCACGTCCGGAATGTCCTGAAATCAGTCGTTGCGGGGATCGGGGCTGAGGACAAAGTGCTGTTGTGGAGCGGCGGACTCTACAACTGGTTTGACCCTAAAACGCTCATTCGTGCTGTGACGCGCCTGGCCGAGAAACGTCCGAACGTGCGGCTGTTCTTCCAAGGAACGAAGCATCCGCATCCGGGCGTGCCGGAAATGGCGATAGTCGCGGAATCTCGTCAGCTCTCTTCAGAGTTGGGTGTACTCGACAAAAATGTGTTCTTCAACGCGTCGTGGGTCGATTATGCGGATCGGCAGAACTATCTCACCGAATCTGATGCCGGCGTAAGCACACACTTCTCGCACGTTGAAACGACTTTTTCTTTTAGAACGCGAGTGCTCGACTATCTCTGGGCCGAATTACCGATGGTACTCACAAAAGGTGACTATTTTGCCGAGCTCGTTGAGGTCGAGAAACTGGGAATCGTTGTAGATGCCGGGGACGAGGCGCAGCTTGCGGATGCGCTGGAACGCGTGCTGTTCGATGAGGTGTTCATTGCCGAGGTCAAGGCGAACATTCATCGAGTTCGCGAGGACTTCTTCTGGCGGAATACCCTTGAGCCACTCGTCTCCTTTGTGGAGAGCGCACATCATGCGCCCGACCGGCTGGCGGGCGGGCGGGCTGGCACTACCGGTGAGAGTATGACCGTCCGCCCGCGTCGGCGCGTCAAGAAGCACGGCTTGCGACACGACCTGGGTTTGGTCGTCTTCTATCTGCGAAACGGCGGGTTGCCTCTCGCGATGCGCAAGGTGCGTAACCGCTTAGGCCGAAAGCGCTAACAGCGGTTGCTCCGCCACAAGTAAATCTTTCACCAACGAAATTATGGGAATTCCTCGATGACCTTAACGGCTGCCAGCACCACGGAGACCGGAACTCACCGCTTCTCGGTCGCGGACTGGCTAATTTGTCTCGGACTGGTACTGGCAAGTCTCGTCGTCGGGCTGGTTCATGTGCCTCAGCACCAACAGATCTCACCAATTGATGAATTTGTCTACATTGATTACCTAGCCAAAGTTAGCACCGAAGGTGTGGTGGAACGCGGCGAGGAAACAGGTGACTACGCGCGTGAGTACTTTGCGTGCCACGGTGTGTCGATGTACACCGAGCCGCAACCTGCGTTGTGCTTCGGCCCGAACTTCGACGAGGATTCCCAATACCCGTTTGGCGGAGTTACTTCTGCAGACCTGTACACGCCCCTCTACTTCGGCACCACCTGGTTGATGGTCCAGCCTATTCAATGGGCCGGAGTGCAGGATCTCGCCCAGGCCGGGCGATATGCTGGTTCCATCTGGCTGGCGTTTGCACTGGTTTTCATGTTTGCTGCTTTGCGGCGAATCGGAATTTCACGTTGGGTCGGTTTAGGGCTCGGTCTCCTTCTCGCGGGATCGCTTCCCTCTTACTGGTCCCACACGTTTGTCAGTACGGATGCTACGGCTCTACCCGCGGGCGCGCTCATGCTATATCTCGCCATCGTATTCATGCAGACCCTACGGTTCGGCTGGCTCCTCATCAGTGCTTCCGCAATTGTGACGCTGTTCAAACTTCAAAACCTCACCGCCGTCGCTGCCGTTGCGTTGAGCCTCGTCGTCTGCGCCGGGGTGGAGTGGTTCGGAAGGTCAGAACTTCGGGTCAAGGAGAGACTTCTTCGGGCATTCAAGGACAAAAGAACAGTTGTTGCCCTTAGTGCTGTCGCTGCCGGAATATTCGTGCAGGCGGTTTGGACAATCATCCGTTCTGTGATTGCGGTTGGACCGGCCCCGGACCAACTCGTTTCTGAGCAGATCGGCTTTCGTGCCCTAATTGCAGAAATGTTCAAGTTCTTCCCGAATGCCGTAAACGGTGCGACGGCACCGCAATCGCTTGGTGTGAACGGGGTGATCGTAGCGAGTATCTTTGCCATCATCGCTGTAGCAGGCGTGCTCGGTCTGATCGCCTCGGGAGATAGGCGGTCGTGGGGCTTTTCCCTTGCGGTCGGAACACTCGTGGTTTCGCTTGTGGCTGGGCCGGCCTTGGCCGTGGCGAACCTCGCGACAAGCGGATTCTACTTCTCGCTGCCGTCACGCTACGGGCTAGCGTTGGTACCGATGTTTGTGTGCTGTGCGGCCTTGCTCTTCTCGCGGAAGCGGTGGTTGGCTAACTTAGTCGCGATCTCGGGCGGTGCCGCGTTTGTAGTCTCATTGGCCATTACCGGCGCAGCGTGACAATGAAGATCTAGCCGGCAGAGGCTGGTCCCCGCAAACATCACTCAGCGAGTTTGCGCCTGTGTCTCGTCAGAGTTGGGTGCCTGTGCGGCGGCCCTCGGCCCGGGCGCGAAGACCCAGTATCGGAAGACAAAGTAATTCCAAGTAGTAGTGGCCACCGTGGCTGCAACCTTCCCAATTCCCCAGCCCCACCCCGTCTGATCAATCAACCAGACGATCAAAATTGTTGCACCGGTATTGAAAGCCAGCAGGGTGAGATATTTGGCGAGCGTATTCCCATGCGCCGCCCGCGAGCTGAATGAAAAGGTTCGCTGGAGCGAGTAATTGAACACGAAGGTTGCCAGGAATGCAGTGCCAGTGGCGAGCCACAGCGGCCAGTCGAGAACCTGATGGAGCATCGCCAGGAGCCCGAGGTCAATAAGGAAGGTTGCGCCCCCGATGAGCAGGTAACGGAACGCGCTGTGACGGAACACGCTCATGAGCATTGAACCCGCCGGAGGAGTCTTGGAGGGCCTCTGTGAGCTGGAGGTAAGCATTGTTGAAGCTTAAGCCCCGGTCTCGATCTGGAGCGCACAAATCTCAGTTTTCATGTCAGTTTTTGTCCGCACGCGTCAGAATCGAGTCGTTCCGTGACGGCGGAGAGCCGTTCCTCGATCAGCGCGGTGTGCTCCGCGAGCACCCGTGTTTTCTCTTCGAGAGTCGTGAGCTCTGAACTGTGTTGGACGGTCACAAAAAACAGGATGATGATGCTCGCAAAAAAGGCAAGGTTGCTCGGCACTTCAACACCAACGACAGACGCGGCCCATTCCAGCGTGACAGGAAAGATGCTGATCACCAATGAAAGAATCGCAGCCAAGAGCCACCAGAACGCGTGGCGCTCACGGAATCGCTGGCGACGGAGCATCTCGATGACGGCGAGTAACGCGATCGCGGCCGCTGCAATGGCGAAAGCGTAGGAAACGGGATTCATGGAGATTGTTCCTAGCCTTTGGGCGTGATCGGTGTGCGCCAGAGGGCAATGACGAGGGCCATGGCCGCGCGCGCGAGGTAGATTGCGGACTTCACAGGATTATGTGACGGAATACCACCGGCTCGAGGACGCATGGCCACTGGGACCTGAACGACCGAGTATCCTGCGCGGGAGGCAAGCACCAGAGACTCAATCGTGTCGCCCAAGTATTCAGCGGGGTAGTGAGTTGAAAACAGTCGCACGGCTCGCGGACCGGCTGCTTTGAAGCCGGAAGTCACGTCAGTGAGTGGCGTCTTGGCAATTCGGCTGATCATGCTCGACAGGAACTTCATGGCCCACTTGCGCGGACCTCGCACAGAATAGTCACCGGCACCAGCAAACCGTGCTCCAATAACGATATCTGCGACTTCTAACTGAGAAATCAGGTCAGGGACGCAACTCGGGTCGTGCTGGCCATCAGAGTCAAGCTGGACGACATACTCGAATCCATTGTTCAACGCGTATTTGAAACCGAGCCTCATAGCTCCGCCGACGCCTAGATTAAACGGTAGCGTCAGAACCGTGGCGCCAGCACAGTGCGCGACAGCTGCGGTTGAATCTGTGGAACCGTCGCTGACAACTAGACAATGCACACCCGGCAAAACGGTCAGGACTTCCGTGACTACATTTCCGACCGCTTCTTCTTCATTGAACGCTGGCATCACAATGAGGACTTCGTGGAGCGCTGGCATGGTCCCAATTCTAGTCAAGACTTGTCGGAGGTACTTGTTACACGATGGGCGCGTGAGTGACGCCGGCGCAGCCCGTTCCAGCTGAACTCCCCTTCAATAACGGGCGTGGCCGACCGTCGAGGAGTGGCGGAGGGTATGCCGCCTCCGGCCAAGGCGGGGTCCTGTAAGCACAGAAGAGAGAACAGCCTTCGATATTGTGGTCGAAACCATTCTCAATCGGCTTCGAGCTTGATCGGCGCCGGGGCTTGATCACGCACGTGATTTGGCTCACTTCGGCCCACAACGCCTGTCGTAACTTCTGGAAGGTATTCTGGGTTTGACTAGGCGTTAGTCCTGGCGAAAATGTCTGGAGCGACGCACAGGTGCCACGAACGATGAAGCAGCCAATCGGCAAGGTAACTGGAGGCAATTCACGCTCAACATTTTGGGTCGCATTTCTCATCTTGGCTGCACTCTCTACTTTGTGGTCACTCGCCAGCCCGATCTTTTCAGTGCCAGACGAGAATGCGCACGCTACAAAGGCCATCGCCCAGGTTCATGGGCAAGTAATCGGTTACCACGTTCCGGGTATCAAACACACGGTCGTCGACCTCCCTGAGGGGTATTCGTACGCGCCTCACATCCTCTGTTTCGCCTATCACCCTGATCAGCCAGCAAACTGTGGTGTTGAGCTCGGTGATGCGGGAGGAACTGACTGGTTCAATACCTGGGTCGGTGCGTACAATCCTCTGTACTACTACGCGGTCGGATGGCCGAGCCTGATACTCGACGGGGCAGCTGGCATCTACGGGATGCGTATTGCGAGTGGCCTGTTGGCCGCTGTGTTCATCGCGTGGGGTGTGCAAGCGGCCGTGTCGGTGCGCAGGTCGCGGTGGATGCCTTTGGGCCTGGCATTTGTCGCGGCCCCGATGGTCGTCTACTTCTTCGGCTCGGTGAACCCCAATGGCATCGAGATTGCTTCAGCGGTCGCACTTTGGACTGCTCTCCCTCGTCTGCTCGAACACTTCGACTCGCGAAAAGTGGTTGCAGACGTGTCCGTGCTGCCGCGCTGGTATCTGTGGATGATCGTTGCCATTGCTTCGGTGACCCTTGCCACAGCGCGAGCGACGGGACCACTGTGGCTGATCGTCGTCGTCGGAATCTGCTTCATCGCAACTGGCTGGAGTCCCGTCAAGTCGCTCTTCTCCACCGCTCGCTCGTATGTTCCGCTCGGCGTTGTCGCGGCGGGGGGAATCTTCTCAATCGTGTGGACGCTGAGTGGCGGCAGTCTCTCGAGCCAGGCCGATAAATCTGATGCACCCTTGGTGGGTGCCCCGTTCGTGCAAGGTTTTGTGCACGTGTTGCGCACCACCCCCGGGTTTATCCAGCAGGCCATCGGCTACTTTGGCTGGTTTGATGCTCCACTGCCGACCGCCGCGTATTGGCTGTTTGTCATACCGCTTGGAATTCTGGTCGTTCTCGCATTCACCGCTTCCAGACGGCGTGGTTTGGTCACGATCGCAGTGATGGTGGCTGCGGCGATCTTTGTGCCGGCCTTGGTGCAGGGCTACAGCGTGAGCCAGACGGGGATTATCTGGCAGGGACGATACGGGCTCTTCCTTTATCTTGGCGTGACTGTTTTAGCCGCCTGGGTGCTGTCCACCAAGGGGGGTAGTCGCGTTGCGTTCCTGTCGACACGGCTCACGTGGATTAGCGCAGGGATGATCGCCTGCTATGGGTTGCTGGCCTTCGTCGTTGTTATGTGGCGTTATGTCGTCGGCAGTGGTTCGCCGATCAGCGAGATGTGGAAGAATCCAGCGTGGCAACCGCCCTTGGGTTGGCCAACCTTGGTCGCGCTCTACGCGCTGGTGTCGATTGTTTTCGTCGTCGGGGCCGGGTGGATGGCTTCGCGTGCTGCACGACTCGAGGATGCAGCTGACTTGGTGGAACCCTCGACCGGCGCGGTGCCGGATCCGTCCCGTGAATCTTCCCTTCGTGGCTGAACCACGCGTCGCGATCGCCTACGACTGCTTCTTTCCAATCAACTCGGGGGGCGGCGAACGGGTGTACCGGCGCATTGCCGAGCTTCTTCGGGAACGTGGCAGCGACGTTGACTATGTGACTCGGACCCAGTGGGAGGGGCCTGCCCCTGAGGCAAGTTTTGCTATCGTTCCGGTGTGGCGCGGGGAAATCTACGACAGCTCGGGCACACGCACACCGGTCAGCGCCGTGAAGTTTGCGTTGGCCCTTTATCGTCATTTTCGGGCGCGCCGCGAAAATTACGACCTTGTCATCGTCAGTGCCTTGCCCGTGCTCAATGTCTTCGCAGTGCAACTGGCTTTGGCCGGGAGCGGGACATTTGTCGTGACCGACTGGCTTGAAGTGTGGGGCTGGCGGCAGTGGCGCAGGTATTCGGGCGCGCTCATGGGCACCGTCGCCGCTTTGCTGCAGTTCCTTGCAATTCGTCTGGGGAACCTGCACACCGTCAACAGCGACTTCACCGGCTCGCGCATTCGCAGCTACCAGCGGAGGGCCACTCCGGTCACGCTGGGGCTGATCGACCTGGTCGGGGTCGCAGCCGACTCGTCGACTGAACGAAGCGACGAGCCCTACCTGATTTTCATCGGTCGCCACATCGCTGACAAGCGACTCATCGACCTGCTGCCCGCCATGAGCGAGGCGCGAAAGCGGATCGGCAAGCTTCGCCTCGTCATAGTCGGTTCCGGGCCGGAAACGGCTGCTGTAGCCGCGGGCATCACTGAGTTAGGACTCGACGACGCCGTGACTCTCGCTGGCCGAGTCAGCGATGCAGAATTACACACCTTGCTGGCCGGTGCCCGGGCGCTCGTCAACCCGTCACGGCGCGAGGGATTCGGTTTGGTCATCGCCGAGGCAGCTGCTGTCGCGACCCCATGTGTGGTTGTGGCCGGCCCCGATAATGCGGCCGCCGAGCTCGTGTGCAACGGCGTCAACGGATCCGTCGCAGCGTCAGTGAAACCCTCCGAACTCGCTGCCGCCGTAGTCGCTGTCGTGACTGCTGGTGAGCCATTACGAAAGTCCACTCAAGAGTGGTTTGAGCGGGAACGCACGACGGGCGGTCTCACCCGGTCGCTCGATCAGATTCTGCAGGCCTACCGGTCGGCCAAGACCCGCTGAAACGACGTGAGAGTCCGCTGCGCCGTTTGATCCCAAGTGAACTCAGCGGCCCGAGCGAGCCCGGCTGATGTCAGGCTCGCCAATTCCTCTGGGGCCGAGAGCAGCGCGCTGATGCTGTCGGCGAGCCGTGCGGCATCGTGAGAATCAACGTAAATGGCCGCATCGCCGGCGACTTCGTGCAGCACGGGAATGTTGGAGCACAGCACCGGACAGCCGTGTGCCATTGCTTCGAGAACGGGGAGTCCGAAGCCCTCGAAGAATGTCGGGAATACGAACAGAGTCGACTCTGCATACATCGAATCGAGTTGCTCCGGGGCGAGCCAGCCCTGCAGCGATACCCAATTTTTCAGCCCGAGTTCGGCCACGAGTGGAGTCAGCGGGTCGTCGCCGTGGCTGCCGGTGATCACCAGATGAGGTCGTGTGTGCTCGGGAAGGAGTGCGAGGGCAGTGAGAAGCGTCGAGAAGTTTTTGTGCGGCATCCGGTTGCCGACGGCCAACAACTGGTCGGTGCGGCGAATCGTGGTTGGCGTCGCGATTGTGCTGCGCGTTTCGCCGGCCAGAGGGATGACATCGACGGCGGTGCGTTTGATGCGCAGGTAGCGCCGAATATCGGTGCGGGTGGCGTCGCTGATCGTCAGCACGCGGCGCGCAGCGCGTGCACCTAAGCGGATGAGGGTGCGAAGGATGAGCGAATAGGCACCGGGGACGTATTCCGGGTGCCGGAAGGGCAGCAGGTCGTGAATCGTCAGTACAACGGGAATGCGTGTAAAGAAAGGTCCGAGGTTTGCCGGGCAGTGAATAAGGGAGGCTCGGCGGCGGTGCGCAAAACCTGCAACGCTGAGCAATTCACCACGGGCCCAGGCCACGCGGTTTTCACCGCTGATACCGGAATCGATCACGTCGCCGGGAAACCAAGAGGTGTCGCCGGCGGCGAGTTCGCTCGACGCGAGGGCGATGAAACGAACACCAGCGCTTTCACGCGGCATTCGACTGTAAATCTCGCGAACGTACGATTCCATGCCGCCCTTCTTGCCGGTGAAGAACAGCAGGTCGACGAGAATGAGCGGGTCGGTCACGAAGTGACCTCGCTTGGTGGCGTCGCTGCTGCGAGCACCGCTCGTCGGCGGGCAATTTCGTAAATCAGGCCGGAGAACAGCTCAGCGAGCAGGAGCGCCGCGAAGATCCAGACGATATTGAGGGTGAGTAACGCGACGCTGGCCAGCGCGAAGGCGATGAGTGATGCACCGGCGCGAAGGATGGTCACCCGACGCGCGAATCCCATGCGTCGTAGGGCAGTGAACGGGAGCGTCGGTGCTATCGAGGCGGCACGCCACGTGCAGGCGACGACGAGCGGCACCAGCGTGGCTTCCATCGACCAAGCGTTCCCGAAGAGTAGGGAGAAGAATCCCGCGAACTCGAAGATGAGCAGGGCAACGACGGCGATGATCAGTGACCCAACGGAAACCCACAGATCTAGCCGTGAGTGTTCCTTCAACAATCGGAGGCGCAGAAAATTGATCGGGATGGCCAGTAACCCCGAAACTGTAGAAATTGCGGTGAAAAGTACGGCGCCGATGGGGCCGAGCACGAAGAGAATCAACGTGTTGATCAGGGGGAAGACGATTCCGGTTATGCCCACATCGGCGACGACCCAGACCATCGCGGATGCATGTGGTCTGCTCGCCCGGTGATAAACCGGCAGGCATCTGACCGCTGTTGCCACGAATATTCCCGCGAGAAGGGGGACGAGCGCCCAGAGCGCACCGGAGAACGCCGCCAGGACGCCCGCCAGGGCTCCGCCGCCCACAGCGATGGAGGCCCAAATCTCTCGTCGATCAAGGCGCTCCGCGACCGATACCCCCCGACCGACTTCCAACGCGGCAACCAGGATGGGAAGCCCGATACAGAGGGCGACCACGTTCGTGTGGTTGACAATGAGAACTGCCACAGCGACGAGGGAGAGCGCGGCCAGCCAGAGGGGAAACGTGACTCGTCGTTCCGTCGTGTGCGAACTTAGGCGCGACTCCACCACCGCAGCAAAGGTGAGCTGTCCGACAAACGTGGCCACCATGATCGCTACCGCGATCACTCCGTTCTCGGCGAGGGTGAACACCCGCGATGAAATAGACAGCGTCGCGGCAGGAATCACGGCCAGTGAGACCCCACCGGCCAGTGTGACGGCGGACAGAGCTGCACTCTTGAGCCTGTTGGGGGCTGAGGGCGGTGTCATGTGGGTAGGCATCGTTGGGTTAGCGCGATTTGTAGTCACCGACGCGCAAGCGCAGGGACGTCATGAATTTGAGGTCGGCGTCGATGCCGGGCACCACTGACGGACGTTTTGTGGCCTTGAAGCCTGCTCGTAGGCCAGCAATCCGGCCGATCGTCGATGCGAGATCCCGAGAGAGCACGAGATCGCCCCCACAGACGATGATCTCAGTAACCGCCGCTCGAAAAGCCTGTCGACCACGAAATATCCCGTACGCGCTGAGTATATAGCCCCGACCGAATCCGGCCCGCTGGCGTTGGCGGCTAGACCCGCGCCCTGATGTTGCCCCACCAAGGTGAACTCCGCGCGAGTCGAGGGCCGCGGTCGTTGCCCACCCTCCGGCACTGAGTCGAAGAGCGAGGTCGAGTTCTTCACCGTACATATAGATTCCCTCGTCGAGCAGGCCAACGTCATCAAGCGCACTTCTCCGATATGCGGCCACCGCACCATATGGGCCAAGGAGGGGGAAAGTATCGTGTTCAAGGTCATCGAGGGTCGCTCCGTGGTACCGGAGAAAACCCGCCAGCGTTGGATCGGCGCATAGGCCGACTGCATCGATGGTGCCATTTGGCGCGAAGAGAAGGGGGGCCGCGCTTCCTAATGTGGAGTTGGTGGCGAACGGCGCCGCCAGGTATTCGAGCATGGTCGGGTCGGCTTGAACATCGTTGTTGACCAGTACGACGATCTCGCCGGTTCCCCGACGAATGCCCGAATTGCATGCGGCCGCGAAACCGCCGTTCTTAGGGAGGGCGATGACCGTGACCTCGGGGTAATCTGCATGCAGCCGAGCGACGGTGTCATCGGGGCCCGCATCGTCGACCACGATGACGGTGTGCTCTAGCGTCTGTCGGCGTAGGTGCTCCAGACAGTCACGAGTGATGTCCCAGTTTCCATACACAGGTACGACGACATCAATGGTCGGTAACAAGCGTGAACGGCCCTCCTTGGGCTGGTGAACTCAGGTACAGGTAAGCTTGCCCCGCACTCTGTCACAGCAATGTAAGGACGAACCATCAATAATATGAGTATCGCAGAGCCGATTGAACTCACCATCCTTATGCCGTGTCTGAATGAAGCTGAGACGCTGGCGGTGTGCGTCAACAAGGCCCTCGGCTATCTCGAGCGCAGTGGTGTGGTGGGTGAAGTATTGATTGCCGACAACGGCAGCACCGACGGGTCGCAGCAGATCGCGGAGTCGCTCGGCGCTCGTGTAGTCGCCATTGCTGAGAAGGGTTACGGCAGCGCTCTCAATGGCGGCATTGAGCACGCCCGCGGCACGTACGTGATCATGGGCGACGCCGATGACAGCTATGACTTCAGCAGCCTCGACGGTTTCGTCGAATGCCTGCGCGCCGGCGACGAGCTCGTCATGGGCAACCGCTTTCGTGGCGGCATCGAGCCCGGAGCCATGCCCCCGCTGCACAAGTACCTCGGCAACCCTGTGCTGTCCTGGGTCGGGCGCATGCTCTTTCGCTCACCGATCAAGGACTTTCACTGCGGCCTGCGCGGTTTCAATCGCCAGTCAATGCTCGATCTGCACCTGCAGACCACCGGCATGGAGTTCGCCAGTGAGATGGTCGTCAAATCCACCCTCGGCGGCTCACGCGTGAGCGAAGTGCCGACCACCCTGGCAAAAGACGGCCGCAGCCGGCCGCCGCACCTGCGCAGCTGGCGCGATGGATGGCGCCACCTGCGTTTTCTGCTTATCTTCAGCCCGCGCTGGTTGTTCTTGATCCCCGGCGCTGCTGCCTTCGTGCTGGGCTTTGTGGGCGTCATGCTGCTGAGCTTCGGTCCTGTTGTCGTCGGCCGTGTCGGGTTCACATACTCCAGCCAGCTCTATCTGGCGGCGCTCACCGTGGTCGGCTACCAGTCAGTGCTGTTTGCGATTCTCACCAAGATCTATGCGCAGCAAGAGGGCTTTCGTATTCCGCGCAGCCGGAATTTCGACCGCCTGCAGAAACGCATCAGCCTTGAGAGTGGCGCCATCGTTGGCCTTCTGCTCTTTCTCATAGGCCTCGGCGTGGCCGTTGCTCAGCTCATTGGTTGGGCCTCGAACAACTTTGGCCCTCTCGAAGCAGGCGCAACGCTGCGCGCGGCCATCCCTGCCGCGCTGCTCATGATGCTCGGAGCCCAAACCATTATGGCCGGCATGTTCCTCGGAGTGCTGTCGGTTGGCGTGAAGCGCAGCTAATGGCAGTGCGCGTCGCTGTCGCGTTGTGCACTTATAACGGTGCCGCCTATCTCGAGGAGCAGCTGCTCAGCATTCTGGGGCAGACATTGTGCCCCGATGAGATCGTCGTCTCCGACGACGGGTCGACTGACGAGACGCTGGCCGTCGTGCAGCGAGTCGTGGCGGCAGCGTCGCCAGCCGTCAACTTCGTGGTGCTGAAAAACAACACCGCGCTGGGCGTAACGGCGAACTTCGAGCAGGCGCTTGCCGCCTGCTCAGGCGATCTCATCGCACTCTCTGACCAAGACGACGTCTGGTGGCCCGAGCGGCTGGAGCGCATGGTGGCCGAGTTCACGCGCCGACACGAACTACAGATGCTCCATGCCGACGCACGACTTGTGGACAGTGTCGGCACGCCCCTCGGCTTCTCGCTACTGAAAACCTTGGGTGTGTCGGATGCCGACCGAGCAGCTGTGCACAATGGGCATGCCATTGATGCCTACCTGCGCCGCAACATCGTGACCGGCGCAACCATGATGGTTCGGGCCGACCTGGTCAAACGATCACGACCCTTTCCCGCCGCCTGGGTGCATGACGAGTGGGTGGCCATGGTCGCCGCCGCGACCGGCCTCGTCGACCTGCTCGACGAGCCGCTCACCGACTATCGACAGCATGGCGGCAACCAGATCGGCGTGACAAGCTTGGATGCCTCGGGCAAGCTCGGCCGGCTGCGGGCGCCGCGCACGTCACGGAACGCTCGGCTGTTGGCGCGGGCCGAGGCGCTGCAGCAACGAGCTTCGGGGTTTGAGCCGGCGGTATCCGCCTCGGTGTTGGCGCTGATCGACGCGAAGCTCGCGCACGAAAAGCGACGAAGCGCGCTGCCCGCAAACCCCCTATTGCGCGTGGGTCCGGTCGTTCGTGGTTGGCGAGAAGGAGACTACTCCCGGTTCGGGCTGGGACTGCAGGACGTGCTGCGTGATTTGGTGCAGCCGGTCTGATTCTGGTCGGGCTCGGCAGTTTGGAGAGTGAGATTGAGCGGGGTCAGTACCATTGGTGTATGGGGAGACAGACAGAAAGACGTATTTCCGTTCGAATCGGAACAGTTTTGGTAGGGGGGCTGCTGCTGACGAGTTGTTCAGCGACATCGCCAGAGCTGGCAACGAGCGAACCGCCGATGGTCTCAGCAACGCCAACTTCGATACCGACTGCGACCGCTCAAACGCCCGAGGCTATTACCGAGGCGCCATCGTGCATGACCGCCTTGACGGCTGATGCTTACTCGGATTTCGGCGGCTCAGGTCTGGCGCTGCGCGACTATCAGGGCTGGCGCACGGATATTCAGTTCATGGCGGATGGCGGTGGCATAGCTTGCGCATGGCAGGGTCAAGGCGACGCTGTTGTCCTCTTTGGGGAACTCGCAATGACTGGCGGGGCATGGCAATCAAAAAAAGCTGAACTAGTCGAGACCGGTTTTATCGAAGTGGCTACACCCGTTGCAGGCTACTTCAACGAACCAGACACCGACCCGAACTACATCGATGGCGGTTTTGTCTATCGCGACGGAAACCTCTTCTATGTCAGCTACCCGGCCTTGACCCAATGGGTTCCCGCGCTCGCAGGCTCCTAGAGCCTTGTCGTGCACTCTTCGCCTCTCCAGTGGGAATCGGCGAGCGTCTATCGAAAATATTTGGGGGAAACAGTGAGAAAACTAAGCATTCTGGCCGTAATTGCGACGTCATTTGTGTTGACGGGGTGTGCGCCTGGGCCCGCGGCTGTCGATCAAGCCGATCCTTCGAACGAACCATCCTCGGCCGACAGTTCCGTTCCAGTATCTCTGCCAACCTCACGATTGGGTCTGTCGTGTGACGACCTGTTGCCTTCTGCGCTGGTGGGGAGTCTACTCGGCACCAATGCAGCTGTATCGGCCCTTATGGTCCGACCGCAATTGGCAACGCCATTGGCCTATGCCGTGAACGAGTCAGGCGGAGTCTCCTGCTTGGCGAGTGGCGAAGTCGCGGCAAAGACTTATGTGAGTGTCAAGGTGCTGCCCGAGGCAACAGCGCAGTGGCAGACGTACGCAGCGACGACTGCCGTGGCCATGTCGGAGGGATATTCCACGTACGGTGACGCCTCCTACGTTGACTGCTTCAATTTCGGTGAATATTTCACCTGTACCGCGAACATCCTCGCCGGAGCGAATTGGATTGACGCCTATGTGCGCGCATTGAACTCGGATCCGAGTGCGAGCAACGAAGCCGTTGCAGAGCTTGCAGCGCCACTGATCACGGACATTGTCAATACGGTGACGGGGGCGCCCGCACCTGAACCGTTATGGGTTGCTCCGGCCTCGACCGGCGAGCTGCCGACTGACTGCTCGATATACGCCACCGCTGATGACTTTCGCGCTGCATTTAGCACCGCAGACGAAATATTGATTAGCGGGGATGGCGACGGCGAGGGGTGGGGCATCGACGATGCGGGCTGGACGATCGTCGGGGGTGAGCGATGTGTGTGGGCTCCTGAAAGCACGGGACAGACCTGGCCCCTTTTGGTCACTGCGCTGCCCGGTGGGGAATGGGCTTTTGACCGGTCCGCTCGTTTGATGACAGCAGGTGACACCGTTCGCGCAGTGACCGAGACAATAGGGGGTATTGACCGCGCCACCTTTGGGTGCCACGTGTATTCCGGGTTCTGCACTCTGGATACAGTAATTGCCGGCAATTGGGTTCAGTTCAGTGCTGAGCAAGAAATGGTTGGCACCGAGCATGACGTGCAGGCACTGCTTATCAGCATTGCTGAACGTGCGGTGGGACGTTTCCCCTCCTAGTCACGTCCGCCACCGAGCAAATGAGCAGACGCACTCACTGACGTCGAAAGGCGGAACGCGCGGTTGTTGGCGCGAGCAGAGGCGCTGCAGCAACGGGCGTCGGGATTCGAGCCAGCGGCATCCGCTTTGGTGTTGGCGCTGATCGACGCGAAGCTGGCGCACGAGACGCGGCGCAGCACGCTGCCGGCCTCGCGTCTGCTTCGGGTGGGGCCTATCGTGCTTTGTTGGCGAGCCGGCGACTACTCACGGTTCGGGCTGGGCTTGCAAGACGCGCTGCGCGATTTGGTGCAGCCGGTCTGACTTTTCCGTAGTCAGCACGCAATGCCATCGGTGAGCCAACGTACCGCCCTTGTTCCTAAGAGACGTTCCCATGCAGCCCCTGGGAGCTACATTTGCCGACGCAGCTCGCCCGGCTCAACCGGCCCAGCCTGCGTGGGGTCTCGCTCACCGTCCGCCCCAGCCCGGGCGTCAATGACCGCGCGCGCAGCTTGCTTCAGTCGCGCGGTCAATGGCCCCGTTCTGGGGCGGACGGTGAGGGCTGCTGCTGATATTCTGAAGCGATGAGGCCAGCCCCTCACGACTGGGACGGCAACATGACTTTCCAAACGCTCGCCAACCGACGACGCATCGTCATCGCCGTGGCCGCCACTCTGAGCCTCGCGCTTGCCCTTGCCGGAACCGCGGCCTCCGCCGCGCCGCGAACGGCCGATAGCCCGGAACCGACTGCCACGTCCTTGAACGAGGACATGTTCACTTCGGCGGAGTTGCTCGGTGCGACACCAGCGCCCGAATCCCGGGGCTTCGCCGTTGACGAAGCGGTCACGGCTTCGGCATCCGTGCAAGCGAATCATGTCATCGATGTGGCCGTCGTCGTTCCGTCCGATGTCTCCGAAACTACGAGTTTCATCTCGGACTCGGACGTCGACACCCTCGTGAGCCAGACCGCCGCTTATTGGAAAGTCGAGTCCAACAACCAGGTCGTTTCGCTTACGCGCGACGCGGCCATCATCCGTTATTCCAGTGCATTCTCGTGCAGTGATCAATACGATGCTTGGGACGAAGCGGCCACTGCCTTCGGCCGCAACTTCAACGCGTACCTGACGACGTCGTCTCGCCACCTGTTGGTGCTCACCCCGGTCAGTTGCGGCGAGGGCGGTGTGGGAAGCGTTGGCACCGGCAACGATTCCGCCGTTGGTGCGGCGAACGGCGGTTTGGTGTGGACGTCCGTTGGCCCCAACGCCCTTGACGTCGTCACGCACGAATTTGGTCACAATCTCGGATTGCAGCATTCGAACACCCTTTTCTGCACCGACCCGTCTATCTCCGAGGGTCAGTTCACCGTTCCCGGTTCGGCTCCCCAAGGCTGTGCCGATGAAGAGTACGGCGACGCCTACGACGTGATGGGAGCGGCCTGGTCGGTGGGCTCGCAGACGAATGAACGACCGACGGCTCTCAACGTGACGCACAAGCGGCTCCTGAGCGCCCTGACCTCCGGCGAGATGCGGAGCATCGCCCTTCCCTCCGGTCGGGCGAGCTACAACGTCACCACGACACTCGCTTCCACGGGAACCAGTGGCCAGCGAGCTTTGCGCGTCACCGACCCGGGCACGGGAGCGATCTACTACGTGGACTACCGTGGCGGCGGGGGCAGCGACGCTTCCTCGCTTTATGCCAGCGGGCGGCTCGATACCCTGGGCGTCAATCTGGGTGTGCGTGTTCTCACCCAGCGGCCCAACGGGGAGTCGATCCTGCTGCCCATTCCCGGCGAGAATGAGACCAAACTCTACATGATCGCCGGTGAGCAGATGTTTACCGGCTCGCGCGGCGTATCCGTGGCGGTCGAGAGTATTCAAGGCGGCATCGCCACCGTGGCCATTACCGTGGCTCAGCCGGCGGCCGTAGAACGTCTGGCCGGCGCTGGACGCTTTGAAACGTCGGCAGCAATCTCCAGCGCCAACTTCGCTCCAGGGGTGGCCGTGGCCTACGTTACTAGCGGTCTGAACTTCCCCGACGCACTATCTGGCGCGTCAGTGGCCGGATCCGCGGATGCACCTATTTTGCTCGTGGAGGCCACGAGCGTCCCGGGAGCCATCCAGTCCGAACTCCTCCGGCTCAAGCCACAGCGGATCGTTTTGCTCGGTGGCACGGCTGTGATTACCAACTCCGTGGAGAGTGCACTCGACTCGTACACGGAAGGAACGGTGACCCGGCTCTCGGGCGCCGACCGATACGCGACCTCGGCCGCAATCTCTGCGAGAAGTTTTGCGCCAGGTGCGCCCGTCGCCTACGTGGCCAATGGTCTGAATTTTCCGGATGCGCTTTCGGGCGCGGCCGCCGCTGGAACCGCTGACTCGCCGGTGCTGCTTGTGAATGCCGCGAGCATTCCGGCCGACATCGGAATCGAACTTGACCGATTACAGCCACAGCGCATCGTGGTTCTCGGTGGTACGACCGCAATTTCCGAGGAAGTTGAGACTGCACTTGTCGAGTACTCTACTGGTGGCGTGACCCGGCTGTCGGGCGCTGATCGCTTTGATACATCCGCGATCATCTCGCAGTCGAGCTTTCCTGCTGACGTTGACGTCGTCTACGTTGTCAATGGCTTGAACTTCCCCGACGCTCTCTCAGGCGCGGCTGTGGCCGGTTCCCAGAATGCTCCGGTGCTGCTCGTGCAGTCGAGCAGCATCCCAACCGTCATTCAGGCCGAACTCCGGCGTCTGAACCCGGCGCGAATCGTCATCTTGGGTGGAGTGAATGTTCTCTCAGACACGGTGAGTGCGCAATTGGCCGGATTCCTGCGCTAGGAGCCTGCTGAATAACGTGGGTTCAGCTGGCCCGGCGAGTCTTTAGAGTGTTTTTTGCTCGAGTGTGGTGCGTTGTGAGGTTGGCTGAGCGGTCGGAACCGGTATGAGGATGTGGCGTTGTGCGCGCTCGGAGGGGGCGTGGTTTGCGGCTGTGCGGCGTCGGCCACTATGTCGAGGTGGTGGTCGTGCTCTGGGATGTTGTCCAAGGGCCCAAACCCCCTTTTCGTTGGTTAATCCCAGGTTGAGGAGCCGTTTGAGGTTGATGACAGCGGCCCTGTTCGACCACCACGCGTTGTTCTTCACGACGCCCCGATAAGGCATCCTGCGCGCTCCTCGGATCATCCATGCCAAGGACCGTTCAACCATGGGCCGGTGTTGCTTATAGACGCGCTGAAACTCGGGGTCTTGAGCGCGAACCCGGTGTTCACGCCGGAGCCGGTCGTGCGGGTGAATAACAAGTTTTCGGCCAGTCTGAGCCGTGGTGCACTGAGCCATCAGCGGGCAGCTCTGGCAGAACCGACCGAAACCGACTCGGCCTTTAGGACTGATCGGCCGAACGACGCTTGCCGGGCACGTCTCCGTGTGCGCTTCGTCGTTGATAGTGAAATTATCAACGGTGAAGCCGCCAGGAACAGCCCTGCCCAACGGCATCGGCTTGATAATCGGGGTGTGACCGGACGTTGTGATCTGGTTGAGGAGTTCCCCGCTGCCATAAGCCGAATCGCCCAACGCATCGATTTTCTGAGCGCCGATACTGGTGTCGGCGGCGATCAGTTCGGCTCCCCGCGGCGAATCACTGTTCTCCGGGCCGGATGCTTTCGTGAGCAGAGCGGCGGTCACCAGACCCGTGTCGGGTTCAATGGCGACGTGGCTTTTGAACCCGTCAACCTTCTTCTGCCGGCTCTTGTGCGCGTGGCGAGCATCAGGATCGACGGTGGAAATCACCCGGTCATACGCGACCTTGCGGGCGATTTTCCACCGACCGTCGGTGCCGTCAGACCCGTCGGCCGGTTCCACGTCCTGCCCGGCGACCAACGCCAGCAGGGCAACGGTTTCCTGCTGCTTCTTCGTCAAAATATGGATATTGATGCTGCCCAACAAAGCGAGCGCATCGGTGACCAGGCGGGAGACGAGTTCGTCGCGGGCGTCGCGGTCATCCCACGCGATGTCTCGGGCGTGCCCGGCTGGGCATAATCGTGTCCGGGCAGCCCGGCGACGGTCATATCAGCGCCGGGGATCTCCCGGCCGACGCGGCGGATCTGCGCGATCAGCTGCGTGACGGTGTCCTGTCGAGCGACGGCGTCCTCCAAGATCGTTGAGTCCAGCGCTCGGCGCTTCCGCCCCGACAACGCTCCGGACTTCGCAATCACCTCGGTCACAGCCTCGAAGATGCGGTGCGGTCGGTCGCTGGCGGCCAGGCGCTTGCGCCAGTAGACGAGCACGGTCGGGTGGGAGGAGGTTTCCGTCAACGCGAACCCGCACGCGGCTTTCCACCGCAGGTCATACGTCAACGCTTCGGCCGCTTCACGGTCGGAGAGGTTATGCAATGTTTGCAGCACCATCACCGACGCGATCACATCTGCTGGCGTTGACGGGCGGCCGTTCTGCGAGGCAAACAAGTCCGCGAAGGCATCGTCAAGAAACAGTTCCCGACGATGCGCCGCGAGGAACGCGAACACCGACCCGGGCGGGAGAAGGTGCCCCGCTACGGCGTCGACATCGTAAATCTCACGCTGACCATCATCACGACCCTGCATCACCCCAGTCTTAACGACCACGAGCCAACCCCCGGCAGGCGCGCCTTAAAAAAGGCGAAACCATACCCAAAGTTGTTCAGCAGCCTCCTAGCTACGGAACCATGAATGGTCACGTTCAATCGAGCGGCCGCACTGTCACTCCGTGCAGTTGGCTCGCTGCGGAACGGTCGGTCGTGATCCCACTACGGGCTCAACCTGCGGGCACACTCCTACAGGCCGTCGGCGTGGGGCTTGTGGGGGTGGGCGCTGCGCCAGCGCAGGCCCTGCGCGGCCTTGACCGAACAGCGGCCGACCTGGAAGTACACGTCGAGGTAGGCGTTGAGGCCGGTCTGGTGCACGCGGCCGGTGGTGAATTTCAGCCAGCCGTAGGGGGTGACGTCTTATGGCCAGAATCCGGCCCAGCCCCAGCCCTCGAGCGGATGCAGCTCTACCAGCCGCCACATCTCGGTCCAGAGTGAGTACCGGGCTTCGAACTCGCTGCCGGCGTTAAGGGCGCTGATGATGGTGGTGCGGCCGAGCCAGGCCGCGCCGGCGGCCACCAGAGCCGCTAGGAGTGGGGCCGATCGTGCGTGGCTGGCGGGCCGGCGACTACTCCCGTTTCGGGCTCGGGCTGCAGGACGTGTTGCGCGATCTGGTGCAGCCGGTCTGACCCGACGGTCGTCAGCAGGTACCTCGCTCGCTGAGGAGAAGCTACCCCCGTCCAGGGGTGCGTACGCGCAGGCCGACGGCCTCGGCTGCCGTCTGCTGTCGAGCGTCGTACGTGATGAACTCGTTCGCTCCCGCTTGAAGCGCCGCGGCGATGTGGATGGCGTCCAGGCTCCGCAAGCTGGCGCCGCTGAGGAGTCCGGCTTCGCGGAAGACGCTGCGGTTCATGTCCATCAGGGCTAACCGTGAGAGCACGTCTGTGACCGCGGTCTGTGATATTCCTGTTCGAGTGGCCATGCGCCGCAATTCGGTTTCCAGCAGAAACGCTGAGATCAAATCGGCGTCCCCGCCCGCGACCCTGTCGTCCAGGTGGGCCCGGAGCGCGCTGGTCTCCGCCTCATCGGCGAGCAACTTTGCGACGGCAGAGGTATCCAAGTAGGTAATCAACGCTCGGCGCGCAGCTCTTCCAGAGCGGACTCGGTGCTCACGGCAATCTTGAAGAGCGGCAGGGCTGAAAACCCGCCGCGGATCAGTGGCGGGCGGTGTCGAATCCCGCCGAGCGGCGCTACGGGCGGTGGGGACAGGACGGCGACCACCTCGCCGTGATTGGTGACCTGGAGAGTCTCGCCATCCCGGACGGCCCGGAGCACCTCGGCACTGTTGTTGCGTAAATCGCGATGAGCGATTGTTCGATTCATGCCGCTAGTGTAGCAGGCGTAGCAGTTAGGACCCAAGGGGTGGAGCTGCCGAATCGGTCGCGTTACGGCGCGTCGGGGTGGGGCTTGTGCGGCAGGGCGCTGCGCCAGCTCAGGCCCTGCGCGGCCTTGACCGAACAGATCACCAGCAGCAGCCAGCCGAACTCGAACAGAATCGTACTCTCCGCCGCGCTGGTCACCAGCAGGGTCACGAGCATGAGCGGCGCCCAGACGTAGGCCAGCGAGCGCTTGTTCGACGCGAGCAGCCAGGAGCGCACGAAGGCCAGCAGCACCAGGGCGAGAAAGGCGAGAAAGCCGATCAACCCGACCTGAAAGTACACGTCGAGGTAGGCGTTCAGGCCGGTCACGTGCACGCGCCCGGTGGTGAATTCCAGCCAGCCGTAGGGGGTGATGTCCTGCGGCCAGAATCCGGCCCAGCCCCAGCCCTCGAGCGGATGCAGCTCCACCAGCCGCCACATCTCGCTCCACAGCGAGTACCGCGCTTCAAACTCGCTGCCCGCGTTGAGGGTGTCGATGATGGTCGTGCGACCGAGCCAGGCCGCGCCGGCGGCGACGAGGGCCGCGCTCAGGAGGCCGAGCTGCAGCATCCGTCTGCCGGCAACGGGGGTGCGGCGCAACCGGTAGAGGGCGAGCGCGGCGACGATCACGCAGAGGCCGACGACCACGACGACGGGGGAGCGGGTGAGCACCAGGCAGATACCGGCCAGCCACATGGAGCCGAGGCCGAGGTTGCGCGGAATCGAGCGGGCGCGCAGCTCGACGTAGAAGGTGACGGCGGCGATGAGCGCGATGAGTCCGAAGACGTTGCGGGAGCCGAAGATGCCCTGGATCGGGCCGAGCTGGTCGATATCGCCGACCACGTCGAGAAAGGCGATCGGCAGGTCGAGCAGCAGGCCGGAGAGCACTTCGAGCACGATTGAGAGGCCGAGCAGCACGCGCAGCACGTCGCCGATGGCGCGCACCACCTGAAAGGTGTCGCGCACGAGGGCCACGTAGATGGCGAGGAATCCGACGGTGATCTGGTAGCTGACGCCGATGATGGTCGAGGCTGTGTAGCCGCTCCACACGCCGGACAGCGCGCACCAGGCCACGAATACGATAATCGAGATGGGCAGCAGGCCGTGCCATTCCACGATGGGGCGGCGGGCGAGCAGGGAAAGCACGGCGAGAACGACCAGGCCGCCGAGAATGCCGATGAGGCCGGCCCAGCCCATGACGCTGCGCAGCAGATGGGTGCTGAATGCGGTCGCCAGAAGAATGAGCGTGAGTGCGGCCGCGAATTTCGGCGACGCGAACACCCGGCGCAGGTCCTCGGGCAGGGTGGTCATCCTCTAATTTACCGCGCGCAGGTCACGGCATCGGCCTGGGCGCGTGCTGCTGCCGTTTGGTGACGACGGCGAGCACGATGAGAATCACCCAGCCGCTCTCGATCAGCAGCCGACTCTCGGCCACGCTCTGCGCAATCAGCGCGGCGAGCAGCAGCAGCGGAAGCATCGACGACACGGCGTAGGGTTCGGTGTTCTGCACGCCCAGCCGCGGACGGTCGACGGCGAGAAACCACGCCCGCCACAGGGTCGAGCCGACCAGGGCGGCGAACAGAATGACGCCGACGATGCCGAGCTGCAGCCACACGTCGAGCCAGGCGTTGTGCGCCTGCAGGTAGGTGACGCCCTTGCGCACGGCGAGGTCGTTGAACGGTTCGACCCACGGCACCCAGTAGCTCACCCAGCCCCAGCCGAAGACGGGGCGTTCCTGGGCGAGGTTGGTGACGCTGGCCCAGATGTCGAAGCGACCGGTGAGATCCTCGCTGCGGCCGAGCAGCCCGAACAGTTGCGACGAGAACAGCGCGAGGGCCGCGGCCACCGCCAGAACGGATGCCGCGGCCACGAGATACAGCGGCCGCCGGTGCTGGTCGTGAACTTTGCGCGCCCAGAGCGCGAACAACAGGGCTGCGACGACGGCGACCAGCGAGACGGTGACCGTGGCGGAGCGGGTGAGCAGCAGCATCCCGACGGCCAGGCCCAGCCAGACGAGGCCGGCACCGCGTTTGACGAGGCGGGCTCTCAGTTGCACGATGAAGACGATGATGGCTGTTAACGCGATGAATCCGAGCAGGTTGCGGTTGGCGACGATGCCCTCGATCGGGCCGCCATTTAAGAGCAGGCCGCGGCTCCAGTAGAAGGCGCCTGGCACGTCGTCGGTACCGTAGTCAACGAAGAACGGCAGTACCGGATTTCGGATGACGACGGCGACGAAAAGCTCGAATACGAGGCTCAGCGCGAGTACCCAGCGCAGGGCGCCGGCCAGGGTGCGCAGCAGCTCCGGCCAGGTAAGGGTCACGGCCAGGAACAGGGCGGCGAGGGTCGTGATGAGTTGCAGCGTGATTCCCAGAGCGGATGCCCCCGGGTAATACGACCACGCGATCGACAGGGTGGCCAGCAGCAGGAACGCGGTGATGGTCTTCGGAAACTTGCGCCAGTTCAGCGCGGGGGCGAGGGCGGCTTGGTAGGTGTTGCCGCGGGCGATGTCGCGGTCGGTGGGGGTGTCGTCCTGCGCTGGTGTGGGCGCTGCGGTCGTTGAAACCGCGGCTGCGCCGTCGGCATGTACCGGGACCGAGGCTTCCGTGTCAGCGTGCGAGGAGACTGCGGACGCGTTTGCGGGGGCTGCGTTTAGGCGGGTTGCTGTGGCTGCGTTAGCGGTTGCCCGGCGGCGGGCATTGTGGCGCTGGGTGCTGAGGCCGATGATGCTGCCGATGACCACAATCACGGCGATGGCGCCGAAACCCCACCAGCCGCCGAGGTTGCGCCAGAACTGGCCGGCCAAAACGGTGAACCAGACGAAGGTCGCGAAGAGTCGAATGACGAGGCGACTCTGCACGGCGGACATGGTTTCAGATTACCGGTGTTGTTCTATTGGGTTACGCGAGATTGTTCAACCGGGTCGCGAAAGCCGGTAAACGCAACACGTCAGCCGATCTCGCGGGGCTCGCTAGTCGGCGTGGCCCTCGGCGAGGTAGGCGAGGCGGCGCAGGGTCTCCGAGTTGCGGTAGCGGATGGCCAGATCGCTCAGGGTGGTGGGAACGAGGCGCGCTGGGCCGGCGACGACGTCTTCGGTCATGCGCACGAGGCATCCGTTTTGGTGATCTTGAACGTCGATCGACACGTGCGCCTCGCCAATCGGCCAGCCGCGGGCCTTCAGCATGGCGTGGCGGGGCGCCTGCCATTCGAGCACGGATGTGGTGTCGTCGAGCAGGGCCGGCCAGACTCCGACCGAGTGGTGCAGGCGGCTCCCGACGGCGGGCCAGGTCGCATCGACGTCGCGCATGCGGCTCGCACCGACGACCCAGGTGGGGTACAGCCATCCGTTTTCGAGCACAGCAAAGACCTGCTCGGGAGTGCAGCGGAATTTTCGATAGTTCACAGCCATCGGGTCTCCTTCGGTTTGTCGCGAGAGCGCAAAAAGTGCCCGATTGGAGTGCCCAATCGGGCACTTTTTGCGCTCTCGCGGGAGGATGGGATTAGGGGGAGAGGTTGGGCGACTCGAGGATGTTGTATTCGTGGGCCAGGGCGCTGAGGGCGGCGCGGTAGCCGCACATTCCGTGCACACCGGGGCCGGGCGATGTCGACGACGAGCACAGGTAGACGCCGTCGAGTGGGGTGCGCCAGGGGTCGCCGGAGAGCACCGGGCGGCGCACGAGCTGGGCCATGCTGATGGCTCCGGCCGCGATGTCACCGCCGATGTGGTTCGGATTGTGGTTCTGCATCTGCGCGGCGGTCTGGCTGGCCGAAGCCAGAATGGTGTCGCGAAACCCGGGGGCGAAGCGCTCGATCTGCCGGGTGATCTGCTCGGTCTGGTCGCGGGTGGAGCCGGCCGGCACGTGTGTGTAGGCCCAGAGCACGTGCTTTCCGGCGGGAGCGCGGGTGGCGTCGAGGATGCTCGGCTGCGCGGCGAGCACGTAGGGGGAGTCGGCGTGGCGCCCGCGGGCGACGGCGTTCTCGGCGCGGGCCTGACCGGCGCGGGTGCCTCCGACGTGCAGGGTCGGCGCTCGCCGCAGATCCGCGGCGGTCCAGGGCACCGGGTCGGAGAGCGCGAAGTCAACCTTGGCGACGGCGTTTCCGTAGCGAAACCGTGTCATGGCGGCCGCGTAGCGGTCGGGCAGGGCGCCGGCGGCGAGGCCCACGAGGGCGCGGGGGGTCACGTCGAGCAGCGTCACGCGTGCCGGCGGCAGCTCTCGGAGACTTACGATGTCGGCATCCGTTATTATTTCGCCGCCGTGCGCGAGCAGGTCGTCGGCGAGGGCCCGCACGATGGCACCGCTGCCGCCGGTAGGAATCGGCCAGCCGCCGGCGTGCGCGTGCGCGGCGAGCGTCAGCCCAGCACCGGCGGTCGACGGGCTCGGCAGCCGCCCGATCGAGTGCGCGAACGTGCCCGTGAGAAGCGCCGGCGCGGTTTCCCCGGTGAAACGCCAATTCCACGCCGGGCTGCCCTGCTCCAGCGTGCGCAGCCCGAAGCGGGCCAGCGTAAGCGGATGTCGCGGCACGCGCAGCAGCGCATCCCCGGTCAGCTCGGCGATCGCTCTGATGTGGTCGACGAGCGGCCCGAGCAGGTGTGACCAGGCCGGGCCGTCGCGGCCGAGGCCGGCGGCGGTGCGTTCGATGTCGTGCCAGGACACGCCGGCCCGGCCGCCGGGCAGCGGATGCCCATAGGAGATCTCCGGAACCCTGAGCTCGATGCGATCCTTGAGGCCGAACTTCTGAAAGAACTCGGAGGCCAGCGCGAGCGGGTGCACGGCGCTCCCCACATCGTGGTGAAACCCGGGCAGGGTGAGCTCGGCGGTGGCCGCCCCGCCGCCGATCTGAGGATTGCGCTCGTAGACCCGCACTTTGAGCCCGGCGCGGGCGAGCGTGACCGCCCCGGCGAGTCCGTTTGGGCCGGATCCGACGACGATCGCGTCGAGCTCCTGGTCGGTCGTCACGCCGGTCCGTGCACGTCAAGTCTCATTCCGACACCGTAGCCCGAGTCGGGCGGACGCACACCCTGCGCGGGCATCCGCTCGCGTAGCTAACGCCGGTAAATCTGCGACACGCTGCCTCAAACGGATTGCGGTGACCCGGCGTGTCGCAAAATTCACCGGCATTACGGACGGCGCGACTCAGACGAAGGCGGCCTGACCGGTGATGGTGCGACCCACGATGAGGGTGTTCATCTCCTGGGTGCCCTCGTAGGAGTAGATGGCCTCGGCGTCAGCGAAGTGCCGGGCCACGTTGTACTTGAGCGTGACTCCGTTGCCGCCGAACAGCTCGCGGCACCAGGCCACGCTCTCGCGCATGCGGCTCGTCGTGTAGGCCTTGGTCAATGCGGAGTGCTCGTCGCGCTGCACGCCCTGATCCTGCAGCTGTGACACCCGCACCACCATGCCGAGGCTGGCGGTAATGTTGCCGAGGCTCTTGACCAGCAGGTCCTGCACGAGTTGGTGCCCGCCGATGGCCTTGCCGAACTGCTCGCGTTCGTGTGCGTAGGCCACGGCCGCGTCGTAGGCGCCGATGGCATTGCCGACGGCCGCCCACGACACCTCGGCGCGGGTGGCCCGCAGCACCTTCGCGGTGTCCTTGAACGAGTTGGCGTTCTGCAGGCGCAGGCTTTCGGGAACGATCACGTCGGTCAGCACGATGTCGGCGTTCTGCACCGCGCGCAGGCTGATCTTGCCCTCGATTTTGGTGGCCGTGTATCCGGCGGTGTCGGTAGGAACGATGAAGCCCTTGACCTGATTGTCGGCCGTGTCCTTGGCCCAGATGATCGTCAGGTCGCTGAAGGTGGCGTTGCCGATCCAGCGTTTGGCGCCGTTCAACGTCCAACTATCACCGTTGCGGGTCGCGGTGGTGCGGAGGCCCTGCGCTGCGTCGGAGCCGCTCAACGGCTCGGTCAGCCCGAACGCCCCGACGATCTCGCCGGAGGCCAGGCGCGGAATCCACTCGGCCCGCTGCTCGTCTGACCCGGTCACCTCGATCGTTCCGGCGGCGAGACCGTTCTGCACGCCGACAAAGGTGGCGACGGATGCGTCCACTCGCGCCAGTTCCAACGCCACGAAGCCGCGGAACACGGCCGAATTCGCAAACGGTTTCGTGGACTCCCAGCCGAAGGAGTAGACGCCGAGCTCGGCGAGCGGCTTGATGACATGGGTGGGAAATTCGGCGCGATCCCAGCATCCGTTTGCGATCGGCCGCACCTCCTTTTCGAGGTAGGCGCGCAGCTTGATGATCGCGGCTTGCTCGGGCTCGGTGAGCAGGTCTTCGTAGCCGAAGAAGTCGCTGCCGAGTAGTTCAAAGGTCATGGTTGCTCCGTTGCATAGACTGCGGCCGACAGGCGACCGGTGAATTGCCGCCAGCCTAGGGGGCTTGTCTGAGCGCCCCAACCCGGTTGGTAGTTTGGTCTAAACAGTTGTAGAAGGAGCCGAACATGTTTGTGGGCATCACCAACACCCCGCGCAATTACGCCTGGGGTTCCACCCGCGCCATCGCTGACCTGCTCGGCCGCACGGCGTCGGGCGGGCCGGAGGCCGAACTGTGGTTGGGAGCCCACGCCGGGTCACCGTCGGTGATCGAGGATCCCGCGCTGGTCGGCGGTTTTTCGGACCTCGCCGCGTGGATTGCGGCGGCGCCGGCGGTAGCACTCGGCGCTGATTGGGCCAGTCGAGAAGCGGATGCGGCTCCACGCCTCCCATTTCTGCTCAAGATTCTCGCGGCCGGTCGCCCGCTGTCGCTGCAGGCGCACCCGACGAGCGCGCAGGCCCGCGCCGGGTTTGAGCTCGAGAACGAGGCGGGTGTGGCCGTCGACGCCGGCAATCGCAATTACCGCGACCCGTTCCACAAGCCCGAGCTGCTCGTTGCGCTCAGCGACACCTTCGAAGCGCTCTGCGGTTTTCGGCCGCTCGCCGAGGTGCGCGGCATCATCGCCGAGTTGCGGCTGCTCGATCTCGCGACCGAGGATCCGCAGGCCGCGATCATCGACCTGCTCGAGAGCCACCTGATCCGGGGCCTGCCCGACACCGTCGACTGGCTGCTGCGCGACGGCCGCGGCGGAGACTCTGGCGAGGTGAAATGGCTGGTCGAACGGGTCGTGGCGCTCGCCGAACACGCCCAGTTTCTGGCTGAGGGGGGAGCGGCCATCGGCTATGCCCGCGAACTGGCGGCGGTGCGTGTGCTCGCTGCCGAGTACCCCGGTGACCCCGGAATCGTGCTCGCCCTGCTGCTGAACCGGGTCTCCCTGCAGCGCGGCGAGGCGATGTATCTGCCGGCCGGCAACATCCACGCGTATCTGTCCGGGCTGGGCGTCGAACTCATGGCCGCCTCCGACAACGTGTTGCGTGGCGGGCTGACTCCCAAGCACATCGACATCGAGGAGCTGCTCGCGGTACTCGACTTCTCTCCGGCGCCCTCGCCCTACCTCGCGCCGATCGTTCTCGGCGATGGTGTCTCGCTGTATCGTCCGGACGTGCCCGACTTCGAACTCGTGCAGATCGAAGCGGATGCCGATGCCGCGACGTCGACGCCCGTCACGATGCGACAGATCACCCTCACCGGTCCGGCGATTGCCATCTGCACGGCTGGCGGGTTTCTGGTGGCCGGGGCCGCGTCGTCGCGGCCGCTGAAGCGCGGCCAGGCTGTCTATGTCACGCCCGACGAGGGCACGCTGACCTTCGCCGGAACTGGCGAGGTGTTTCTGGCGACGACGGGCGCGTAAGCCGGGGTTCGCAGGCAGCCAAGCGTTGGTCGATTGCGGTTTCGACAAGCTCGACCAGCGGACTGTCTGAGTCGCGTAGGCGAGTCGGGAGCAGCCTCGGGGAGGCAACCATTTCTCGTTGGTCGCGCTTGTCGAGACCGCCGTACGAACGCCGTGAGGCCGCGCGGTTAGCCAGCCTTGCGGGGGCCGAAGGCCCGCCGGTAGGCGGTGGGAGTGGTCTGCAGAACCTGCAGAAAATGATGGCGCATCACGGCCGCCCCGCCGAAGCCGGTGTCGATGGCGATCTCCTCGAGGCTGCTTGAGGAGTCCTCGAGCAGTTCCTGCGCCCGAAGCAGCCGCTGCCGGTTGAGCCAGCGGGTCGGCGTGGTGCCGATTTCGGCGCGAAACCGGCGGGCGAAGGTGCGCGGCGACATGAGCGACTTGCGGGCGAGTAGATCGACGGGCAATTCCTGGTCGAGGTGGCGCAGCATCCACCCGGTGACGGCGGCGAAGGATTCGTCCTGGCAGTCGACGACCGATGCTTCGATGTACTGGGACTGGCCGCCATCGCGCTGCGGCGGCACGACCATGCGGCGCGCGATCACGTTCGCGACGGTCGCGCCCAGTTCCTTGCGCACGATGTGCAGCGCGGCGTCAATGCCGGCGGCGGTGCCGGCTCCGGTGACAACGTGATTGTCTTCCACAAACAGGACGTCGGGGTCGACGGTTGTATTCGGGTAGGCCCGGGCTAGGGCCTCGGTGTACATCCAATGGGTCGTACTGCGGCGCCCATCGAGGATGCCGGCCTCGGCCAGCACGAACGCGCCGCTGCACACGCTGAGCACCCAAGCACCGCGAGCCTCGGCGTCGCGCACGACCTGCAGCACGCGCGGGTCGATTGCCGCTCCGATAGCGTAGGCCGGGATTGCGATGAGGTCGGCGTCAGCGGCGGCGGCGAGGTCGTCGTGCACGACGATGTCGAAGCCGATCTTGGTGCGGATCGGTCCGGGTTCGGCGGCGACGACGTGAAAGTCGAACGCCGGCCCGCCGTGCACGCTGCGGTCGATGCCGAACACCTCGCAGATGACTCCGAATTCGAACGGCGCCAGACCGGGGAGGGTGACGCAGACGATTTTCTGAAGCATGGGCATCCGTTCTGCTGAGGCTGGATATGGCAGAAATATGTCGAACAACGTCAACTGTGCCACTCGCGGCAGAAAAGCACAATACATAGAGTTTCTGCCATGTTCATTCTTATTTTTCTCCTCACAGTCCTCGCGATCGCCGGTGTTGTGGCCACGATTCGTTCTTCCGGGCGCGACGGTTACGGTCGCCAAAGCGTTCGAGCAACCGACGACGATGACGCACTGATTCGCTGGCGCTAGCCTGAAGCGGTGGCACATCGGTGTCACCGTGAACGAGCGGGGCAGTATGGCGTGGTTGGTAACCGGCGGAGCGGGCTATATCGGATCCCATGTGGTGCGCGCTTTCCAAGCTGAAGGGTTCGACGTGGTTGTGCTCGACGACCTCTCGAGCGGCCACGAATCTTTCGTGCCGGCCACAGTGCCCTTCGTGCGGGGCAGCGTGCTCGACGGCGATCTGCTCGTGCACACCTTTCGCGAGCACGACGTGCACGGCGTCGTCCACGTCGCTGGATTCAAGTACGCCGGCGTCTCGGTGCAACGCCCCCTGCACACCTACGAACAGAACGTCACCGCGACGGCCACGCTGCTCGCCGCCATGGATGGGGCGGCGATCGACCGCATCGTGTTCTCCTCCAGCGCTGCGGTCTACGGCACGCCGCACACCGACCTCGTCACCGAAAGCACCGCGAAAAGCCCGGAATCGCCCTACGGCGAATCTAAACTGATTGGCGAGTGGCTGCTGCGCGACCAGGGCGTAGCGACCGGCCTGCGGCACACCTCGCTGCGCTACTTCAATGTCGTCGGCTCGGGCGACCTCAGCCTGAGCGACACCAGCCCGCACAACCTCTTTCCGCTCGTCTTTGCGGCGCTGCTCGATGGACGCACCCCGCGCATCAACGGCGACGACTATGCCACGCCGGACGGCACCTGCGTGCGCGACTACATTCACGTCGCCGATCTGGCCCTCTCGCACGTCGCCGCGGCACGCCGGCTCGACGCCAACGAGCCGATCGAGCCGGTCTACAACCTCGGCAGCGGCGACGGCGTCTCGGTCGGCGAGATCATGGCGACCGTGCGTCGGGTCACCGGCATCGACTTCGTTCCGGAGCTCGGACCGCGACGCGTGGGCGACCCCGATCGCATCGTCGCGTCTGGCGCGCTCGCGGCCCGCGACCTGCGCTGGAGCATGCGCCACACCCTCGAGCAGATGGTGCAGAGCGCCTGGGACTCCTCACGCGCGGCCGTGCATTGAGGCTCGACACGCCGCTGAGGGCTCAGATCGTGCTCTGTTCGCAACGTTCAGACACCCCCCAAATGGCCGAATTTGTCGCCGTGGGCGCGTCGCAACTCTCCAGCCCATATTGAGGGTTTACGATTCGCGACTTGACGATATCGAATTACATGGGTGTAATTAGGTGCGGCACTAGTTGGTGCGGATTGAGCGCTGGGAGACGATATGGCATTACCTGACTATCGTTCCGGAGTACCAGAGGACTGGTTCGTTGACCCCGTCACCCTCGGTGTTCCGGGAGTACGACAAGACCACGGCGACGAAAACCTACTGGCCTGGCAGGCCGACTCCCTCTGCGCGCAGACCGATCCCGAGGCATTCTTCCCCGAGAAGGGCGGCTCCACCCGCGACGCCAAGAAGATTTGCTCCGGTTGCGAGGTGCGCAGCGAATGCCTCGAATACGCGCTCAGCAATGACGAGCGGTTCGGCATCTGGGGTGGGCTGTCCGAGCGCGAACGGCGCAAACTGCGCAAGCGCGCCTAACCCGTTCCGCGCAGTTTTTAAGCGGATGCTGTCGACTGGCTCGGTCCGGGCGCAGCTTTCTCGGCCCTGACGCGGTTGGCAGCGAGCCAGATTGCGGCCGCGCTAGGCCCGGGGGAAGGGGAAGCGGATGCTGACGCATCCGCTTCGCGATTGCCCTGCCAATATTTGAGGCGCGCCCTCTCGGTTGAGGGGCAGCGCCCGATCCCGACCTAGGCTGGTGCTGTTATGCAACCGAGAGTCACCGCCATCCTTGTCGCCCGAAACGGTGCGAAACACCTTGAGCGAACTCTCAAGGCGTTGTCGTTGCAGACCCGCAAACCCGACATTGTGATCACGGTGGACTGCGGATCGAGCGATGCGACGGCCAAGATGCTGGCCGATTTCGGGCCGACCCAGTTCATTGCCGCCGATGCCGACCTGAACTTCGGGCAGGCGATTACCGCCGCCGTGCGCGTGACCACGCCGCCCACGCACGACCGGGAGCTGCTCTGGCTGCTCGCTCAGGACAGCGCCCCAGACCCGACCGCCCTCGAAGTCCTGGTCGACGCGCTCGAGATTGCGCCGTCCGTTGCGGTGGCCGGGCCCAAGGTGATGGAGTGGATCGCCGGCGAATACATCCACAACTTCGGCGAGTCGATGACGCCGTTTGGCGCGACCGTCACCCTGGTGGAGAGCGAACTGGACCAGGGCCAGCACGACGGATTGAGCGATGTGCTCGCCGTCAGCGCCGGCGGCATGCTCGTGCGCCACCAAGTGTGGGAACAGCTGGGTGGTTTCGACCCGGCGCTGCCCACCGTCGACGACTCCCTTGACTTCTGTGTACGCGTGCGCCTCGCCGGGTATCGCGTCTCGGTGGTGCCAGCCGCACGGGTGGCTTCGGCCGGCGACGGCGTGGCCGGCCCGAACCAGTCCTCCCGCGGGCGGCTACGCCGCCGCCGGGTGCGAGCCGAACGCTCGGCGCAGCTGCATCGCCGCCTGGTCTACGCGCCGGCCGGAGTGCTCGCCCTGCACTGGCTGACCCTGCTGCCGCTCGCCTTCATCCGCTCGATCGGCCAGCTGCTGCGCAAGGAGCCCGGAGCGATCGTGGGCGAATTCTCGGCCGCATTCGGCGCTGCCTTCAACGGCCTGCGCGTCAGCAGCGCCCGTCGCATGTTTACGAAAACCCGCACCCTCGGCTGGGATGCCATCTCCACCCTGCGCGTTCCTTCGGCCGAAGTTCGCCGGCGGCAGTCACTCAAGCGCGAGGCGAGCCTGTTCGGCCTGCACGGTGAACGCGCCGAAATTCGGTTCTTCTCCGGCGGCGGAGCCTGGACCATGCTCGCCGCCGCGGTCGTCGGCATCGTGATGATGGTGCCGCTGCTTGGCGCCGACACCCTCATCGGTGGTGGGCTGCTGCCGCTGTCGCCCAGCCTGCCCGAACTGTGGGCAAGCGTCGGCTACGGCTGGCGCGACCTCGGGCTCGGCTTCGTCGGCGCCGCAGACCCGTTTGCCGCTGTGCTGGCCGTGCTCGGCTCCATCGCGTTCTGGTCGCCGTCCTTTGCCTTCGTGCTGGTCTACGCGCTCGCCTTTCCGCTCGCTGCGGTCGGCGCCTGGATGGCGGCGACCCGCCTGACCGACCGGGGCAGCCTGCGCGCCCTGGCCGCCGCCCTGTGGGTGCTGGCCCCGAGTTTTCTGGCCGCCCTGGCAGACGGCCGCCCGGCCGCCATCCTCGTGCACCTGCTGCTGCCCTGGCTGTTTTTCACATGGTTCGCGGCCGCGCGCACCTGGTCGTCCTCCGCCTCGGCTGCACTGTTGTTCGCGGCGGTCGTGGCCTGTGCGCCCTCCCTCGCCCCGGCGCTGCTCGTGGCCTGGCTGCTCAGCGTGGCCATTGCCGGTCGCCGGGTAATGCGTTTCATCGGCATTCCGCTTCCGGCGCTCGCCCTCGCGCTTCCGCTCATTGCCGACCAGGGCCTGCGCGGCACCTGGCTGAACCTCGTCGCCGACCCCGGCCTGCCCGTACCGAGCGATCACGCACCCACCCTGCAACTGCTGCTCGGGCTGCCCGGCGGCAGCGGTTGGGCCGGCGTCCTCGATCGGTTCGGGGTGCCTGGTCTCGACCCGCAGCTGATCGTGCCCATCCTGCTCACACCCATCGCCGTGCTCGCCCTGCTGGCGCTACTGCTGCCGGGCGCTCGGCTCGCGAGCGGCGCCTGGCTGGTCGCCCTGCTCGGATTCGGTACCGCCCTGGCCGCCAACCAGCTCGTTCTCGCCGCCATCGGTGCCGAACCGGTGCGCCTGTGGTCGGGCGCCGGGCTCAGCCTGTACTGGCTCGGCCTGGTCGGCGCCCTCCTGATCGGCCTGCGCGCCCTGCGCCGATTCGCGCCGGCGCCCGGGGTCGTCGCCGCGCTGGCCCTGGCCGTCGTAGTGCTGCCGCTTCTGGGCTCCCTGCACCTCGGTACCGCCGCCGTGCGCGAGGGAACCGGGCGAACCCAGCCGGCCTTCGTCGCCGCCGAAGCGCAGATCGATGACCGGGTCGGCACCCTGCACCTCGTTCCGCAGGCCGACGGCGGCCTGCTCGCCACGATCGAGCGCGGTGTCGGCGCCACGCTGAACCAGCAATCCACCCTGGACAGCACCGACCAAACGCTCAGCGCCCGCGAGAAAGCGCTGGCGGAGCTCGCCGGTAACCTGGCCTCACGCAGCGGGCTGGACACCAGCGCGGATCTGGCCGAATTCGGCATCCGCTTTATCGTGTTGCAGCCGGCCGGCGCTGATGTTCTCGCCGGTGACACCCAGCTGCGCACCGAAACCGCCCTGGACGGCAATGCCGCACTGGCCCCGGTGGGCGACACCGAATTCGGCCGACTGTGGCAGTTCGGCGAAACGGATGCTGCCGGTGGCGTTCCAGCACCGGCTCGCGCCGGCGGCGTCTTCGGCCTGGTCACCCTGCTGATTGCCGTCGCCGTGGTGGGCAGCGCCGTACTGCTGTCGCTGCCGATCGGCGCCGGCCGTGAAGCCGTGCGCCAGGCCCACCGCGATGCGATTCGCCGCGCGGCCAGGGTCAACGCCAAGCCGAAACCGAAACGCACCCGCCGGGGCAAGAGCATGGTCGGTTCCGACCTGGACGCCGATCGGGAACCGCCGCTCGGTACCGATCTCGAGGCCGACCTGGTCATGGACCGGGAAACCGGCGTCGGTACCGGGCTGGAATCGTCCACGGAAGACACTGTGGAGGACGATCATGCCCGCTAGAAGCACTCTCGTCCGCATTGGTGGTCGGGCCGGCCGCGGCGTGCTCGGTCTGGTCGGCATCGCCGTCGTTGTCGCTGTCGGCGCGGCGTCGACCCTCGTAACGCTGCCGACCGTTGAGAACGAACCGCAGTCGAGCGAGATCGTGCCGCTGCCGAGTGAGCAGCAACGGGTCTGCCCTGGACCGCTGCTCACCCTCGCCGAGGATTCGACGCAGGCCCAGTCGGCGTCGAGCGTCGGGTCCGCTGCAGCCGTGTATGGCGCTCTCGACGCTGCCGGGAGCGACTTTGACCAGATTCGCCCGGACGTCACCGAGATCAGTGCGGTCGACGACTCCAGCAGTCGGCAGCCGCCGCTGTTGCTGACCGTTCCCGTGCAGGATGGCGCCACCGTGCCGCCGCTCGTCGCCGGCAGCCAGTCGCAGGTCGTCGGCACCGACACCCTGGGCGGGCTCGCCGTCGCGTCCTGCACCGAAGCGGCCAGCGAGAGCTGGCTCGTTGGGGGATCCACCGATATCGGCGGCAGTAGCCTGCTGCTGCTCAGCAACCCGTCGACCGTGCTCGCGACCGTCGACGTCACCGTCTATGGTGAGAGCGGAATCGTCGACGCGCCGGGCGCCTCCGGCATTCTGGTGCAGCCCGGCGAGCAGCGGGTCATTTCGCTGGCCGGCCTCGCCCCGAACCTGAAATCCCCGGTCGTGCACGTGTCGTCGCGTGGTGGGCAGGTGGCGGCAGCATTGGAGCAGAGCAGCATCCGGGGGATTGAACCCGGCGGAGTCGAGATCATTGGCGCCACCGCCACGCCGGCACCCAACCAGACCATCGCCGGGGTGCGTGTCACGTCGGCGGTCGCCGCGGACACCGTTACCACCGGCGAGGGGTTCAACGCCGATACCCCGTCGATTCGGGTGTTCGTGCCCGGCACCGAGGCGGCGACCGTGCAGATCGGCGTCACGAGCGCCGACGGGGCTGCTGACGGTACCTCGACCCAGGTGGAGATCGAGCCCGGAGTTGCGACGGAGGTTCCGCTGTCGCCGTTGACCGTGGGCAGTTTCTCGGTGAAATTACGCTCCGACCAGCCGATCGTCGCGGCCGCTCGCACCTCCAACGCGGGCCCTGACGGTCGGGACTTCGGTTGGTTCGCGGCCTCGGCACCGCTCGAGGGTTCGTTCACGGTGGCCGTTGCCGAGGGGCCGTCGCCGACCCTGCACCTCGTCAACGGCGGGGGAGCGGATGCTGCGCTCACCCTCACGCCCGACCGCGGCTCTCCCGTCGACCTGCAGATCGACGCCGGGGCGAGCGCGACGGTTCCGCTGCAGAGCGGGGCTCGCTACCTGGTGAGCGGCGGGGAGTCGGTGTGGGCGCTCGTGGACTACTCCGGCGACGGCCTGCTGTCGTCATTCACCGTGAACCCGCCCGGACCGCTCGCGTCGTCGATCCGCGTCTACACGCACTAGCCGGTTGTCGTTCCGGGCGTTCCTCGTTTGGGGCTTCGTGCGCGTTCGGGGCATTCTGTGCGTTCGGGGCCATTCTTTGCGGACGGGGCCGGGTCCGTGGGCCCAGTTTATAACCTGGGCCCACGGACAGGGCCCAGGCCCCGAACACCTGGGGCCGCAGTCCGCGGCGCGGGCTCGGCGGCCATTTAGGACCGGGACCGGTCAGTCGGGGCGGGGGCATCCGTTTTGGTACGGCGGGCTTTCGTGGGCACGCAGCTTTCGATGGCAGACTGAACACTCGACTCGTAACCCGCTGGGAGCCGCTAGTGACGATTGACCCTGTGCTTGACCCGACCGCACGCGCGGACGTCGCCGTGATCGGCGGATCCGGCCTCTACGAACTCGTCGACCCCGCAACCGCGGTCACGCATCGGATTCCGACGCCGTACGGGTCGGCGTCGGTCACGATCGGCCTGCGCGCGGGTCGCCGCGTCGCTTTTCTGCCCCGGCACGGCAGCGGCCACAGCGTCGCGCCGCACCTGATCAATTATCGGGCCAATCTGTGGGCCCTCGCCTCGATCGGCGTGCGGGCGATCATCTCCTCCTCGGCGGTGGGCGGGGTCACGCCGGAATATCCGCCGGGTCTGCTCGTCGTCACCGACCAGTTCATCGACCGCACGTCGGGCCGCCCCGACACGTTTTACGACCGGGAATCGGTGCAGCACCTCTCCGCCGCGGACCCGTTCGACCCTCAGCTGCGCGGGTACGCCCGGCGCGCGCTCGAGGACCTTGGCGAGAACTTCGCTGCCTCCGGCACGGTCGTGGTTATCCAGGGTCCACGGTTTTCCACCCGGGCGGAGTCGGTCTGGTTCCGTTCGATGGGCGCGCACATCGTCAATATGACCGCGTACCCCGAAATCGTGCTGGCCGGTGAGCTCAACATGGGCACGGTCAATCTCTCCTTCGTGACGGATGCCGACGCGGGATTCGCGCCGACGCCTTTTGCCGTTGAGGTTGGTCCCGTGGTCGATGCCTCCGGTTCGGCCGCTCCTGGCTTGCCTGTGCCCGGCGTGGCCGCTTCGGGCTTGGCCGTGTCCGGGTCACCGGCTTCAGCGTTGTCCGCGCCCGGCGCTTCCGGCGGTCCCGTAACGTCTGGCTCCACCGCGACCAGCGAAACGGATGCCGTCACCGCATCGGTCGTGTTCCGTCGCCTCAGAGAGGCCCAGCCGCGCATTCTCGCGGCGATCGACGGGATCTTGCGCGCCTTGCCGACCGACTTCGCCCCGCGCGAGCTCATCGACCCGGCCCAGGTCGACGCCGTTCTGGCGCGGGCAGTGAGTTTGGACCCCGCGCCCGATCCGTCCACGGCCATCCGCTTCGCCCCCGCGCCCGATTCCACGGCCGTCCGTCTTGCCGCCGCGCCCGATGCTCCCCCGCCCGTGCTGTCCGCCCCGGCCGAGGATCTCACGTGACGACCGGCCGGTCCGAGCCTCGTCGCAGACTCCCCGATGCGTCCTGGCCAACCACCGGGCCTGGTGCCGGTGACCGAGGCCTCGCATGAGCGGCGTCCACCTGCTGATCACCGGCGGCGCCGGATTCATCGGTTCCGCGATCGTTGAGGCAGCCCTCGCCCGCGGCTACGAGGTACNCCGCGGCTACGAGGTACGCGTGCTGGACTCACTGCGCGCCGACGTGCACGGCCCTGCGGCAGCGTCCCCAATCGTTCCGGGCCCGGGCCCGGAACGTGGGCCCATGATAGAACATGGGCCCCGTTTCCGGGCCCGGGCCCGGAACCTGAGGCCGGCGGGGCTGGACCCGCGGGTCGAGTTCGTGCACGGGGACGTGACCGATCCCGCTGCCGTCGCCGGAGCCCTCGCCGGCATCGACGTGGTTTGTCACCAGGCGGCCAAGGTCGGCCTCGGTGTGGACTTCGCCGACGCCCCCGACTACGTGCACAGCAACGAGGTCGGGACGGCCGTGCTGCTGGCAGCGATGGCCGCGCGGGGCATCCGTCGCCTGGTGTTGGCGTCATCCATGGTCGTCTACGGCGAGGGCAGCTACCGAGGACCGAACGGCTTCACCCGGCCCGGCCCCCGCTTGGCCAGCGACCTCGATGCCGGACGCTTCGATCCCCGTGACCCGGCCACCGGGGAGCCGCTCGAGCCCGTTCTGGTCAGCGAATCCGATCCGCTCGACCCGCGCAACGTCTACGCGAGCAGCAAACTCGGCCAGGAATATCTTGCGACCGCGTGGGCCCGCTTGACCGGCGGACACGTCGCGGCCCTGCGCTACCACAACGTTTACGGGCCGGGCATGCCGCAGAACACGCCCTATGCCGGAGTCGCCTCACTGTTTCGTTCGGCACTCGAGCGTGGCGAGGCTCCCCGCGTGTACGAAGACGGCCGGCAGCGCCGCGACTTCGTGCACGTACGGGACGTCGCCGCGGCCAACATCGCCGCGCTTGACTTCACCGGGCTCGACTACAGGCCGCAGGCTGCCGGCCTTGGCCGCGCGCCCGCCGACTCTGCAGCTGCTGAAATCGCACCCACCGGCTCAATGAATTCCGATGCCGGAATATTTCGTCCGTTCAACGTCGGCAGCGGAATCGTTCACACCATCGGAGACATGGCGACCGCCCTTGCCGCGGCGGCGGGCGGCCCGGCACCCATCGTGACCGGGCAGTATCGGCTCGGCGACGTGCGGCACATCACGGCGTCCTCGGAGCGTTTGCGACGAGAACTCGGCTGGTCGGCGCAAATCTCCTTCGACGACGGAATGCGCGAGTTTGCGACCGCCCCGCTGCGCGCCGCCGTGCGCCCCTGATTGGTCGTCCCGGCGCATCCGTGAGGTGCCACCTTTCGCCCCTTGAGCAGGCCCCGCGGTGCCACCCCTGAGCGGGTGAATGGTCGCAATCGGCGCCGCATCAACACCGCTCAGCCAAGCGGATGCTGCGGCAGCAGCAAATCAAACCGACACCCATTCTCGACATTGGTCACCGTCACCAACCCGTGATGGGCCTCAGCGATCCCCTGCACAATAGCGAGTCCGAGCCCGGCGCCGCCGCTGCGACCGCCGGTTCCCCAGGCGGACACAGTCCGCGGCTCGCTCGCTCGCCACCCGGCCTCGAACACCCGGCCGAGGTCCTGTTCGGGGATACCGCCCGCCGCATCAACGACCGAGATGATGGCCCGCCCGTCGACGTGCCGGGTTGCAGAGACCACGATCACACTGTCGGCCGGCGAATGTTGGATGGCATTCATCACCAGGTTGCCCACCGCGCGGGCCAGCTCTCGGGCATCCGCTTGCAGCATCAGACCGCGTTCGCCCTCGAAACGCAGGTCGAGCGATTTCGCGAGGGCAACCGGCGCCAGATCGGCCACCGTATCGCTCATCAGGTCATACAGGGAGACCCGTTCGAGCGACAGCTGCAGCGCCCCCGAATGGATTTTGGACAGCTCAAACAGGTCGTCGACCATGCCGCTGAGTCGGTCGACCTGCCCGCGTATCTGCACGTAGTACCGCTCGGGGTCTGGCGCCATGCCGTCTTCCAGCGCCTCGGCCATGGCGCGGATTCCGGCCAGCGGGGTGCGTAAATCGTGCGAGATCCACGCCACGATCTCGCGCCTGGACGTTTCAATGCGCGCCTCCCGTTCGCGCGATTCGTTCAGCCGGTCGGCTGTTGCGGCGAGCTCCCCGGCCAGCGCTACGAACTCCAGACTCGTATTCCGATCCGGGGATAAAACCGATTCGCCCCGACCGATGCTCACCGCGGCGGCCCGAAAATACTTGTTGTCGCGTGCCAGTGAGCGTCCGAGCACCGACGCCATCACAAGCGACACGACACCCGCCACCGCTGCGACCGCGTAGAACACGATCAGATCGTGCGCCGACAGATACATCAGCGAGGCGACCGCAGCCATTCCACTGACCACCGATGCGACGGTGGCGAAGGCGACGACGACGATCTGGGCTACCAAAGACCCGCGAGACAGCAGCCGCAACGCGAGTAACCCGAGCGCGCCCATGACCAGCGCGCAGCCGAGTGCGATGCCGGCGACAGCGGCGAACACCGACGCTGTCATGGTGTGCCGCCGGCGTTCTTCGGGCCATCCGCGCTCTGTGCGCCCCGCGCAATCCCAGCGTTCTCCGCCGACACCGTGCCATCCGCAGCCCCCGCGCCCAGCGGCACAGGGTCGAACCGGTAGCCGACCCCCCAGACCGTGTTCAACACGAGCGGATGCGCCGGGTCGGCTTCGATCTTCTCCCGCAGCCGCCGTACATGCACGGTCACCGTGGACAGATCACCGAATTCCCAGCCCCAGACCGAGCGGAGGAGTTCCTCGCGGGTGAGCACCTTGGAGGGGCGCCAGATCAGGTAGGCGAGCAAATCGAATTCCCGCGCGGTGAGCACGAGGGGGGTCCCGCGCAGGCGAATCTGGTGCGCGGCCAGGTTGAGCGTGAACTCGCCGGCCTCGAGAATCCCCTCCGGAATCGACTCCGACCGGCTGCGCCGCAGCACCGACTGCACCCGCAACACAAGTTCCCGCGGCGAGAACGGTTTCACCAGATAGTCGTCGGCACCGGCCTCGAGTCCGGCGATGCGGTGCTCTTCCTCGCCGAGCGCGGTGAGCATGATCACCGGAAGGGCGCCCCAATTTTGCCGAATGTGCCGACACACTTCGATGCCGTCGAGCAGCGGAAGCATGCGATCGAGCACGACCAGGTCGGGCGGCACAGCTTCGGCTCGGCGCAGTCCGGCGAGCCCGTCGACGGCTTCGTCCACGACGAATCCGGCGGAGCGCAGGTACTGTCCGACCACCTCACACACCATCGGATCGTCCTCGATGACGAGCACGCGGCGCCCGGCCAGGGCATCGGCTTGCGGCGGCGCGAAATATTGGGAGGGGGACACTCCCTCAGACTAGGCGCGCGGCCGCGTCACCGCGTGGTACCGCGCGACCGATCTGTACGCCTGGTCAACGGATGCCCCGCCCCATGCCGCCACTAACCGTTCGGGGCCTGGGCCCGGAACGCGGGCTCAGTCTACAAACTGGGCCCCGGTTCATAGGGTGGGCCCGGTCGACGGCGTGGCTTGCTGTGGAGCTGCTCGGTATCCTTCCCAGGTTCGTAACCACTTTCGCCCCGAACGCTCAGACCCCGTGCGTAGGGTCGAACCATGACGAGTATCCGGGTTGACGTGGTGCTGCCCTGCCTGAACGAGGCACAGGCGCTTCCGTGGATTCTTCAGCGGATGCCCGCCGGCTACCGGGCGATCGTGGTTGACAACGGATCCACGGACGGTTCGGCGGATATTGCCCGTGCCCTCGGCGCCGAGGTCGTGCACGAAACCCGTCGCGGATTCGGCGCGGCAGCCCACGCCGGGCTCCTCGCCGCGACCGCCCCGATCGTTGCGTTCTGCGATGCCGACGCCTCGATGGACCCGCGCGACTTGCCACTCGTGGTCGACCCGGTCGCTCAAGACGACGCCGATCTCGTGCTCGGAAGACGCCGCCCAACCATCCGAAATGCGTGGCCGCCGCATGCCCGGTTAGCAAATACCTATCTTTCCTGGCGACTGCGCCGAATAACAGGTGTGAACATTCATGACCTCGGCCCCATGCGGGCCGCCCGCCGCGACCACCTCCTCACCCTCGATTTGCGCGACCGCCGCAGCGGGTATCCGCTGGAGATGTTTCTCGGCGCCGCCGCGGCCGATTGGCGCATTCGTGAGGTCGACACGGGCTACGCGCCGCGGGTCGGCCGCAGCAAGGTGACCGGAACCGTGCGCGGCACCCTCACCGCCATCCACGACATGTCCGCCCTGCTTCGCGCCAGCAGCGCCGTCCGGAACGCGAGCGACGACAGCCCGCGCCGGAATGACAGCGGAGCCAGTGGCAACGCTGCCCGCGCTAGCAGCATTGGGGACCGCTCATGACCGCCATCGTCGTCATCGCCAAGGAATGCCTGCCCGGCAAGGTGAAGACCCGTTTGCACCCGCCCCTGTCGCTCGAGCAGGCCGCCCTTCTCGCCGCGTCGAGCCTCGCCGACACCCTCGCGGTCGCCGCCCAGCTACCCGCGACGCGCCACATTCTCGCGTTCGATGGTGTCACGCCGCCGCCAGAGGCATCCGGTTGGCAGATTCTGCCGCAGACCAGCGGCGGACTCGACGAACGCCTCGCCGCCATCTTCGACCACCTCGACGGGCCTACGCTGCTGCTCGGAATGGACACCCCGCAGGTCAGCGCCGAGCTGCTCGCACCAGTATTCCAAAACTGGAATGAAACGGATGCATGGTTCGGCCCCGCCAACGACGGCGGGTTCTGGGCGCTCGCGCTGAAAAACCCGAGCGGCGCGCTGCTCCGCGGCATCCCGATGAGCCGATCCGACACCGGCGCACACCAGCTGCAACGTCTCGACCAGGCCGGCCTCACCGTGCGCCTGCTGCCCGCGCTCACCGACATCGACACCATAACGGATGCCCAGACCGTTGCCTCGATCGCCCCCCACACGCGCTTCGCGCGTGCCTTCGCGGGGGTGCGAGCATCCGCTCAACCCGGTGATGCGAACCAGCCCGCGACCGAGCGGCGCTCGACGGATCGGCCCCCCGCGGAGGGGCGAGCTGCCGACGCGGGTGCCGCCGACCTGCACCCGGCAGACCTGCACTCGGCAGACCTGCACTCGGCCGACCTGCACTCGGCCGACCTGCACCCGGCAGACCTGCACCCGGCGGCCACGCGCGCTGCCGCCCTGCTCACGCTGACCGGAACACGCTCGTGAGCCTCGTCTCCCCGCGCCTCTGGGACCAGCCGGCGAAATGGCCGGTCAGCGAGGGTCCGAATGTCGCTGGCCGATTCACTTCCGAGCTCGGCGGGGAACTGGCCGAGCATGGGGCCGCGAACCGTTCGGCTGCCGACCAGACGACGGCCGACCGTTTTCGGCGCCCGACTACCTTCGGTGCCGGCGGATCCGAACCCTACGCCCAGGCACTGCAAAGCGACGACAACGTGCTCTACCTGCACGGCCGCCGCCACGACGCTGATCCGGAAACTGCCGCCCGCGTTTCCACCATGCACGCCGGACGGTGGAGCGCCGGAGCCGATGCGATCGACCGTTCCCTGCTCGCCGGCGTCGCCGGACCGGTGCTCGATATCGGCTGCGGACCGGGCCGAATGATCCGGGCTGCGATGGACGAAGGCCTCGACGCACTCGGCGTCGACGTGTCACCGACCGCCGTGCGGATCGCCCTGGCCGCCGGACTTGCCGTGCTGCACCGCTCCGTCTTCGATCACCTTCCGCTCGAGGGAACCTGGGCAACCCTGCTCCTCGTCGACGGCAATATCGGCATTGGCGGCGACCCCGACGCGCTCCTCGAACGCTGCGCCGCGCTGCTCGCCCCCGACGGCATGCTCGTCGTCGAGGTTCACCGCGACCCCGAACACGACCTCGCCTATGTGGGCACCCTGCACGACGCCGCCGGACACACGAGCGACGCCTTCCCCTGGGCCGAACTCGGAGTCAGCGCCCTGCGCCGCCGGGCCGCACAAGCAGGCCTGACTCCGGTCGCCGTATGGTCCCGCGGCGGCCGCACCTTCGCCCGCCTGGCTCGCGCCTAGTCGTTTATCTTTCCGGGCCCGGGCCCGGGAACCGGGCCCATGCTGGATCATGGGCCCGGTTTCCTAAGGTGGGCCCGGACCAAGGTGCTTAGGAGTCTGACCGTGCACCGACGATCTTCAATGTCTGAGCGAGACGCGGATGACCCGCTGGCGCCGAGGGCAGCCGGTGAAACGGTCACCGCCAGGATCGTCAGCGTCCAGAATCAACGTCGGTCTCCCCAGCATTGCGCCGCTCCCGCAGCAGCGCCCACACCGACAACCCCACCGTCAAAACCGCCAGTACGAGCCAGAAAATCCCGAGGTTGAGACCGTAATCCAGCGGCAGCACGGTCGGATTCGCCGGAGCAAAATTCTTCGCCACCATCGTCGGCACCGCGATCAGCGACACAATTGATCCGACCACAATTGCGCCCTGCACGATCGCAATGACCGTGCCGGTCGTCCGCCGCCCGACTCGGCGCAGCGCAATCCCAAACGCAAACACGATCGGCGCCAAAATCGCATCGTGCAGCACGATCGCCGCCGCAATCCAGAGCGCCACCCCGGGAATCCGGGTCAGCCGCACCGAATCGAACATCACAAACGCGCCCCAGGCCAGCAGCAGCACACCAACACCCACCAGCGCCAAACGGATGCTCCGCATCCGCCGGCTGGTCGACGCCGCGATCCCGGCCGGTGGCGGAAACAGGCCGGTCCCGGCGTTCTCGGTTGACGTGGTCGCCGAACCCATCGGGGCACCCCTGCCGGTCACCCCCATTCCGGTGTCGACACCGACGTCAGCGCCGGCCGCTTCGCCGCGTGATCCGCGCGCATCCGCTCTCATGATTCGATCGCCTCGATTCGGCTCAGCCATTTGGTCTGCAACACCCCGGGCCGCCCTGGCGCGATCATCCGGGCCGGATACCCATGCTCGAGGTCGAGCGTCTCGCCGTTGAGCTCGAGGGCTACGAGCGTGAGCGAGTCGCGCACATATTCCCGGCCCATCTGGGTTTTGCTGAAGCTGCCGCGTTCTTCCAGGCTGATCAGACGAAACGAGGTCTCCGGGTCGGCTTTCATCAGGTCGGCGAGGTCGCGCAGCCGCACACCGCGCCACGTCGCCATCTGACTCCAACCCTCGACGCAGGCGATCGGCAGCCGAACCTCGGTCTGCGGCAGCGCGAGCAGTTCGGCCCGGGTGAAGGAGCGTTCGGTGCCGGCCACCGCGAGGGTAAGAGTCCACGATGAAGCGAGGGCGGCATCCGCCACCTGCGCCTGCTCGCTCGTGCGATTTACCGGGACGCCCTGCTGGCCGACGCCCTTCTTGCGCGGCGCGAACAGGTTGACCGCGTTCAGCGGCGTGAAGGTCTGGCCGGCGGTCAGGGCCACAACGGCCGTCGTGGCGACGCCGACGGTGGTGAGAAATCCGCGCCGGCTGACCCGCGAGGACGGGCGCGGCGTCGCATCGATATAGTCGAGCACCCGCCCGGTGAGGCCCCCCGGCCGAGTCGTGCCCCACAGTCGCACCGCCTCCGCATCGGCCGCCCGGTCGGCCGACACCGCGTCGAACAGATGATCGCCGTCGCCCGAGTCAGAACCCGACGACTTACTCCAATACCGCGTAATCACCGGCAGCTTGACCGCAATGTGAATCACCAACAGCCCGATCAGCACCCAGCCGAGCGCAAAGTGCACCTGCCGAAACGGAAAGGGCCACGGATACCACTGAAAGGTGTTGAGCAGTCCGATCGTGATCTGCACGAGCGAGGCACCCACGAACAGGGCGATCGAGGCCCGCTCGAGAAAATGCACGAAACCGCGCACCGGGGGATAGGCGAACAGGTCGGGAAAAACGATGTACAGCTTGGCGAGCAGCAGCGGAAAACAGACGATGCCGGCGATGATGTGCGTGCCCTGGGTCACCTGATACAGAAATTCCGGCCGGGTCGCGAAGCGCATCCAGTCGAGCGGTTCCTGCAGAAAATGGCTGTACAGGCCGGTGCCGAAGCAGATCAGAAAGGCGGCACCGAGCAGCCGCCCGATCACGGTCGCCATGCGCGGATTGCGCACCGGTGACGCCAGCGCTCGCTGGGCCTCATACATCAATTGCCGCATGCTTCTATTGCATCACCACAGCGCGTTGCAAACCGGAAAAATTCCTTACGATGTGCGGGTGAGTTGGGGAACGATCACGGGCAAACGAACACCGTACGAGAGACTGAACCGTGCGCATAACGATCATCGCGGTCCTGCTGGCGATCAGCGCTGCCCTCACCGCATTCAGCGCGACAACCCTCGACCTGTTCCCGCCCGAGCGCGACGATGTGAAATTGGTGTTGGTCACGGCTGCGCTCTGGTTTGTCTTCGGCCTCGCCTGCTGGCTGCTGCATAAAATCAACGGCAAAGCGGTGGTTGCCCTGATCCTGGCTGGCTCCGCCCTGATCGGCGGCGCGGCCATGGTCGGCCCGCCCAACACGAGTACCGATTCGGCCCGCTACGCCTGGGATGGCATCGTGCAAAACGCAGGAATCAGTCCCTACGCCTTCACCCCAGCGGATGCCCGCCTCGATTCCCTGAGACCAGGCTGGCTGTTCCCGACGCCCCAGAGCGAGGCCGGCGGGGAGGAGAAATGTGTCGGCGAACGCATCGCCACCGCACGCACGACCGACGGCGACCTGCTCTGCTCGTCCCTGAACCGCACGGCCGTACCCACGATCTACCCGCCGGCCAGCGAAATCTTCTTCGCCGGCGTGCGTTTCCTTACCGGACCCGAGCCGGCCTACTGGCCGTTGCAGCTTGCCGGACTGCTACTCAGCCTGGGTACCACGGTCATGCTGCTGGTCGGCACGCGCCGCCGCGGCCTCGACCAACGCAACGTCGCCCTCTGGGCCTGGTGTCCACTCGTGGCGACCGAGGCGATCACCAACTCCCACGTGGATATGCTCGGCGTCATCTTCGTCGTCGCGGCCGTATTTCTCGTATCCACGAAGAAGGTCTGGCGTGGCGGCATCGCCCTCGGGATCGCGATCGGCACCAAGCTCATCCCGGTGCTCGCCGCGCCAGCGCTGCTCCGGCGCGGTGGCTGGCGAATGGTGACGGCATCCGTTCTGAGTTTTGCCCTGCTCTACGTTCCCTATGTGATCGCGACCGGCATCGGGGTTCTCGGCTACCTGCCCGGCTACCTGAGTGAAGAGGGGTATCAGGACGGGTCGCGGTTCGCGCTGGTGTCCCTGGTGGCGCCGGGGGCATCCGCTGTGATCGTCGCCGGCCTGATTCTGGCCATCGTCGCCGTGCTGGTGATTCTCAAGACCGACCAGAACCAGCCGTGGGTCGGCCAGCTCGTCATGATCGGCGCGACCCTGCTCGTACTCAGCCCTCGATACCCCTGGTATGCGCTGCTGCTGCTGCCGTTCGTGGCGCTTAGCGGCCGCTGGGAGTGGCTGCTCGTGCCGATGGCGCTCACGCTGCGGCTGCTGGTGCCGAGCGTTCCGCTCACCCGAGCGTCGATCGCGATCGCGATCATCGTGATCGTGGCGGTTTCCCTGCATCGTGCTGGCCCAGGCTCAGTCAAGCGGATGCTGCACCCCCTGCGGCGACTGGCCTGACCGCCGGTCGCGGCACTCGGTAGGAATGCGGTCACTCGCAGGAAGGAGTGCCCGCATCCGTAACACGTGCCGCGGGGAGTGTATTAACACAAAGTTCATCTGCCTGACAGTTGCACAGCGGATGCCGGTCACCTCTGCTCCCTAACGTGGGCAGAAGCGCGCGTCTTTCGGCGTGCAGTGAACGACGGAGAGTGCCGCATGCGCAAGATTTTGATCCTCGCGGCGGCCGCCGCCCTCAGCACGGTGCTCGTCGGCGGCGCGGTGGTGGTCATCCGGGGGGAGTCGGCGCTCGCCGAACCGGCGCAGGCTGCTGCGCCACTCGATGCGACCGCCGCGTTCGACCTGCAATCCCACCGAGGCGGGCGCGGCGAACACACCGAGGAGTCCCTCGCCGCCTTCGCCGCCTCGCTCGAACTCGGCGTCAGCACCCTCGAACTCGACACCCACCTCACCCGCGACGACGCCGTCGTGGTCTGGCACGACGATGTGCTCTCCGAGAGTAAATGCCGCGACACGGATGCCGCTTTCCGCGGCGACCCAGATTTTCCGTACGCCGGCAGCCGCGTGCGTGAACTGACCCTCGCCCAGATCCAGACTCTCGACTGCGGTTACCAGCAGTTGTCCGGCTATCCCGAGCAGCAGAATGTGCCGGGAACCACCATCGCCGAACTCGTCGACGTGTTCGCGCTGGTCGAAACACACCACGCCGACACCGTTCAGCTCAATATTGAGACCAAGATCGAGACCCCCGGCGCGGCCGGCGAAAACGAAATGGCCGCGCTCACCCGCGCTGTCGTCGCCGAGATTGCGGCATCGGGCCGCGGCGACCGGGTCACCGTGCAGAGTTTTGACTGGGCCTCGCTCAACCTCGTGCGGCAGATTGCGCCGGAGCTGCGGCTGGTCGCCCTCGCCCAGGGCGACGACTGGCTCGAAGTGGGCCAGCCCGGCGCAAGCGTGCACCTCGGTGGCGTCGACATCGACGACTACGACGGATCCGTAGCCCGCGCCGCCGCCGGAGCCGGCTACGATGCCCTGTCGCCGACCTTCAAGACGGTCACCCCCGAGCTCGTCGCCGACGCCCACGCGGCTGGGCTGCCGGTCATTCCCTGGACGGTCAGCGAGACCGCGCTCATGCACAACCTGATGGATCTGGGTGTCGACGGCATCATCACCGACTATCCGACCCGGCTGCGCGCCGTGCTCGCCGAGCGCGGCCTGAGCTTGCCGACCGCCTACCCGGCGCTGTGACCGTGCTGGTGCACCTCCTCGCCGTCGTATCAGGCTGGAGCCTGCGCCAGCGCCGCCGCCTGGCGAAGCTGGCCGGCCGCATCCGTCGTGCTGCCCGCTACGAAGCCCACGCCTATTGGCGCACCCGCCCGATCAACCCGCACGCCGTGCTGTACGAGGCGTTCAATGGATCCGGATTGCTCTGCAATCCAGAAGCCCTGTTCCGAGAGCTGCGTAACACCCCAGACCAGGCGCATTTACGGCACATCTGGGCGCTCAAGAATCCGCGCGCGGCCCGCCGAGAGTTTCGCCGCGATCGCCGGGTGCGGATTGTGAAAACCGGGTCACCCGCCTACTATCGCGCGCTCGCCACGAGTGGCTACCTGATCAGCAACGCGACCTTCCCCCCGCAGTTCTCCAAGCGAGTCGGCCAGATCTACCTCAACACCTGGCACGGCACCCCGCTCAAACACATGGGTTACGACATGGTCGACGGCGCGTTCGGCACTGCCAATATCGTGCGCAACTTCGTCAGCGCCGACTACCTGCTCGCCGCCAACCCGTTCATGGCCCGCCAAATGTATGAGCGCGCCTACAAACTCGATGGCATTTTTCAGGGACGGATGCTGCTGGCCGGCTACCCCCGAGTCGACCGGCAGACGCTCTCCTCGGCGGAAACGCACCAGGCTCGGGCGCGGCTCGCGCAGCTGAATCTCGACGGCCGGCAGATCGTGCTGTATGCCCCGACCTGGAAGGGCGCCTCCTTCGCGCACCCCGACGATGACCTCGACGCCCTGCTGGAGCGGGTGCGGCAGATCGAAGCCGGCATCGACAGCAGTCGTTACGTCGTGCTGCTGAAAACCCACCAGGCGGTGCACGCGCTCGCCGCCGGCCGCCCCGACCTGGTCAGGGTGCTGGTGCCGAACGACTTGCCGACCAACGTTGTGCTCGGCTTGGCCGGCATTCTGGTCACCGACTACTCGAGCATCTTCTTCGATTTTCTCGCTACCGGTCGTCCGGTCGTGTTCTTCACCCCGGATCTCGCCGACTTCGAGCAGACCCGCGGGCTCTACCTCGCTCCGAGCGAACTTCCCGGACCGGTCTGCCGTACCGGCGCGGAGGTGGCCGAGGTCATCCGCCGGATCGCCGACCACGGTCGGCTGCCTGAGTTCACCGAGCGCTATCGGGTGGCCCAACACGACTATGTCGGCCAGGATGACGGCGCTTCGAGTGCCCGTGTGATCGACATCGTCTTCCGCGGGGCCGACCCGAAGCGGTTCACGCACCCGTCGCCGGCGTCGGCTCGCACCTCCCTGCTGATCTACCTCGGGGGGATGAAGCCCAACGGCATTACCTCCGCCGCGCTCAATCTGCTGGGTGCCATCGACCATGATCGTTTTGATGTCTCGGTCGCCTTCGCCCGGAGCGCAGCCCCGGCCCGCCGGGCCAACCAGCGCCTGATCGACCCGAGGGTGAGACAGTTCGCCCGCGTCGGCGGTATGAACGGCGGATTCCGGCAACGCGTCGCCCGTCGTCGCCGCGGTGCCGGGACCGCCGAGTACACCGCCGAATACACCGCCGAATTCACCCGGTGCTTCGGTGACAGCCGCTTCGATCACGTCGTCGATTTCAGCGGCTACGGCCCGTTCTGGGCCGAACTGCTGCTGCACTCACCAAACGCCGTGCGTTCGATCTGGCTGCACAACGACCTCGCCGCCGATGCCCATCGCACCGTCGGGGGAGCGAAACGGATGCTGCGCGGCCTCACCGAAACCTTTGCCCGGTATGACCGCTACGACAGCCTGGTCTCGGTGTCCCCGGCCCTCGCCGAGATCAACGCCGAGGCCCTCGCCGCCTACGCGCCGCGCTCCAAATTCACGATCGCGCACAACACCGTCGATGTGGAGCGGATTCTGCGTGGCGCGGCAGCGGTCGCGCAGCCCGCCGCCGATCGCGAGTCTGCCGACCTGCGCGCTGCACATCCCCGGGTCATCGATCTGGCCGTAGCTGACCCGCGCGTCGCCGACCCCGAGTCCACCGTGACCGGCCTCGCCGACCCCGGCCTCGCCGACCCCGGCCTCGCCGACCCCGGCCTCGCCGACCCCGGCCTCGCCGACCCCGAAATCGGCGCCGTGACAACCACCTTCGTTACCATCGGGCGCCTCTCCCCGGAGAAGAACCAGGCCCGCCTCATTCGCGCGTTTGCTATCGTGCAGGCCAAGCATCCGCTCACCCGACTGGTGATCGTCGGCGCTGGCCCGCTGAAGGCTGAGCTCGGCTCCCTGATCCGCGACCTGAATCTCAGCGAGGCGATCACCCTCACCGGAGCTCTCACCAACCCGTATCCCGTGCTCGCGACGGCCGACTGCTTCGTATTGTCGAGTGACTATGAGGGTGCGCCGATGGTCATTCTGGAGGCGCTGGTTCTGGGGCGTCCGGTCGTGACGGTGGCTTTCGCATCCGTTCACGATGCGCTGCCAGATGCTGCCGGCCTTGTCGTTCCGCAAACCGACGTCGCACTCGCGGCCGGTCTCACCGCCTTCCTGCGCGGTGAGGTGGTGGCCAGCCCGTTCGACCACGCGGGCTACGGACACCGGGCGGTCACGGAGTTCTACCGGGCGATCGGTGTGCCCGACCAGGTTAACGATCTCGATGCCGAGTTCGCCGAGCTCGCTGAGCTGCAGACCGCCGAGCGCGCCCGGCGACGCTGAGAACCCTCAGTTCTGCGCCGGGCGCGCGGGCTAGCCGTCGACCCGTGAGTTTCATCCGCCGAGCCGTGAGTTTCACCCTGAAATCGGGGGCAAAGTCATATGGTCGTAGCAACGCTCTAGTGATTGGAGCGTTTTATGGTCAAGTTGTTTCCGCCGAATAGTCGCACTGAGTTCATTGATCTCGTGTGTGCGGGGATGTCGATCGATCGTGCTGCCCGGCGTGTCGGAGCGGCAGGTGCGACTGGGACGGCGTGGTGGTCGCAGTCTGGGCAGATGAGCATCAATATGGGCATGCACGGTGGCCTCGTGGATCCGGCGCCGGACGTGGATATTGCCGGCGACTGGACGTTGACCGCGTTTGATCGAGGCATGATTCAGATGGGCCGGCGCAGCGGGCTCAGCTATGCCGCGATCGGGAAATCGATCGGTCGAAACAAGTCCGTGGTCTGGCGGGAGGTGAACCGGAATATGGGTGCGGACGGGGTGTATTACGCGTCGGCGGCGCATACCAAAGCGCATCAGGCGCGGCATCGGCCCAAGCCGTTGAAGCTGGCCCTGAACGAGCCGCTGTGCAGCCTGATCGCGGTGTGGATGTACGACGGTTGGAGTCCGAAACTGATCTCCAGCATGTTGGCGTTCTACTGTCCCGAGGATGAGACTATGCAGGTGAGCCACGAGACGATCTATCAGGCGTTGTATGTGCAAACCCGCGGAAGTCTGCGGGCAGACCTGGCTGAGAAGCTCAGTTTGAAGCGGAAGAAGCGGGTGTCGCACAGCGCTGACCGGCACAAAAACAGCCCTTACAAAGAAGCACTCAAGATCAGTGACCGGCCGCCCGAAATAGCCGATCGAGCCATCCCCGGCCATTGGGAAGGGGACCTCATCATCGGTTGTGACGGGACCGCGATTGGCACCCTTGTGGAGCGCTCGACCCGGTTCGTGATCTTGCTCCACCTGCCCGGCGATCACAGCGCTGACACGGTCGCCGCGGCGATGATCCGCGAGATGGGTAAGCTTCCCGAGCACCTGCGTCGCTCCGTTACGTGGGACCGCGGAACGGAGCTGGCCGAGTACGCCCAGATCCAGACCGCCCTCGATCTGACGCTCTACTTTTGCGACCCGCACTCGCCCTGGCAGCGCGGCAGCAACGAGAACACCAACCGTCTACTGCGGTTCTGGTTCGAGAAGGGCTCCGACCTCTCGACCCACACCCCCGACGACCTCCAGCGCGTCGCGGCGAAGCTGAACCGCCGCCCACGCCCCACCCTCAACCTCGAAACCCCCGCCTACCGCCTCAACCAGCTACTTCTCGAAGCAAAAACCCCCGCGTTGCCCTGACCACTTGACTTTGCCGGGCGAAAATGCATCGAAACTCACGGTTCGGTGAGTGCGCCAACCCCAAAGCGGATGTGCCGACCTGCAGACCCGCACGCGAACAGTCAAAAGCGGGCCCGCCACCATGGCGGACCCGCTTCTCAAACCCGTGAACCTACAGGTACGGGCTCACGTTCTCTTGGAACGACGTCGCGATCGCCGTGCTCGCAACGGCGAAGGCCTCGGCCGGATCGGTCTGCTGCAGCATGATCTTCTCGAGCGCGGTGGTGAGCTCGCGGTCGCCGTTCGGCACGAAGACGCGGCCCCAGTCCTGCGAGCGCGTGGTCTCAAGCTGGTCTACGGCGGTGCGAAACTGCGGGAACTCGGTGTATACCTTGCTCATCGTCTCTCCGTCGCGGGCCGAGGTGCGCACTGGCATGTAGCCGGTGTTCGAGGAGAAGTACGCGGTGTTTTCGGAGTTGGTGAGAAACTTCAAGAATATACCGGCAGCGAGTTGCTGCTCCGGGGTACGGTCTGCGGCGATGGCAACGCCGGTTCCGCCGGTCGGGCAGGCCTGGCCTTCCGGCCCCTCCGGTAGAAAACCGGTGCCGACCTCGAACGTCGCGGCCTTGAGAATGCCGGTAAGCGACCCGGTCGAACCGATGATGCAGCCGGTCAGGCCAGCGCCGAAGTCGGCGACCTGGTCAACGGCGGCGACGGCGGCAACCTTGCGGTCATAGATCAATGACTGCAGGTAGTCCGCCGCGGCGATCGCTTCGGGGGTGTCGAGCGTCATCGTCCACTCGTCGGAGTACGCGCCGCCCTGGCCCCACAGCATGTTGCAGAACCACCAGGCGCCCCACGAGGCACCCTTACCCAGACCGAGCGGCATGACGCCACCGTCGGCGAGGATCTTCGGCGCCCACTCATCGAATTCCGCCCAGGATTTGGGCGCGCGGTCCGGCAGTCCGGCCTTGGCCCAGACCGCTTTGTTGTAGTAAAACAGCGGGGTGGAACGGGCGTAGGGGATGGCCCAGTGATTGCCGGTGAAGGTGTAGTCGTCGTACAGGGTCTTGTTGAAGTCGTCGGTGTCGAACTCGAGGTGCTTGGCGAGGTCGTCGATCGGCAGAATTTGGCCGTTGATCATGTAGCGGAACCACCACACGTCGCTCGCCATGACGAGGTCCGGCACGCTGTTGGTGCCCGAGGCGGCTTGGAACTTCTGCGCGATCTCGTCGTAGTTGGCGCCGGCCGTGACCAGGGTCACCGTGATTTCGGGGTTTTCGGCCTGGAAACGCTTGATGATCTCTTCTTCGATGAGCTTCGAGGTGCCTGGGTGGTTACTCCACCAGGTGATCTCCTTGGCCGGCGTGATGCCGGCCCAGTCGGTCGCGCCGGCCTCGACGGCGCCGGCGCCAGCACCGAGCGACGGTCCGCTGCAGGCGGCCAGGGTGGCGGTCGCACCGAACACCGCGGCGAGCTTGAGTATCTGCCGGCGGTTGATGGTGAACGTAGGTGTCGCGGTCATAGAACTCTCCTTGAATGGGTGCACACGGAAAAAATGGGGTGGGCATCCGCTTGAAAACGGATGCCGCAGCGTCAGCCGGTCACGCCGCCGGCGGTCAGCCCGGCGATGATCTTTTTCTGCAGCGCAAAGAACGCGATAAGCACGGGCACGGTGACCAGCACGGTGCCGGCCATGAGCACGCCCCAATTGGTGACGCCATCATTGTTCTGCAGCAGGGTGAGCCCTACCGGCAGCGTCATCATGTCGGAACGGTCCACGACGAGCAGCGGCCAGAGGTATTCGTTCCACTCGGAGACGATTGAGACGAGGGCGACGGCGGCGATTGTCGGCGCGGAGATCGGAACGATGAAGCGCCAGAGGCGGGTCCAATGGCTGGCCCCGTCGAGTGCGGCGGCTTCGAGAATGGAGATCGGCAGAGTGAGAAAGTGCTGGCGAAACAAAAATGTTCCGAATGCGCTGGCAAGACCCGGAACGATGATGCCCTGATAGGTGTTGATCCAGCCGAGCGAGGCCACGAGGGTGAAGTTGGGGATCATCACGATTTGCTGCGGAACCAGCAGGGCGAAGATCACCAGGCCGAAGACGAATTTCTTGAACGGAAATTCCAGAAAGACGACCGCATAAGCGGTCGTGAGGCCGAGCAACATTTTGAGGCCGGCGCCGATCACCGTGGTGATGGTGCTGTTGAGAAAGAAATTACCAAACGGCACCGCGGCCAGCGCGGCAGCGTAGTTCGAGAGGTCGTAGGCGCCCGGCAGCCATTGGATCGGCACGGTGTAGATCTCGTCGCGTTCCTTGAATCCGGCCAGGAACATCCAGACCAGCGGCAGAATCATGATCGCGATGGCGACGACCAGTCCGAGGTAGCCGCCGAGCTGCAGCGGCTTGCGGCGCCGCTTGACGGCCGTGGGGGTGGAAAGGCTCTGCGTGGCCATTAGTAGTGCACTCGTTTCTCGACGTACTTCATTTGAATCAGCGTGACTACGAGCAGCACGGCGAACAGGATCGTTGCCACAGCGGAGGAATACCCAGCCCGACCGGACTGGAAGCCCTCCTGGTAGATCTGGTACATCATCGTGGTGGTGCCCTCGAGCGGTCCGCCGTGGGTCATCGCCTGAATGATGTCGAAGGACTGCAACGAGCTGAGCAGGGTCGTGATCGACAGAAAGAAGGTCGTCGGGCCGAGCAACGGCAACACGATGTTGCGAAACGCTCGTACCGGAGAGGCCCCGTCGAGGCTGGCTGCCTCGAGCAGGTCGCGCGGCACCGACTGCAACGCCGCCAGGTAGATCAGGGCGACATAGCCCACGTTTTTCCACAGGTAGACGATGATGACCATGACAAGGGCCCAGTGCGGATCGTTGTACCAGGGCGGAGAGGCCACGCCTATGGCGTCGAGCAGCGCGGCGGTGATGCCGAAGTTGGGGTCGAACACGAACAGCCAGAGCAGCCCGACGGCCACCCCCGAGAGCACGTAGGGGGCGACGACGATGGTGCGGGCGGCGCCGCGGCCGTGCAGCTTGCGGTTGAGCAGCACGGCAAACAGCAGACCGATGACCATGCCGCCGCCGACAGTCGCGACGGTGAAGATCAGGGTGACCGTGACGACGCGAATGGTGCCCGGGTCATTGAACCAGGCCACGTAGTTGCCGAGGCCGACCGGAATCGCCGATGCGGAGCCGAGGTTCCACTGCAGGGTGGAGTAGTACAGCGACTGCAGCAGCGGCTTGTAGGTGAAGACGATCAGCAGCGCGACGTTCGGTCCGGCGAACAGCAGAAACAGCAGCCACGACTTCCATGGCTTCTTCTTTTTGCGCGGCGTAAACGGGCGGCGGGGCACGGAGATCGACCGTGCGCTGGCAGCGCTGTTCGGGGCTGCGACCGCCACCGCTGAATCGGTATCGCGGTGCAGCTCCTCGATGGTGGGCATACGCTGAAATCTCCCTGAAAGTGCCGTCGGCCAAGCAGCAGACTCTGTCAGATTAGGCAGCGCCTATGGCGCTGATCGGCCAATTACCGCGTTTGTGACCAGTTTTCGCGAGGCGTTCGCTTGTGCACCGTCGAAACTTCAGACGGTGTTCACCTGGTTCGGTCGGGGACGTCATTTGGTGCAGCTACGGTGTGCAAATGCCCCCACTCCTGATCGGTCACCGCGGAGCCAGTGGCTATCGTCCCGAACACACCGCGTCCGCCTACGAGCTTGCTTTCAAGCTCGGTGCCGATGCCGTCGAGCCCGACATTGTCGCCACCAGAGACGGAGTGTTGGTGCTGCGCCACGAGAATGACATATCCGCCACAACGGATGTCGCCTCCCGAACCGAGTTCGCCAGCCGTCGCACCACCAAGGAGTTTCTCGGCCACACTCTCACCGGCTGGTTCACTGAGGACTTCACCTGGCCTGAGCTGGCCACCCTCCGTGCTCGGGAGCGCCTCGCCCACCTGCGCCCGAAGAGTGCCCTGCACAACGACCGACACCCGATTCTGCGCCTTCGCGACCTGTTCGAGCTCGTAGACGAGGCCGGGGCCGCTGCGCGCCGCCCGCTCGGCATCGTCGCCGAGATCAAGAACGCCGCGTACTTCTCCTCGATCGGGCTTCCGCTCGATGAGCTGTTCGATGCGGAGGTGCGCGATGCCGGCTGGAACGCCGACGATGGCCGCCTGATCATCGAAAGCTTCGAGCCGACGGTGCTCGAGCAGATTGGCGCCCGCGGAATAAGTGGGCGCCGCGTGTTCCTGATCGCCCCGACCGGCCAACCGCTCGACAAGATGGTCGCGCTCGGAGCTACAGCGCCGTATTACGCCGACTATCTGACCGAAAGCGGCCTTGACGCCCTGGCCAGCGACAGCGCCGAGGGCGTCGACGGTATCAGCGTCGACAAATCCATGATTATTCAAGCGGATGCCGCCGGCGAGCTGGTCACCTCCGCTCTCGTCGCCGAAGCCCACACGGCCGGACTGCAAGTCTTCTGCTGGACTCTCCGTCCCGAGAACGCCTTCCTGACGGCGCCGTGTCGCCGGGGGGAGGGGGCGGCCAATTTTGGGAACTGGTACGACGAATTCGCCGCCGTCATGGACACTGGCATCGACGGGGTCTTCGTCGACCATCCCGACCTCGCTGTGACCGTGCGCGACGACTTGCGCAGCCGGGTGACAGCATCCGTTTGATGCCCACTCTCGTTCGCGGCACTCGTTAAGGAAGCGGGCACCCGTACGAACGAGTGCCCGCTTCCCGAACACGTGCCCCGACACTGCCCGGACACGCAACAATCGGGACCCGCCGTGTGGCGAGCCCCGATTTGTGCTGTGCAGTCTAAAGCTGTGAAGAAGAACTACTTCGTCGCGGCGGTGATGGTTGCGATGCCAACGAGCATCTGGTCGGCGACTGCGTCGGTGCTGAACGTGGAGTTCAGCAGGCCGGCGGCGACGGAGGAGATGTGAACCGTGGTTCCGGTGAGGATGGCGTTGTCGCCGTCCATCTTGAGCGGCTCAAGGGTTCCACCGTAGAGGTCGAACAGCAGGGCCTGGGTGGCAGCGGACTCGCCGTTGACCGAGACGTCACCGAAGAGCTCCGAGGTGCCCGGGTCGATGGTGAAGTTGGTCAGCTCGACGACGATGTCGCCGGCGGTCAGCGAGAAGCCGGATCCCTCGTGCTCAATGGAACCCTGAACGAAGGGGCGGTAGCTTTCGGCCGGGTCGTAGTAGTCCACGTTTCCGCCGGTGATCGGGAAGTGCAGGCTGCCCTCTTCCAAGGTGGCCGTTCCCACGGTTCCGGCGGTCAGGCCGAGGCTCGTCAGAGCGGCGCCGAAGTCGGCGTCGAGCAGCACGGCGGTGTCCACACCGGACAGGCTGGGGATCGAGGCGAGCGGCGTCGGCGTCGCGTCGGAGGAGCTCGACGAGCTCGCGGCGGGCGCCGGGGAGGAGGTGGTGGCTCCTGTCGAGCAGCCAGCGAGACCGGCGATGAGAATTCCGGCGGAGGCGAAACCAATGGTGGCCTTGGTGAATGTGCGCATGGGATGAATCCTTTTCTGTCAATCGAGCAGGTGGTGTTGGGGTCTGCATGGTGTTCGGTTCCACCCCCGAAATGGTTTGGAATTGCCCCAATCCGTTACCGTTCTGTTACTCAATTCAGCAAACGTTCAGACAATGCTGGCGCGCCAAACACCCCTCAATCCCGGTCCTGAACAGGGATCGACGCTGATCAGCCGAGCGGATGCCCACCTCCCGCTCGCGGTCCGCGTTCTGACCACGTGCCTCAACCACGTGCCGCGCCGACCGGCGCAGCGGTTTGGCATCAGCGGATGCCCGACCCGGGCGCAGCACGGCTCCCGCAGCCCAAGCGGTGACAGCCGAGAAGTGGCGGCGGCCTAGAAGTGGCGGAAGCGATCCGGTGCGAGATCCCACGGGTCTTTGCCGAGCAGCTCGGCGACTCCGCGAAAGACGCAGGTCTCGATCATCATGCGCTGGTGCATCTCATCGTTTTCGTGCAGACGGGACAGGCGCTGAATTGGCAGCCGGTAGAACACCACCCGATTCGTCGCCGGCGTGACCATCCAGCGTTCAACGCCGACGCCCGGCATCACCGAGCGCGGGCCGGAGGCCACCTCGAACACGGCGTGGCCGAGTTCTTCCGGCCAGACGCCGCGCAGGTATTCGATCGTGGAGGCGACCGTCATGTCGAACAGGTCGATCCGGGTGCGGAGCGGCGGCAGAAACGGACCGGTCGCCGAGCTGCGAATTCCGCGGCCGTGCCGGTCCCGCCCGCGGCCGCGTACGGTCGGTTCGGGCGCTGCAGAACGTCGAGATCGGGCCATGCTGCCATCCTAGGCGGGTCAGCGGGTACCCTGAGAGGCAATGACATTCCGTCCGTGCTCCCGCGTTGCCTGCCTCGAACCCTCGGTGGCCACGCTCACCTTTGACTATCGAGACTCGCTGGCCGTACTCGGCCCACTTGCCGGCCGCAAAGAACCGCACACCTTCGACCTCTGCGCACGGCACGCGGAGCGAACGACCGCTCCGCAGGGGTGGCAGCTGATGCGGCACAGCCTCGTCGCCGACGAGTCCGACCCCGTCGAGTAGCCAGCTCCGACTTGCCCCGGCCGCCTCGTCCCGCGGTCGAACCCCTGACCCGGCCCGCTGCCCTGCTCGTCTATTGGCCGTTTCGGCCTCTTGGAATTACTTCGTTGACACAACCTGGCCATCTCGTCCCGCAGGCCGTCTGCCCAAGGAAGTGGGCAGCATCCGTTCTGCCGCTGCTTAGGATTGTCAGCGTGCGGTCGAACCGATTTTTGTCGGGGGCGTTCAGGCGGAACTGGCAAGATAACACCATGACTGTCGCTTCGGCCACCGCGCCCCCCACGTTCACCTATAAGATCGCCGATTTGTCACTCGCCGAGGCTGGACGCCACCAGTTGCGTCTGGCCGAGAACGAGATGCCCGGGCTCATGGCCCTCCGCACCGAATTCGGCGAATCGAAGCCGCTCGCCGGAGCCCGCATCGCCGGATCCCTGCACATGACCGTGCAGACCGCCGTGCTGATCGAGACCCTCGTCGCGCTCGGCGCCCAGGTGCGCTGGGCCAGCTGCAACATTTTCTCGACGCAGGACGACGCCGCCGCCGCAATCGCGGTCGGCCCCACCGGCACAGTGGATGCCCCGGCCGGCGTTCCCGTGTTCGCCTGGAAGGGCGAAACCCTCGAGGACTACTGGTGGTGCACCGCGCAGATCTTCGACTGGAGTGCCGAGGCGGCCGCGGCCGGAGCGAGCTGGACCGGCCCGAACATGATCCTCGACGACGGCGGTGACGCCACCATGCTCGTGCACAAGGGTCGCGAGTTCGAATTGGCTGGCGCCGTACCAGCGGATGCTGCCGGTGACAGCCACGAATATGGCGTCATTCTCGCCGCCCTCCGTCGCTCCCTGGCCGAGTCAACCGACCGCTGGACCCTGGTCGCGGCCGACCTCATGGGCGTCACCGAAGAGACCACCACCGGTGTGCACCGCCTCTACGAGCTCGCGGCGAGCAAGGAATTGCTCTTTCCGGCCATCAATGTGAACGACTCCGTCACTAAGAGCAAGTTCGACAACAAGTACGGCATTCGCCACTCGCTGCCCGACGGCCTCAACCGTGCCACGGATGTGCTGATCGGCGGCAAGGTCGTCTTCGTCGCCGGTTATGGTGACGTCGGCAAGGGCGCCGCCGAAGCGCTGCGTGGCCAGGGTGCCCGCGTCATCGTGAGCGAAATCGACCCGATTAACGCCCTGCAGGCGGCGATGGATGGATTCCAGGTCGCCCGCCTCGATTCTGTCGTCGAACAGGTCGACATCTTCGTCAGCGGCACCGGAAACTTCAACGTCATCGGTGTCGACCACATGCTGCGCATGAAGCACCTCGCCATCGTCGCGAACGTCGGTCACTTTGACAACGAGATCGACATGGCCTCGCTCGAGTCGCTGCCGGGCGCCGTCAAGGTTCAGATCAAGCCGCAGGTCGACGAATGGCGTCTGCCGAGCGGGCGCAGTGTGCTCGTCCTGTCCGAGGGACGCCTGATGAACCTTGGCAATGCCACCGGACACCCCTCGTTCGTGATGAGCAACTCGTTCACCAACCAGGTGCTCGCGCAAATCGAGCTGTATGTCTCACCGGAGAAGTACCCGGTAGGCGTGTATGTGCTGCCGAAGCTGCTCGACGAGAAGGTAGCGCGCCTGCACCTCGACGCCCTCGGCGTGGAGCTGACCGTTCTGACCCCCGAGCAGTCCGCCTACATCGGCGTTCCCGCCGAGGGCCCCTACAAAGTAGCCCACTACCGCTACTAGCCCTCGTCTGGACGGGGCCCGGGCCCGGTAACCGGGCCCATGATCTATCGTGGGCCCGGTTCCGCAAGGTGGGCCCGGTTCCGTAAGGTGGGCCCGGTCGTTCGAGTCGGGGAGCGGATGCCCGCCCGCCCTGTGCACGGGGCCCGGGTCCCGTCCCTCGGCCCAGTTTCTAAACTGGGTCTGTGTTCGCAAGGTGGGCCCGGTCGTTTGAGTCGGGGAGCGGATGCCCGCCTTCTCGCTTCTTTCCGGGCCCGGGACCGGAAAGCGGGCCCATGTTCTATCGTGGGCCCGGTTCCATAAGGTGGGCCCGGTCGTCGAGTTGATGGTGGGGGAGCGGGTTCGTGGTTCTCGCTGGTCGAGGAGTGGGCCCGTTTTGGCCCGCGTCTCGGCACCAAGCCGGGCGACACGCCCGGGTGGGGGGCGTTTTGACGGGTGGGTGGTCTGGCCGTAATGTATCTATACGTACCCCAAAGGTGCGGAAAGCCGCAGTGCTTTCCGGCCTCATGTGGGACCATCTTC
>NZ_SOGX01000017.1:0-42315 GCF_004403125.1 Cryobacterium sp. TMS1-13-1 | reverse complement strand
GTCGAGAGATTCTCAGATATGTTTGGATTTATGTGCGAATACGCATTCGGGCAGACCCCGCGTTCTCGAGACCGGCGCAGGCCAGTCCATGGCGGTCTCGGCAAGCTCAACCAACGGCACGAGTCGCGTTCCACAAACAGGCCACGTTAGGGAAGGCACGCGCCGGCACCCACAAAAGATCGCTTAGAAGCCCGAACGCGGGGCAATTAGCCCGTGGGTGCCTCGTAGGGGTCGACCGCCAGCACGTCGACTACGATCGCGGTGACGTTGTCGCGACCACCGTTTTCGAGGGCCGCGTCGACCATCGCTGAGACGGCATCCGCTGCCAGCTTCTTTTCGAGCAAAAAATGACGAATACCGTACGAGGTCAGTTCCTTGGTGAGCCCGTCTGAGCAGACCAGGATGCGCATGCCGGCCTGGATCGGCAGAATGCGATAGTCGGGAATAGGCGGTTCGTGAAAGCCGACCGCCCGGGTGATGATATTGCCGTGCGGGTGCACGTCGGCCTCTTCGCGGGTAATGCGCCCCGCATCGACGAGTTCCTGCACGACCGAGTGGTCGTTGGTGACCTGCTCGAGGACACCGTTGGACAACTGATAAACCCGGGAGTCGCCGATGTTGAAGACGATCCAACTGACGGCATCCGAAACCAGGGCCAGTGCAACCCCGGTCACCGTTGTTCCGGTGCCCTGGTCGGTGACTCCGACACCCTGCGCCATATCCTCGACGGCCAGCACGAGGGCGCGGTCAATCGAACCGGCCTCGGCGACGAGCGTTCCGGACAGCTCGGCCAGCCTTGTGACGACGGCGGCACTGGCGACATCGCCGGCCGAATGCCCCCCCATACCGTCGGCGACGGCGAACAGCGGTGGCGCGGCGAGCAGGCTGTCTTCGTTGACCTCCCGGCGATGACCAACGTCGGTCAGGGCAGCCCACGCCAGCGTCAACGACGTTCCAACGCTGGGCAGTTCGACACGAAATTCGGTCGAACCTTGACCAATCTGGGTCACGGGTAGTGCCTTCCGAGTGTGGGGCGCGAAGCCGGCCCCGCCGTTCCAACGTTCACCGAAGGACTTGCACCATAATAACGGCACCGTCCGTTGGCACCGTACCGCACCTAATGTCCGATGTAGCTCATCACGTGCTTGATCCGGGTGTAGTCCTCGAAGCCATACATCGAGAGGTCCTTGCCGTACCCGGAGTGCTTGAAACCGCCGTGCGGCATCTCGGCCACGATCGGTATGTGGGTGTTGATCCAGACGCAACCGAAGTCAAGGTGCTTGGCAAAGCGCATCGCCCGACCGTGATCCCGGGTCCACACCGACGACGCAAGACCATACTGCACGTCGTTCGCCCAGCGCAGCGCCTCGGCCTCGTCAGTGAATCGCTGCACGGTCATCATCGGGCCGAAAATCTCTTGCTGCACGGCCTCGTCGGTCTGCAGCAGCCCGCTCACGATGGTCGCTTCGTGAAAATAGCCGGCCTGGCCGACGCGATGACCGCCGAGTTCGAGCACGGCGTGGTCGGGCAGCCGGTCGACGAAACCGGAGACCTGAGCGAGCTGGTTGACGTTATTCACCGGGCCGAACAGGATTCCCTGTGCGCTGGGAGCTCCGGTGCGCGCGTTCTCTCTGGCGTAGGCGGTGAGCGCGGCGACGAATTCGTCGTGAATGCCGGCCTGCACAAGCAGCCGGGTCGCAGCGGTGCAATCCTGGCCGGCGTTGAAGAAGCCGGCGGCGACGATGCCGGCCACGGCGAGCTCGATGTCGGCATCGTCGAAGACGATCACTGGTGCCTTGCCACCGAGTTCAAGGTGAACCCGTTTGAGATCGTGTGAGGCAGCTTCGGCGACGGCCATACCGGCCCGCACCGATCCGGTGATCGACACCAGCTGGGGAGTCTTGTGGTCGATCATGGCCGCACCGGTCGTGCGGTCACCGGTGATTACGTTGAGCACGCCCTTCGGCAGGAACTCCGCGGCGATCTCGGCGAGCAGCAGGGTCGCGCTCGGCGTCGTGTCGGAGGGCTTGAGCACGGTCGTATTGCCGGCGGCGAGCGCGGGCGCGAATTTCCAGACCGCCATGTTCAGCGGGTAGTTCCACGGGGTGACCTGACCGACGACACCGATCGGTTCGCGGCGGATGAAGGAGGTGTGGTCGGTCAGATACTCGCCGGCCGCACGGCCCTCCAGATTGCGGGCGGCTCCGGCGAAGAACCGAATCTGATCGACCGAGAGCAGAATCTCGTCGTCGACGAGGGTCGAACGTGGCTTGCCGGTGTCGAGCGACTCGGCGTCGGCGAATTCCTCGGCACGCGCCTCCATCGCATCCGCTATGCGAAACAGTGCGAGCTGCCGTACCGCCGGGGTCGTTTCGCCCCAAATTTCGAAAGCGGATGCCGCGGCGCGGTAGGCAGCATCGACGTCGGTCGCGTTCGAGACCGGGCTCGAGGCATAGACCGATTCGGTCGCCGGATCGATCAGGTCAAACCGTTCCGTCGACGTCGACTCGGAGTGCTGGCCATTGATGAAGTTACGTAGTTCGGGGGCGCTCATGCGGCCCAGTGTACCGATTTCGGTTTGAAGCACACCCAGATTCACAAATGAAATCCGCAGTTTTTTGCGAAGACTGCTACGGATTCGCTTGCTGAAGTGCATTTCGACTGACACAATCGATGCATGAATGGACAAAGGCGTGGTCACCCGCCCAAGCCGGCCCAGCTCGACGATGTGTCGAAGAAGATCATCGAACAACTGCAGGTCGACGGACGCCGGTCGTACGCGGAGATCGGCAAAGCTGTCGGCCTCAGCGAGGCGGCCGTACGGCAGCGGGTGCAAAAGCTCACCGATTCCGGCGTCATGCAGGTTGTCGCCGTAACCGACCCGATGCAGCTGGGCTTCTTTCGCCAGGCGATGATCGGCATTCGAGCCTCGGCCGACACCCGCATTCTCGCCGAGCAACTCGCTGCGATTGACGCCGTCGACTATGTCGTACTCACGGCCGGCACCTTTGACATTCTCGCCGAGGTCGTCTGCGAAGACGACGACGAATTACTTGAACTGCTCAACTCCAAGATCCGCAACCTCGAGGGGGTTCTCTCCACCGAGACCTTCGTTTATCTCAAACTCCACAAACAGTTCTATAACTGGGGAACACGGTAAAGAAAATGACGCTCACCACACCCATCGATTCACCGGTTGCCTTCAGCGACGCGCACAACGCCGAGTTGCAACAAAAGGCCAAGGATCATCTCTGGATGCACTTCTCCCGTCAGTCGGTGATGGAATCCGGTGCCGGAGTGCCCATCATCGTCAAAGGCAAGGGCCACCACATCTGGGATTCCCAGGGCAAGCAGTACATCGACGGCTTGAGCGGATTATTCACCGTCAACGCCGGACACGGACGCAAGCGCCTGGCCGAGGTCGCAGCCAAGCAGGCCGAAGAACTCGCATTCTTCCCGATCTGGTCGTATGCCCACCCCAACGCGATCGAGCTCGCTGACCGCCTCGCCTCCTATGCGCCCGGCGACCTCAACCGCGTGTTCTATTCGACCGGTGGCGGCGAAGCCGTTGAAACCGCATTCAAGCTCGCCAAGTACTACTGGAAACTCATGGGACGCCCGACCAAGCACAAGGTCATCTCCCGCAACGTCGCCTACCACGGCACCCCGCAGGGTGCGCTGGCCATCACCGGCATTCCGACAATGAAGGAAATGTTCGAACCGGTCACCCCCGGCGGCTTCCGTGTTCCCAACACCAACTTCTACCGCGCCGACGAAATGAGCCCGGGCCTTGGCCTCGGCGACAACCTCGAGATGTTCGGCCAGTGGGCCGCCAACCGCATCGAAGAAATGATCGAGTTCGAAGGGCCGGAGACCGTGGCCGCCGTGTTCCTCGAGCCGGTGCAGAACTCCGGTGGCTGCTTCCCGCCGCCTCCAGGCTATTTCAAGCGCGTGCGGGAGATCTGCGACAAGTACGACGTGCTCCTGGTCGCCGATGAGGTCATCACGGCTTTCGGTCGCATCGGCAACATGTTCGCATCGACGACCTATGACATTCAGCCCGACATGATCACCTGTGCCAAGGGCATGACGAGCGGATACTCGCCGATCGGTGCGACCATCATCAGCGACCGCATCTACGAACCGTTCAAGCACGGCGATACGACGTTCTACCACGGCTACACCTTCGGCGGCCACCCGGTCTCCTCGGCCGTCGCCCTGGCCAACCTCGACATATTCGAGGAGGAGAAGCTCAACGAGAACGTGCGCGAGAACTCGCCGTTGTTCCGCAAGGAGCTGGAGACGCTGCTCGACCTACCGATCGTCGGCGACGTGCGCGGTGCCGGCTACTTCTTCGGCATCGAGCTGGTCAAGGACAAGGGCACCAAGGAAACGTTCAACGACGACGAGTCCGAGCGTCTGCTGCGCGGCTACCTGTCCAAGGCGCTGTATGACGCGGGCCTGTACTGCCGCGCCGATGACCGCGGCGACCCGGTGATTCAGCTCGCTCCCCCGCTGACCATTGGCCCGAAGGAATTCGCCGAGATCAGCGAGATTCTGCACGGCGTGCTCTCGGAGGCACCAAAGCACCTGTAGTTCGTTCGCCGGGACCCGGTCTCGCCTCCAAACGAATGCGCGACCGGGTCGCCGTCGGGCAGCACCTGCCTCAACCGCCGGCGGCCCTCGCCTCGTCGTCGTCTTCGTTGTTCTCGCCCTCGAAGGACCACAGAGCGTCGTCGCTGAGCGCGGCATCTTCGCCAAAGTCTTCGTCGTTTTCGTAGCCGAAATCGTCGCTCTCCTCGTCGTCCCGGCGCGGAACCGCGAACGCCCACTCCGGCAGGTGTCCCGACCCGAGCAGCACTTCCAGCAGGTTCGCCATGCTGTACCGCGGGTCGATGGCGAGCGCTTGGTCCACGAAGAATCCGGCAACGGAGCCACTGCCGAGGGCCCAGGACAGCCAGGCGAGCATGCAGAGCGGCGCCGGTCTGGCGGAACGCGGCGCCAGCGCAACCACGGTGCGCAACAGGGTGATGGCCATCCGGATCCGCTCGACATCCGGTCGTTCCTGCCGCAGCCCGAGCATGATGTCCCCGGTATGTTGGGCGCTCGAGTCGCCGGAGTCCATCTCCTCGGCCACGAGATCGTCGAGGCTGCGCCCGGTCTCGTGCTGGAGCAGGACGTAGTGTAGGTTGACCTTGTGGGCGCGAACGCCTTCCTCACGGCCGAAGGCGAACTGCACCATGATCTGGTCGCGATTGGGCGGTGACTGCACGAGCACGAGCAGCGCTGCCGCGTCATCCTCGGTGGGCGGATTGCTCCAGGTCAGCGCTTCCTCCGCGATCGCGACCGGGTCGAGCAGCGCGCCGAGGGTAGGAAACAACTCCGGGGCATTTTCGGCCCGCGCGATCAGGTGGCGGTAGCGCCGGTAGACCCGGGCGAGGCGTTCCTTGGTGGCCAGATTGACGCCGACCGGTTCCGCGCCATTCTGCAAAGTGCCGAGCGGTCGCTCGGCCGGATCGGTCGCCTCGTCGTTCAGTGGGGACTCGGCAATGTCGCTGAGCGGATGCCCGCCCGCCGGGCACTGCGGGTCGAGATAGCTGCCCCAGGCATCCACTGACACGCAGAGCGAATCACGCAACAGAAAACCGCTGAGTTCGAGCCGCCGGTTCAGTATCTCCGCAAAACCCTCCCGTGGGATTCCGCGGGCTTCGACGAAGGAGTCGTCCGTGTAGATGACGGGAACGACAGCGTCGACGCCGGGAATCTTGCAGAGCATCCCGGCCAGTGTCGTGGCGATGCGTTGATACACCTTCTGCGGTGCGCCATCCTCGGGCAGGTTGAAGCGCAAGGCGCCGCAGGTGCGATTGCCGCGAAACGCGACGAGAACCGCGCTGGTCTCGGGCAGAAACCCGAGCAGCTGGGGAACGAGTGCCAGAAAGTCCTGGGCCTTCTGGGCTTTAACACGGGTTGGTTGCATGCCGCCACTGTGCCCGGTCGCGCGTAAACCCGACACTACCGACCGCGTATCTGGGGATCACCTCGGCGGCAGGCTCCCTGTGGAGGAGACGCTCTAAACCTCGTCGGCGACCGGGGCCGCGAACTGCGCCGCATACAGCGCCTGGTAGGCACCGTTCGCGGCGAGCAACTGCACATGGTTGCCCTGCTCCACGATGCGGCCAGACTCCATCACGAGAATCAGGTCGGCGTCGCGAATAGTCGATAGCCTGTGCGCGATGACAAAGCTTGTGCGTTCGGCCCGCAACGCGCTCATCGCCTTCTGCACGAGCACCTCGGTGCGGGTGTCGACCGAGCTCGTCGCCTCGTCGAGGATAAGAACGCTCGGCTTGGCCAGGAACGCCCGGGCAATGGTGAGCAGCTGCATCTCCCCCGCGCTCACGTTGCCTCCCTCGTCGTCGAGCACGGTGTCATATCCGTCCGGAAGCGAGTGCACGAACCGGTCCACGTAGGTGGCTGTGGCGGCAGCGAGAATGTCTTGCTCCGTCGCATCCGGTCGGCCGTAGGCGATATTGTCGCGGATGGTGCCGCCGAACAACCAGGTGTCCTGCAGCACCATTCCCATACGGCTGCGCAGGTCGTGCCGGGTCATGGTCGCCACGTCAACGCCGTCGAGCAGGATGCGCCCGGAATCAATCTCGTAGAACCGCATCATGAGGTTCACGAGGGTGGTCTTGCCGGCCCCGGTCGGGCCGACGATCGCGATGGTCTGCCCGGGTTCGGCGACGAGGCTGAGCTCTTCGATCAGCGGCTTCTCGGCGCTATAACGGAACGACACGTTCTCGAAGACCAACCGGCCGTGCGCTTCAGTCGGCGTCTGCGCCAAGTCCGGGTCTTCGCTCTGCTCCTCGGCATCGAGCAGGTCGAAGACCCGTTCAGCGGATGCGACGCCCGACTGCAGCAGGTTGGCCATCGACCCGAGCTGCGCGAGCGGCTGGGTGAACTGGCGGGAGTATTGAATGAACGCCTGCACGTCACCGAGCTGCATGGCACCGGAGGCGACCTGCAGGCCGCCGACGACCGCGATGGCGACGTAGACGAGGTTGCCGATGAAGGTCATCGCCGGCATAATCAGGCCGCTGATGAACTGCGCGCCGAAGCTGGCCTCATAGAGTTCGTCGTTCTTGGCCTTGAACCGGGCGTCGACTTCCTTCTGCCGGCCGAACACCTTGACCAGGGCATGGCCGGTGAAGGTCTCCTCAATCTGACCGTTCAGCTCCCCGGTGTTCGCCCACTGGGCCACGAACAGCTTCTGTGAACGCTTGGCGATGAAAGCGGTGATCACGAGGGTCAGCGGCACGGTGACGAGCGCGATCAGGGCGAGCAGTGGCGACAGGATGAGCATCATCACGATGACGCCGATCACGGTGAGCAGGCTCGTGACTACCTGGCTGAGCGACTGCTGCAGGCTCTGCGAGATATTGTCGACGTCGTTGGTGACCCGGCTGAGCAGTTCACCGCGCGGCTTCTTATCGAAGTAGCTCAGCGGCAGGCGATTGATTTTCGCCTCGATCTCTTCGCGCAGCCGGTAGACGGTGCGCTGCACGACTCCGTTGAGTACGTAGGCCTGCATCCAGCTGAACACGCTCGAGAGTACGTAGAGCGCGAGCGCCCAGAACAGCACGGTAGAAAGCATGGCGAAGTCGATTCCGAGCCCCGGCGTGAGCGTCATGCTGCTGAGCATGTCGGCCTGCGCGCTGTCACCGGATGCCCGCAGCCCCGCGATCACGTCGGCCTGACTGCTGCCGCTCGGCAGCAATTTCGACACCACGCCGGAGAAGATCAGGTTGGTGCCCTCGCCGAGCAGGCGCGGCCCAAGCACCGAGAACGTCACGCTGATCACCGAGAGGGCGAACACGAGCACGAGCAACAGGCGTTCCGGCCGCAGCTTGCCGAGCAGCCGTTTGCCCGAGGCCGTGAAATTCAGGGATTTCTCGGCCGGCAGATTCATCCCCCCGAAGGGCCCACCGCCGCGCTGCGGGCGCGGAGCCGGCTTGTCGTCAGGGTGCGTCTCGCTCATGCTGCTTCCTCCGCGGTGAGCTGGGATGACACAATTTCCTGGTAGGTCGCATTGGACTCGAGCAGCTGCTCGTGGGTTCCGCGGCCGACGATCCGGCCGTCTTCCAGCACCAGGATCTGGTCGGCGTCGATGATGCTCGACACCCGCTGGGCGACGATGACCATGGTGGCGCCATTGGCGCTCTGTTTGAGCGCGAGCCGCAGCCGGGCATCCGTCGCGAGGTCGAGGGCCGAGAACGAGTCGTCGAAAATGTACAGCTCCGGCTGTTTCACCAGGGCGCGGGCAATCGCGAGGCGCTGGCGCTGCCCACCCGACACATTGGTGCCGCCCTGGGTAATCTTCGCATCAAGCCCGCCCTCCATTTCAGTGACGAAATCCCGGGCCTGGGCGATGGTGAGCGCCTGCCAGAGTTCCTCTTGCGTCGCATCTGGTTTGCCGTAGAGCAAGTTGCTGCGCACAGTGCCGGAGAACAGGTAGGGCTTTTGCGGTACGAGACCGATATTGCCCCAGAGCAGGTCGGGGTTCAACTCGCGCACATTCACGCCGTCCACCAGAACGGAACCGCTTGTGGCGTCGAACAGTCGCGGCAACAGGTTCACTAGGGTGGTTTTGCCACTCCCCGTACTGCCGATGATCGCCGTGGTCTCGCCGTGGCGAGCGATGAAGCTCACGTTGCGCAGCACCGGTTGTTCGGCGCCGGGATAGGCGAAGCCCACGTCGAGCAGTTCGAGCTCGCCGTGGCCGACGGTCACGTTCACCGGGTTTGCCGGCGGCACGACACTCGACGCGGTGGCCAGCACCTCGCCGATGCGGTCGGCCGAGACGGCGGCCCGCGGAATCATCACGGCCATGAACGTGGCCATCATGACCGCCATCAGAATCTGCATGAGGTAGCTGAGGAAGGCAATCAGTGTGCCGACCTGCATCGAACCGTCTTCGATGCGGAACGCGCCGAACCAGATCACGGCGACGCTCGACACGTTGAGCACGAGCATAACGATGGGAAACATGAGCGCCATCAGCCGGCCCGAGCCCAGGGCCACGTCGGTGACGTCCTGGTTAGCCTTGGCGAACCGGGAAATCTCTTGCGTCTCACGAACAAACGCGCGCACAACACGGATGCCGGTGAGCTGTTCCCGCAGCACCCGGTTGACGGTGTCGATGCGAGTCTGCATCTTGCGAAACAGGGGAACCATTCGTACGACGATGAGACCAACCGCGATGAGCAGTATCGGCACGCTCACCGCGATCAGCCAGGACAGCTGCACATCCTGGCGGATCGCCATGATCACGCCGCCAATGCTGAGGATGGGCGCGGAGACGAGCAGTGTGCAGGTGGTGAGCACGAGCATCTGCACCTGCTGCACGTCATTGGTGGAGCGGGTGATCAGCGACGGAGCGCCGAACCGGGTGACCTCCTGCTCGGAGAACTCCCCCACCCGGCTGAAGACCGCCCCGCGCAGGTCACGACCGACCTTCATCGCCACCTTGGCACCGAAGTACACGGCGACGATCGCGCACCCGATCTGGGCGAGCGTGATGAGCAACATCAGCCCGCCCACACGCAGAATGTAGCCGGTGTCGCCGGTGGCGACGCCCTCGTCGATGATGTCGGCGTTTAGAGTGGGCAGAAAAAGGGAAGCGATCGACTGGGCCAGTTGAAAGACGATCACCCCGGTGAGCAGTTGCCAGTACGGCCGCAGAAAACTCACGAGCAAGGACCAAAGCACGAAACTCTCCTACTGAACCGTCTAGATGCGTGAATAGGCGCCGCCCAGACCGAGGGGTCGGCGCAGATACCTCTGATGCCATAGTGCACTCTTTACGACACGTCCTCGACCGAAATATTGCGCCCTACGCAAAAATCGCCGACTTCGGCACAACTTCACATCAGACGTTCAGGCAAAGAGGTCCGAAATGTAGGCCACCTCGTCGGCGCTCGGCTCCCACGCGGTCGCCGCGCTGGCATTTTGACGGATCTGTTCAGGCTTGGTCGCGCCGGCAATCACACTCGTCAGCCCGGGCTGGGCGAGCAGCCAGGCGAACGTCGCCGCCAACATATTAACGCCACGCGCGTCGCACCACTCCTGGTACTGCTCGATCACGTCCCAGGGAGCATCGTCAGCGAGGTGGCGCCGGATCATCATGATGCGACTGTCAGCTGGCCCACCCGCGCGGGAGAACTTGCCCGTGAACAGTCCGTTATAGAGGGGGAAGAACGGGAGAAAGCCCAGGCCGTAAGCGTTCACGGCCGGAAGGACATCCTCTTCGACATCGCGCACCAGCAGGCTGTACTCGTTCTGGCTCGAGATGAATTTGGGATGCCCGTTCATTTGCGCGGTGAACTCCGCCTCCGCGATCTGCCAGCCGGCCAGATTGGAGTGGCCGATGTAGCGAATCTTGCCCTCGGTGATGAGATCATCGAGCGTGGACAGCGTTTCCTCGATCGGTGTCAATGGATCGGCGACGTGCAGCTGATACAGGTCGATCCAGTCGGTCTGCAGACGTCGAAGCGATGCCTCAACGGCCAAACGGATGTACCGGCGCGAGCCGCGCGCGCCCCAGTCCGGACCGTTCAACCCGCCCATGTCCATGCCGAACTTGGACGCGAGCACAATCTGGTCGCGTTTGCCGCGCAGCGAGTGACCCATCAGGGTCTCGCTCAGCCCTCGCTCGGCACCATAGATGTCTGCCGTGTCGAAGAGCGTCACCCCGGCCTCGAATGCCGCATCAATGACGGCGGTCGTGCCGTCCTGTCCCTCCGACGCCGTACCGCTGCGGCCGAAGTTGTTGCAACCCAGTCCGATCGTTGAAACGGTCAGTCCGGAGGAGCCAAGTCTGCGATATTCAATCTGAGCCATCCCTTTAGACTAGGACCGTTCGGCCGGCTCGGGGCAAACCGACCGTCTCCTGCACAGCCGCACCGTTGCGGGCGTTCGGCACCGATGTCCGAAACCCGCGAGTACGCTCATTTGGGTGCGGCTACAGTCGAAATATGACCACCATGCCTCCCGCGCTCCTTCGCTTGCCGAGCCCCCTCGGGCGGCTTGAGCTCACCGCCGATGATGACGGCATCCTCTCGCTCTCGATCGAAACCGACGGTCACCTTCCGCTCGAGGAATCCGCCGAGAACCCCTCCCCGGTACTGCGACGGGCGGCCAAGCAGCTGGACGAGTATTTTGCGGGGACCCGACACTCGTTCGACCTTCCGGTGCACCTGACCCGCGGCACCGAATTTCAACGCAGCGTGTGGGCTCGCCTTTCAACTCTGGGCTTCGGCGAGGTCATCGCGTACGGTGCGCTCGGCACTGACATCGGGCGCGCCGCATCGGGCCGCGCCATCGGTGGAGCTGTCGGCGCCAACCCAGTGCCGATCATCATCGGCTGCCACCGCGTGCTCGCGACCACGGGGCGAATCACCGGTTACAGTGCCGGTCAGGGCATCCCCACCAAGGCCTGGCTGCTCGACCACGAGGGCATCGTGCACCACTAGTCTGCTTCCGAAGACGCGTCTGCGTGCTACCGGGCCGTGTAGATCGTCGACTTCGCCGGCTGGCCCTTGCTGGCCAGATGCTGCTCGACGAGAAGCTGAAGTTCACCGGGCGCACCGGGTGCCAGCCTGATACCGACCGATCGGGCCCAGTCGATCAGGTCGGCAACGGTCCCGAAGTTGTGCCCGTTGTCGATCAGGGCCCGCGTGAATTCCCCCTTGGACTTCTTGTTGAAGTGATTGAGAGCGCGTCTCTGGCCGTCGCCGCTGTCGGCGACAACCCGCAGGTAGATCGAGTTCGGGCGCACCGGCCGGGCGCCCAGGGCGACATAGGCCTCCGAGCGCAAATCAAGCAACAGGCCCTCGGTTCGGCCGAGGAGCTTCTGCACGTCGGCGGCCCAATGTTGTTTGAGCGAATGCTTGTTCAAGGTCAGATCCGGTACCCGGGAGTCATGCGACAGCCGGTAGGCCGGAATCGGGTCCAGTGCCGCGAGCGGCCCGAGCAGCGCGGAATGCACGACGAGGTGGGCCTGCGCGAACTCGCGCTGCGGGACCGTCAGGGTGGCAACATCCAACCCATCGAAGAGCACCCCGGTATAACGGTCAATGACTGGCATGGTCGGCGACCGCAGAAGCTCACGGTTGCGGTCCAGTTCGAACAACTGGGTGCGACCGAGTTTCAGGGCGGCCATCGCCGCTTCCGGGTGCCGCGACAGGCTCACCAGCGCCCGGGCGAGGGATCGGCGCTTGACGCTGAGGGCCGGGTAAGCCAGGAGCGACCAGTCCAAGGGTACAGCTTCGCCGCCGGAGCGTTTCGTCTCCGACGGCGGTAGCAGTATGAGCAAAGGTGTTCCGTTGTTAGACGAGTTCAGCCTTGCGAGCCACGACGGTCACAATGTCGTTGTCGACGGACAGAAAGCCGTCTTCAGCCTTCGCGACGACCTTGGAACCATCGGCCAGGGTGAGGCGAACATCGCCTGCGGCCAGAATCGCCAACATCGGTTCGTGACCGGCAAGAATACCGATCTCGCCCTCGACGGTCTTGGCGACAACCATCGTCGCTTCGCCGGTCCAGACCTGTTGGTCGGCCGACACAACGCTGACGGACAGCGACTTTGCCATGCTTAGTCGTTCTCTTTCTGAATCTGAGCCCACTTCTCTTCGACGTCGTTGATGCCACCGACGTTGAAGAATGCCTGCTCGGCGACGTGGTCGAAGTCACCGTTGGCGATCGCCGTGAACGACTCGATGGTGTCCTTCAGCGGAACCGTGGAGCCCTCAACACCGGTGAACTTCTTCGCCATGTAGGTGTTCTGGGAAAGGAACTGCTGAATACGACGGGCACGGGAAACCGTGACCTTGTCTTCTTCAGACAGCTCGTCAACACCGAGGATCGCGATGATCTCCTGGAGTTCCTTGTTCTTCTGCAGAATGGCCTTCACGCGAACGGCCGTGTTGTAGTGATCGGCACCCAAGTAGCGGGGGTCGAGGATACGGCTGGTCGAGGTGAGCGGGTCGACGGCCGGGTAGAGGCCCTTCGACGCGATTTCACGCGACAGCTCGGTCGTGGCGTCGAGGTGGGCGAACGTGGTCGCCGGAGCCGGGTCGGTGTAGTCGTCGGCAGGAACGTAGATCGCCTGAAGGGAGGTGATCGAGTGGCCACGCGTCGACGTGATGCGCTCCTGCAGGATGCCCATTTCGTCGGCGAGGTTCGGCTGGTAGCCCACCGCGGACGGCATACGGCCAAGCAGCGTGGAGACCTCTGAACCGGCCTGCGTGAAGCGGAAGATGTTGTCGATGAAGAGCAACACGTCCTGCTTCTCGACATCGCGGAAGTACTCCGCCATGGTGAGGGCAGACAGCGCGACGCGCAGACGCGTTCCCGGCGGCTCGTCCATCTGGCCGAAGACCAGTGCGGTCTTGTCGAAGACGCCGGCTTCTTCCATCTCGGCGATGAGGTCGTTGCCCTCACGGGTACGCTCACCGACTCCGGCGAATACCGAAACTCCACCGTGGTCCTGCGCAACGCGCTGGATCATTTCCTGGATCAGAACGGTCTTACCGACACCGGCACCACCGAACAGGCCGATCTTTCCACCGAGAACATACGGCGTCAGAAGGTCAATGACCTTGATGCCGGTCTCGAACAGCTGAGTCTTCGACTCGAGCTGGTCGAAGGGCGGCGGCTTGCGGTGGATGGGCCAGCGCTCCGTGATCTCGATCTTCTCGCCCGGCTTGGCGTTCAGCACATCGCCGATGACGTTGAAGACCTTGCCCTTGGTGACGTTTCCGACCGGAACCGTGATGGGGCTGCCGGTATCGCGCACTTCCTGGCCGCGGACAAGTCCGTCGGTCGGGTTGAGTGCGATGGCACGAACCAGGTCGTCGCCGAGGTGCAGAGCAACCTCGAGGGTGATCTCGTTCGACTCGTCGCCGATGGTGATCGTGGTCTTCAGGGCGTTGTAGATGCCGGGGATCGAGTCATGCGGAAACTCGATGTCGACAACAGGGCCCGTGACACGGGCGATGCGGCCAACAGAGCCGGCCGTATCCTCCGCGCGGACTGGCGCGGTTGCGGTGTCAGTCATTGCTCTCTCTTCTCTGGTTACTTCTTGGCGGATGAGAGCGCATCGGCTCCACCCACGATCTCGGAAATCTGCTGGGTGATCTCGGACTGCCGCGCGTTGTTCGACAACCGCGTGTAGTCCGTGATCAGCTTGTCGGCGTTGTCGCTGGCCGACTTCATCGCTTTCTGACGGCTCGCGTGCTCGGAAGCCGCCGACTGCAACATGGCGTTGAACAGACGACTCTCGATGTACACCGGGAGGAGGCTGTCCAGAACCGTTTCCACGTCGGGTTCGAACTCGTAGAGCGGAAGAACCGTGCTGTTGCCCGGTTCTTCCACACCCTCGACGACCTCGAGCGGAAGCAGTCGAACGACCTCGGGAACCTGGGTAACCATGCTCACGAAGCGGTTGTAGACGATGTGAATCTCATCGACGCCGCCATCGGAGTAGTCCGTGAGGAACGACTCGAGCAAGGCCTCGCCAATTTCCTTGGCCGTTTCGAACTGCGGCTGATCGGTGCCGCCGGTCCAGACTCGCTCAGACGCGCGGCCCCGAAACGTGAAGTAGGCGATGGCCTTACGGCCGACCAGGAAGTAGACGATGTCTTTGCCCTGGCCGCGCAGCAGCTCACTGAGCGACTCCGCTTCACGCAGAACCTGCGAGCTGAACGCGCCGGCCAGGCCACGGTCGGAGGCGAAGATAACGACCGCTGCGCGCTCGATCTTCTCCGGCTCCGTTGTGAGCACGTGCTCGACGTTCGAGTACGTGGCCACGGCCGAGACGGCACGAGTCACTGCACGCGAGTACGGGGTTGACGCAGCGACTCGCGCCTGCGCTTTCTGGATGCGCGAGGCGGAGATCAGCTCCATGGCCCGAGTGATCTTCTTGGTCGTCTGGGCAGACTTGATCTTCTGCCGGTAGACGCGAAGTTGCGCTCCCATGTGTCTGCTTCCTTGTCTTTCAGTTTAATGAGATCAGTGGCACCGCAAGTCGAAAAGCGACTAGCGGCGGTGCTTGACGATCTTTTCCTGGTTGACGTCTTCGGCGGCAATGGCCTCAAACTTCTCTTTGCCAACCGAGGCGAGCGGCTTGCCCTCGCCGGTCTGGAACTCGAGCTTGAACTTGTCGACACCCTTGCTCAGAGCGGCAACGGTCTCGTCGGAGAGAACGTTGGTCTCGCGCAGGTTCTTCAGGATCTCGGTGTTGCGACCGAGGAAGTCGAGCAGCTCACGCTCGAAACGCAGAACGTCGGGAACCGGAACCTCGTCGAGCTTGCCGTTGATGCCGGCCCAGATTGAGACAACCTGGTCCTCAACGGGGTACGGCGAGTACTGCGGCTGACGCAGAAGTTCGGTCAGACGCGCACCGCGAGCGAGCTGACGACGGCTGGCCGCGTCGAGGTCGGAGGCGAACATCGCGAAGGCTTCGAGCGAGCGGTACTGAGCCAGCTCAAGCTTGAGCGTTCCCGACACCTTCTTGATCGACTTGACCTGCGCGTCGCCACCGACGCGGGAGACCGAGATACCCACGTCAACAGCAGGACGCTGGTTGGCGTTGAACAGGTCGGACTGCAGAAAGATCTGGCCGTCGGTGATCGAGATCACGTTGGTCGGAATGTAGGCGGCAACGTCGTTGGCCTTGGTCTCGATGATCGGAAGACCGGTCATCGAACCGGCGCCGAGGGCGTCAGACAGCTTGGCACAACGCTCGAGCAGACGGGAGTGCAGGTAGAACACGTCTCCGGGGTACGCTTCGCGTCCCGGCGGGCGACGCAGCAGCAGCGAAACGGCACGGTAGGCCTCGGCCTGCTTGGACAGGTCGTCGAAGACGATGAGAACGTGCTTGCCGGCGTACATCCAGTGCTGGCCGATGGCCGAACCGGTGTACGGGGCGAGGTACTTGAAGCCAGCCGGGTCGGAAGCGGGGGCGGCGACGATGGTGGTGTACTCCATCGCTCCGGCATCCTCGAGCGCACCCTTCACCGAAGCGATGGTGGAGCCCTTCTGTCCGATGGCGACGTAGATACAACGAACCTGCTTGTTCGTGTCACCGGACTCCCAGTTGGCCTTCTGGTTGATGATGGTGTCGATCGCGATCGCGGTCTTGCCAGTCTGGCGGTCACCGATAATGAGCTGACGCTGGCCGCGGCCGATCGGAATCATGGCGTCGATGGCCTTGATACCGGTCTGCATCGGCTCATGCACGCTCTTACGGTGCATGACACCGGGAGCCTGCAGCTCGAGGGCACGACGGGCCTCGCTGACAATCTCGCCGAGACCATCGATCGGCGCGCCGAGCGGGTCGACGACGCGACCGAGGAAGGCGTCACCGACGGGAACGGAGAGAACCTCGCCGGTGCGGTGCACCTCCATGCCCTCAACAACGCTGGCGAACTCGCCGAGGACGACGACGCCGATCTCATCTTCATCGAGGTTCTGGGCCAGGCCCAGGGTACCGTCGGCGAATTTGATGAGCTCGTTGGCCATCACGCCGGGCAAGCCCTCAACGTGGGCGATACCGTCACCGGCCGTGGTGACGTAGCCGACCTCGGTCGTCGATGTCTTGTTCGGCTCATAGGACTTCACGAAGTCCTGGAGAGCGCCACGGATCTCATCGGGGCTGATCGTTAGTTCTGCCATCATCTTCCCTTTTCTGTACGGCTGTACAGGTTCTGTCTGTTCAAGACGCTGCCGCCCTGAATCTGGTACTGCGTGGTTTACGGTGCTGCCGGTTTTGCCGAACTGCGCAAAAATCAGCTGGCGAGCTGGAGTCTCAAATCGGCCAGGCGGGTTGCAATGCTGCCGTCGATAACCAGATCGCCGATCTGTACGCGTACTCCCCCGACCAGAGCCGGGTCAACGACCTGATTGATGGTGAGTGCACGCCCATGGCGTTCCTGGAGGCTCTTGCGCAGACGGTCGAGCTGGGCGGGCGTCAAAACGCTCGCCGAAGTGATGGTGGCAATCGACGTTCCGGCCTGGTCGGCGACAACGGATGCCGCCTGCCGCAGCAATTCGCCGATGCGACGGCCGCGAGGCTGCTGCACCAGGTGGCGAACAATTGCGAGCGTCTGACCGGACACCTTGCCGGCCAGGAGCTTTTCAACCAGGGCGGCTTTGGCGTCGATCTTGCCAAGCTTGCTGGCCAGGGCCAGTTCGAGCTCGGCGTCAGAGGAGACGGTCTTGCCGAAGGAGAACAGTTCGCCCTCGATCGACGTTTCGGCCGAAACAGACAGGGCGGATGCCCGAAGCCCCAGTTCTTCGATCCCGGCGAGCAGGTCGTCGTGGCTGGACCAACGTTCGGCAACGGCTGCGGCGAGCAGATCCAGCGCCCGAGGCGTCACGCTCGCACCGAAGACGGCACGAACGAGGGTGACCTTGGCCGCAGCATCCGCTGATGCATCGCCAAGCGCCGACAGGAGCTGCGACGACGAACCGATCACTCGACCGGCGCCGAAGAGGCTTTCGCCCGTCGCCAGATCAGTCGTGCTGCCGGGGACGGACAGTGCCGCCCTCGATGTGGCGAGTGCTTCTCTCGTGGCGCTTCCCATTGGTTAGATCTTTCCTGCTACTGGCGCTTCGCTGGCTTCAAGTTCGGCCAGGAAACGATCGACAATGGCGCTGGCCTTGGCGTCGTCGGACAGGCTTTCCCCAATGACACCCGAGGCGAGGTCAATGGCGAGTGTGCCGACCTCACTGCGCAGGGAGACAACGGCGGCCTGGCGTTCGGCTTCGATCTGCGTCTTGGCACTGGCCGCGATGCGGCCGGCTTCGGCCGTGGCCGCTTCCTTGTGCTCAGCGACAATGCGCTGGCCATCGGTGCGGGCCTGGTCACGAATCTGACCGGCTTCGGCGCGAGCTTCAGCGAGCTGAGCCGTGTACTGCACGAGTGCAGCTTCGGCCTTGCGCTGGGCGTCGTCGGCTTTGGCGATGTTGCCTTCAATGGCTTCTGCACGATCGTCAAGAAGCTTCTGCATCTTGGGGAGCACAAGCTTCCAGAAGAAGAACAAAATCACGACAAAGCAGACCGCCGACCAAATGATGTCGTACGGCTCCGGGATGAGCGGGTTTGGCGCCGCTTCTTCCGTCGCGGCTGCAATTACTGCGTGAAGCATCATGCCTCCTAACTAAGTAGTGAAGAGGACTAGTTCGTGAAGATGAAGTAGGTCGCGATGCCGATGAAGGCGAGCGCCTCGGTGAAGGCGATACCGATGTACATCAGCACCTGCAGGCGGCCGGCCAGTTCAGGCTGACGTGCGACACCCTCAATGGTCTTGCCAACGACGATACCTACACCGATTGCCGGGCCGATGGCTGCGAGGCCATAACCGACGGTCGCGATGTTTCCGCTGATTTCCGCGAGAACGGTTGTTGCGTCCACGTGTGTTTCCTTCCGTAGTGGTGAATGCGGCGATCGCCGGATTCGTAAAGTGTCTAGTGTTCCTCAGCCAGCGCGAGCTGGATGTAGACGGCGGTGAGTAGGGCAAAAATGTAAGCCTGGAGGACGGCGATCAGCACTTCGAACAGCGTGAAGGCGAAGCCGAAGACGAGGGTGCCAGCACCGAAGAGCTTGAAACCACCATCGGCAGTGAAGAAGAAAAAATGCGTGGCGCTGAAGAACAGCACAAGCAGAAGGTGTCCGACGATCATGTTCATCATCAGTCGGAGAGTCAGAGTGACCGGCCGCACCAGGAACGTCGAGATAAATTCGATCGGCGTCACGATGATGTACAGGGCCGGCGGAACTCCGGGCGGGAAGAGCGAGTTACGGAAGAACTTGCCCGGGCTCTTCTTGATGCCGGCGTAGATGAAGGTTCCGTACGAAATGACACCGAGCAGCAGCGGAACCCCGATCACCGACGTACCGGCGATATTGAGGAACGGGATGATGCCCGTGATGTTCATGAACAACACCATGAAGAAGATGGTCGTCAGAAGCGGCAGAAAACGCTTGCCGTCTTTCTTACCGAGCAGGTCTTCGGCGATATTGACGCGAACGAAGTCGAGTCCCATTTCGGCCAGGCTCTGGCCGCGGGTCGGAATGATCTTCATGCGACGCGTACCAAGCCAGAACACCAGCATCAGAACCGCAACCGCGAGGAAGCGAATCAGGATGATGCGGTTAATCTCGAACGGAGTATCGGCAAAGAAGATTACATCGGGGAAGAACTCATTGATGGAGGGACCGTGGAATTCACCGTCGTCGGTGGCAGACGGGACCATCAGGTTTACGGCGATTTTTAGCAGCGCTTTCTCCTGTTTCGGGGCGGTGAGCTCTGCTCGCGCATCGACGAATATGGGCAGGTTCACTACGCTGTAAAGCATGTGCAAACCGGGGTTGGATCAGTGTTTACTCTAGCAAAGATCAGGCGCTGAGCCGAATCGAGAGCGGGATGGGTCGAGGCTTGGGTGCCAAGGTCAGTCGTCGATGGGTGCCGGGGGCAACGTGACGTCACTCGTATAGGGCATTCGACTCTTCATCACCACGACCGCATCGACCACGAGGGAGCCGATCACTCCGGCAATGATGCAGAAGAACAGCACCATCGGCTGGATCCAGGCGCGGTCCTGCAGCAGCACCAAAAGCACCAGGAAGACGACGAATTTGAGCAGCCAGCCCCCCATGATGATGCCAAAGAATCCACCGATGGCGGATTCGTTTCCGGCCACGCGGTTGGCCAGGAGAATACTGCCGGCCGTGATCCCCATGAAGGCGACCGACATAGCCGTTCCGATCAGAGCGCTCAGCACCCCGGTACCGCCGTCGACGACAAAGCCGACAATGGATCCGACCACCGCGATGGCCACGGCGACGTAGACGCCGTAGAGCAGGATGCGACGCAGCACGGGGATCGAGGTGGGCTGGGTGGGGGCGGGCGTGTTGGTGCTGGTCATGCGTTCTCCTCGGCAGGCGTCGCCGCGGGGGCGGTCGCTCGTGTCGTTGCGGGGTCTGATAGTACGGGTGTGTCTGTGGTGTCCTGGCCCGCGACGTCGAGCGGGTCGAGCTGATTCAGAACGACCACCGGCAGCGCCGCCGACTGGCTGGCCCATTCGCCGGTCTTGCGGCGACCGAGCGGGGCGAGGGTGACGATGGTGCAGATCAGGAGCGAGGTCACCAGGAAGATGGTGGCGTAGCCGGTGGGAAGACCGAGGTAAACCGGCAGGATGTAGTAGAGCAGGCATCCGATGGATGCTGCTGCTGTCCACCCATAGAAGATCAGCACGGCATGCAGGTGGGAATGTCCCATATCGAGCAAGCGGTGGTGCAGGTGTTTTCGGTCGGCACTGAAGGGTGACTTGCCCGCGTGTACCCGGCGGAGGACGGCGAGCCCGAAGTCCAGCAGCGGGATGATCATGATCGCCAGGGGCAGCAAGAGGGGAATAAAGGCCGGGAACAGCTGCGAACGGTTGAGGGAGGTCAGGTCGATCTGCCCGGTTATGGCTATCGCGCTCGTGGCCATGAGCAGGCCTACCAGGAGCGCACCGGCGTCGCCCATGAACATCTTCGCTGGATGCCAGTTCAACGGCAGGAACCCCACACAGGCGCCGACCAGGATGGCAGCAATCAGCGAGGCGAGGTTGAAGTAGTTGGTCGGCGAGGTGTCACGCACGAGCAGGTAGCTGTACAGAAAGAACACGCCGTTGGCGATGAGGGCGACGCCGGTGACGAGACCGTCGAGGCCATCGATGAAGTTGATCATGTTCATGACAACGACGATGGCGACGACCGTGACGACGATCGACGTCCAGCCGCTCCAGACCGTCAGCCCGCCGATCGGCAGGGAGTAGATCTGCACGCCCTGCCAGGCCACGAGCCCGGCGGCGATGAATTGGCCGGCGAGTTTCGTCATCCAGTCGAGGTCCCAGATGTCGTCGGCCACCCCGACCAGCACGATCAGCAGCGCTGCGCCGAGGATCGCGAGGATCTGCTGCGGGTCGGCAAAGACCAGGCGAAGCGGTGCGAATGCCCCGGCTGTGAGGTAGGCGATACCGAATGCGACCAGGATGCCGAGGAACATGGCGATTCCGCCGAGGCGCGGCGTCGGGCGGGTGTGCACGTCACGTTCCCGAATCTTCGGGTAGAGACGGTACTTGTGGCTGAGCTTGTAGACGACGATCGACAGCGCGAAGGTGACGATCGCCGAAACGAGCGCGAGCAGAATGAATACTGTCATGGGCTACCGGCTGGTATCCGTATCGTCCTGGGAGGGTGCGGAGAGTGTGGGTGCCGCATCCGTTTCGCCTGCATCGGCGGGATCGACCGCTGCGTCGGGTGCCGCTGTGTCGGGTGCCGCCTCCGGGGCCAGCAGTTCGCCGATGACGTCGGAGATCGCGTCTCGGGAGATGACCCCGGAGCGCACGATGTGCAGCAGACCGCCATTAGTCTCAAAGCCGGTCGCGTCGACGATGGTCGAGGAGCCCTCACCAGCCAGTCCGAAGGCGCTTTCATAGGTGTTGCCGGCCGTGCCGCCGTCGAGATAGACCTCAACGCTTTCGCCGAGGGCGGCCTCGGCGGAAAGCGCGTCGAGGGCGGCGGGCGCGCCGCTGAGGTTCGCGCTCGACACCGCGAGCGGGCCGGTTGCATCGAGCAAGTCGAGCGCGACCTGGTTGCTCGGCATGCGCAGGGCGACGGTGCCGCGGGTTTCGCCGAGATCCCAGACCAGCGACGGCTGGGCATGGACGATGACGGTCAATCCGCCCGGCCAGAACGCCGCGACCAGATCGCGTACGGGCTGCGGTACGTCGACGGCGAGGGCATCGAGGGTGCTGACGGCGGGAATCAGCACGGGCGGCGGCGACTGGCGCCCGCGCCCCTTCGCGTCCAGAAGCAGCTGTACGGCTTCGGCATTGAACGCGTCGGCGGCCACCCCGTAGACGGTGTCGGTGGGGATGACGACGAGGGCCCCGCGGCCGATCGCCGAGCGCGCCAGTGCAATGGCCGTCTGATATTTCGATTGGCTCGTGTCGGACTCGCCCGTGTCCGAGTCGCTCGTGCAGTCGTAGATACGTGTCATTTCCGGCAATTCTAACCCAGCGCGGTTGTGAGAAGCGGATTCCACGACCACCGGTTGCGTCGCGCGTCGCTCAGGGGTGCAACGCCGTGGTCGCCCGGTCGCGACTCGTGTAGTCACGGTGGGTGGCCGGGGCGCGCCAGCCGTCCGCGGCCAGCAGATCCCGGATAGCCGCTCCCTGCAGTTCCCCGTGTTCGATCACGAGCACACCGCCCGGTCGCAGCAGGCGCAGGCCGGTCGCCGATACGCTTCGCACCACGTCGAGGCCGTCCGGACCACCGAACAGGGCGTGGGCCGGATCGAACAGGCGCACCTCGGGGTCGCGGGGAATCGCATCCGCTGGAATGTACGGGGGATTGGAAATGACGACGGCGACCGTACCGTTGAGTTCGACGAAGGCGTCGGCGAGGTCACCGAAGGTGAGGGTGGCATTGGGGGCAGCGACCTCGGCGAAGTTGCGCGAGGTCCACGGGTACGCTTCCGCCGAGTTCTCGACGGCGAAGATACGGGCGTGCGGCACCTCGGTGGCCAGGGCCAGGGCGATGGCGCCACTGCCGGTGCCGAGGTCCACACCGATCGGCTCCGCGTCGGGCATCGATCGCAGCGCGTCGATGGCGAACTGGGCGACCTGCTCGGTTTCGGGGCGAGGCACGAAGACACCCGGTCCAACGTTGAGGGCCAGCGCCCGGAAGGGGGCGCGCCCTGTTATGTGTTGCAGGGGCTCGCGGGCGCTGCGGCGGGCCAGCAGGAGGTCGATGGCGGCTGCATCCGCTTTGCTGACGGGTTTAGCCAGGATGCTGGCGGCCTGCACTTCGCCGCGGCTTTGACCGAGCACGTGGCCGATCAGCAGGTCGGCGTCGACCTCCGGGTCGGTGATTCCGGCGGCGCCGAGCCGGGCAATCGCCTGGTTTCTCAGGGAGGTGACGGTGGGGGGCAGGGCAGAATCTGAAGAAGGCACGTAGTGAAATGTAACGCACCCGGCCGTTAGTGGCCGAGGGCCATAGGGTGGAGAAGGCCCTACACACCATATTTTGCCGAAGATCACCGAATGAAAGTTGCTCACGTGCCCAAGATCTATTCCGACATCACCGAAGCCGTCGGTGGGACCCCCCTCGTCAAGCTGAATCGTCTGACCGAAGGCCTCGGCGCCACCGTGCTCGCCAAGCTCGAGTTCTACAACCCCTCCAGCAGCGTGAAGGACCGCATCGGCGTCGCCATCATCAACGCGGCCGAGAAGGATGGTTCGCTCAAGCCGGGCGGCACCATCGTTGAAGCGACCAGCGGCAACACGGGCATCGCCCTCGCCATGGTCGGCGCAGCCCGTGGCTACACCGTCATTCTGGCCATGCCGGAGACGATGAGCAAGGAACGTCGCGTCATGATGCGCGCTTACGGCGCCGAGATCGTGCTGACCTCCGGTGCCGACGGCATGCGCGGCGCGGTCGAGAAGGCCGCCGAAATCGTTGCCAACACCCCGGGCGCCGTTCTGGCCAGCCAGTTCACGAACCCGGCCAACCCGGCCATCCACCGTGCGACGACCGGCGTTGAAATCTGGAACGACACCGAGGGCACCGTCGACATTCTCGTCGCGGGTATCGGTACCGGCGGCACCATTTCCGGCACTGGCGGCTACCTCAAGGAGCAGAAACCGGGCCTCAAGGTCGTTGGTGTTGAGCCGATTGACTCTCCCATTCTCTCCGGCGGCAAGCCCGGCCCGCACAAGATTCAGGGCCTCGGTGCGAACTTCGTGCCGGAAACTCTGGACCGTCAGGTCTACGACTCGATCACCGATGTGACCCTGGCCGACTCGCTCGCCACGGCACGCAAGCTCGGCACCGATGAGGGCATCCTCGGCGGCATCTCCGGTGGCGCTGCCGTCTGGGCCGCGCTCGAGCAGGCGAAACTGCCCGAGAACGCGGGCAAGACCATCGTCGTCATCGTTCCCGGCTTCGGCGAACGGTACATCTCAACCGTGCTGTACGAAGACCTGCTCGACTAAGCCGTCAGCCCCTCCATGAATCCCCCAGAGTCAGTGAGCGTTTTCGGGCGCCTGCGCGAAGACATCGCGACGGCGCGCACCCACGACCCGGCCGCGCGCAGCAACACCGAGGTCTTCCTTGCCTACAGTGGGCTGCACGCGGTCTGGTCGTATCGGATCGCGAACCGTCTGTGGCGGCGTGGACTGCACCTGCTGGCCCGCCTGCTGTCTCAGGTGACCCGGTTTCTGACCGGAATTGAGATTCACCCGGGGGCAACCATCGGGCGTCGCCTGTTCATTGACCACGGCATGGGTGTCGTGATCGGTGAAACGGCGGTGCTCGGGAACGATGTGATGCTATACCACGCGGTGACGCTGGGCGGCAAGAGCCGGCACGGGCATTCGCGCGGCGTGCGGCGGCATCCGTTTCTCGACGACGGAGTCACCGTGGGAGCTGGCGCCAAGGTCCTCGGCCCGATCACCATCGGTGCCTGGAGCACGATCGGCTCGAACGCGGTCGTGACCAAAGATGCCCCGCCGCGGTCGCTGCTCGTGGGGGTGCCGGCGACGATACGCCCGCAGACCCCCGNCCCGCAGACCCCCGCGACGGTCGAGTCCGCCCGCGGAGGCACCCTGGAGCCCGAGTACTACCTTTAGAATACGACCGGGCCCGGGCCCGGAAAGTAGGCCCATGTTCTATCGTGGGCCCGCTTTCCGGGCCCGGGCCCGGTTAGGTTAATGCGGGTGCTACTCGGGGTCGCCGAGCTCGGCCAGGCGGGTTTCCTCGTCGGCGTGGATGCAGGAGTCGATCACGGGGCCGAGGGCTCCGTTCATGACGGCGTCGAGGTTGTAGGCCTTGTAGCCCGTGCGGTGATCGGCGATGCGGTTCTCCGGAAAGTTGTACGTGCGGATGCGCTCGGAGCGATCCATGGTGCGAATCTGCCCCTTGCGCACGAGCGAGGCCGCCGCGTCGATTTCTTCCTGCTGACGCGCCAGAACCCGGGCCCGCAGCACGCGCATCCCGGCTTCCTTGTTCTGCAGCTGCGACTTCTCGTTCTGCATGGCCACCACGATTCCGGTCGGAAGGTGGGTGATGCGCACGGCGGAGTCGGTGGTGTTGACCGACTGGCCACCGGGACCGCTCGAACGATACACGTCGATCTTGAGGTCGTTCGGGTGCAGCTCGACCTCTTCGGGCTCGTCAACCTCGGGGAAGACCAGCACGCCGGCCGCCGACGTGTGAATGCGTCCCTGCGACTCGGTCGCCGGCACGCGCTGCACGCGGTGCACGCCGCCCTCGTACTTCAGGTGCGCCCAGACACCCTCGGCGGGGTCGCTCGAATTGCCCTTGATGGCGAGCTGGATGTCTTTGATGCCGCCAAGATCGCTCGAAGTCTGCTCGATGATCTCGGTTTTCCAGCGATTGGACTCGGCGTAGTGCAGGTACATGCGCAGCAGATCGGCGGCGAACAGCGCCGATTCGGCACCGCCCTCCCCCATCTTGATCTCCATGATCACGTCGCGGGCGTCGAGTTCGTCGCGCGGAATCAGCAGGCGTCGCAGCTTCTCAGCCGTAACATCAAGCTGTTCCACCAAATCCGGAATCTCTTCGGCGAAGGCAGCGTCTTCGTCAGCGAGTTCACGAGCAGCTTCGAGGTTATCTTCAACCGCTTTCCACTCGTGGTACGCCGCGATGATGCGACTCAACTCGGCATAGCGCCGGTTGACCTTCTTCGAACGGGCCGGATTCGCGTGCAGCTCCGGATCCGCCAACTGCGACTGCAGGTCATCGTGCTCGGCCAGCAGCGTGAGGACGGATTCGAACATTACTTATCCTTGTCTGACCCGTTCAGGGTCGGCATCGACTTCTGAACCTGCATGAGGAATTCCACGTTCGAGGAGGTCTCCTTGAGACGGCCGAGGATGAGTTCGAGCGCCTGCTGCTGCTCGAGCCCGGCGAGGGCGCGACGCAGCTTCCAGGTGACCTTGACTTCATCCGCGTTCATCAGCATTTCTTCGCGGCGGGTGCCCGACGCGTTCACGTCGACGGCGGGGAAGATGCGCTTGTCGGCCAGCTGGCGGGACAGGCGCAGTTCCATGTTGCCGGTGCCCTTGAACTCCTCGAAGATGACCTCGTCCATCTTCGAGCCGGTCTCCACGAGCGCGGAGGCGAGAATGGTGAGCGAGCCACCGTTCTCAATATTGCGCGCCGCACCGAAGAAACGCTTCGGCGGATACAAAGCGGATGCGTCGACGCCGCCGGAGAGGATGCGACCGGAGGCCGGGGCCACCAGGTTGTAGGCGCGGCCCAGTCGGGTGATCGAGTCGAGCAGAACGACGACGTCGTGACCCAGCTCGACCAGACGCTTGGCACGCTCGATGGCGAGTTCGGCGACGGTGGTGTGGTCTTCGGCCGGACGGTCGAAGGTGGAGGCGATGACCTCACCCTTAACCGTTCGCTGCATGTCGGTGACCTCCTCTGGACGCTCGTCAACCAGAACGACCATGAGGTGAACCTCAGGGTTGTTGGTGGCGATGGCGTTCGCGATCTGCTGCATGACGATGGTCTTGCCGGCCTTGGGCGGTGCAACGATCAGGCCGCGCTGGCCCTTGCCGATCGGAGCGACGAGGTCGATGATGCGCTGGGTGAGCTTGCCCGGCTCGGTTTCGAGGCGCAGGCGCTCCGTCGGGTACAGCGGCGTGAGCTTGTGGAAGTCGACACGGGCCGCGGCCTCTTCAACGGTCTGACCGTTGATCGAGTCGACCTTGACGATGGCGTTGTACTTCTGTCGGCCGGACTGGTCACCCTCGTGCGGCTGGCGAATGGAGCCGACGACGGCGTCACCCTTGCGCAGGTTGTACTTCTTGACCTGGCCGAGCGAGACGTAGACGTCGCTCGCACCGGGCAGATAGCCGGAGGTGCGCACGAACGCGTAGTTGTCGAGCACGTCCAGGATTCCGGCGACGGGAATGAGTACGTCATCGTCGTTGACCTCGGGCTCGAAGTCATCGCCCTGGTTCGGGCCGCGACGCTTGCGGTCACGGTCACGGTACCGGTTGCGGTTGCCGCGGCCATTCATGTCGTCGTCGAGACGGTCGGGACCCTGGTTGCGATCCTGACCCTGGTTACGGTCCTGACCACGGTCGTTCTGACCCTGATTGCGGTCCTGATTGCGATCCTGGCCCTGATTACGGTCCTGATTGCGATCGGCCTGCGCCTGCGCGCGCTCCTGATTGCGTTCCTGGTTGCGCTCATTGCGCGCCTGACGCTGGCTCTGTGCGCGGGTCAGGCCCTCGTCGTTTGAGCCGTTCTGGTTGCGGTCGTTCTGGTTGTTCTGATCAACCTGGTTACGGTCGGCGCCCTGCGCACGGTCGCCACCGCGGCTACGGCTGCGGCTGCGGCCCTGGCGCGGCGCATTCGTCTCGTTGGAGTCGTCGGTCGATTCGTTTGAGTCGTCTACTGCCACGACCTGCGGGGCCGCTGCGTCGGCGGGCACCTCGACCGGCGCGGCACTGTCGGTGCCAGCATCGGCTGCGGGAACGTTGCGCTGCGACGACGCCCGACGGGACGGACGGCGGGCTGCCGGCGCAGTCTCGGCTGGCGTGCTGTCGGTCGGGGCGCTGTCGGTGGCTGCGCTGTCGGTCGGGGCGCTGTCAGCGGTGTTGATGACGACGGCGGCCGCACCATCGAGGTGAACCGGCGCAACCTGCACGCGCTTGCGCGCCTGGCGAACCGGCTTGTCGGTGACCGGGTCGGTGTTCTCGCCGGTGTTTTCAGAAGCGGATTCCGCAGCATCCGCTGTCGGCGCGCTCGTGGCGGCCGCAGCGCCGCGGGCGTTGCGTGCAATACGAGAGCCGGCGGCCGGAGCGTCGGGGAGGATGATGCCGAATCCGGAGCTGGCGTCGGCATTGACGTGGGATTTGGCGGGAGCGGCGGTGCTGGTGCTGGCACGACGAGGCGCACGCTTACGCGGGGCAGCATCGATGGCTTCGGCGAGGCTCTCGACCGCTGCGGACTCGGCCGGCGACGACTCAACTGCGGGAGCAGTATCGAGGGGAGCAACGGTCAGGGCCGGAGCGGGGTTACTGGCCTGTTCAGTGCTGGTCTGCTCGATATCGGCCTGTTCGGTGCCGGACCGAGCCGTTTGGATTGCGTCCACCAGTTCTCCTTTACGAAGTTTGGACGCGCCGGAGATTCCCAGCTCGAGGGCCAGAGCCTGAAGCTCTGACACGCGAAGGGTACTGAGACGGGGAAGATCCGAGCCAGTGGCGCGGAGGTTGACATCAGTCACGAAGGGGGTTCCTTTCCCCTGCCGAACAAAAATTCAGGCCAGGAGATGTATGCAGCGACGAATGCGCTGCGGGTGATCCAATCCGACAAGTGGAGGGGATTGGTGTAAACACACACAGCTACGCACAAAATCGCAATAGCAGTGAGGTACAGGGAATGCACCGGATGTCGCCGGAGGCGGTTTCTATCGGGTGCGCTTCAACCATAGCACTCCACCACCAGTCGAATCGCCAGTCGAATCGCCAGTCGGGCCGACGCGCACGAGGCACGTCAGCCCGATCAGAACGAGCGTTACGCGGCGCTCTCGGCCGTGCTCGCGGAAGCGAGCGGATGCACGGTGGCACCCTGCACATCAACGGCGAGCATGAGCGCACGCCACGGGGTGTCTGACTGGCTCGCGACGAGTTCGGCTGCGACCAGACGCTGGCCCGGGTCACTCGCCAGCACCAGAATGGATGGACCGGCACCGGACACGACGGCCGCGAAGCCGGCTTCGCGCAGCAGGGTGATGAGCTTATTCGTCTCCGGCATGGCCGCGGCGCGGTAGCTCTGGTGCAGCTTGTCCTCGGTCGCGGCCAGCAACAGTTCCGGGCTCTGAATCAGCGCGGCGATCAGCAGCGCAGAGCGAGACAGGTTGAAAACGGCGTCCTCGTGCGGCACGGAAGCTGGTTGCAGGCTGCGCGCGAGCGCGGTGGACATCTCCTGCTCAGGAACGAACACGAGAGGCTTGACGCCGCGGTGCACAACGAGCTTTTTGTGACGCGGGCCCTCGGGGGTGGTCCAGGCGATGGTCAAACCGCCAAACAGTGCGGGGGCGACGTTGTCCGGGTGCCCTTCCATCTCGGTGGCGAGTACGAGCAGCATTTCGGCGTCGATGTCGACCACGCCCTCCAGCAGTCCCTTGGCCGCCATGATGCCCGACACGATGGCCGCACCGGAGGAGCCGAGGCCGCGCCCGTGCGGAATGACGTTGTGCGCGACGATGTTGAGCCCGGGCATGGGCTGACCCACGGCCTCGAAGGTGTGGATGATCGCACGCACGACGAGGTTGCTCTCGTCGGTGGGCACCTCACCGGCGCCCACTCCGTGCACCTCGACAAAGACGCCGGGTTCGCTGCGCACGGTGACTTCGAGCTGGTCGTACTTGGCCAGCGCGAGCCCGAGCGTGTCGAAACCGGGGCCGAGGTTAGCCGTGGTGGCCGGAACCTGCACCGAGACGGCGCGCCCAATCAGCGAGAGCGGACTGGTCATGCCTTGCCCAGGCCGAGCACGCTGGCGATTTCGGCAGTGTCCACCGGAACGATGGTAGGTACGACGTCGGAGCCGTCGGCGGTGCGCAGCGCCCAGTTCGGGTCCTTCAGACCGTGGCCGGTGACGGTGATCACGACGGTCGAGCCCTTGGGGATGAATCCGGCCTCGGCGCGCTCGAGCAGTCCGGCCACTCCAATAGCGGATGCCGGTTCTACGAAAATTCCGACCTCGGCCGAGAGAATGCGGTGCGCTTCAAGAATTTTTGCATCGGTGATGGCACCGAAATAGCCGTCGCTCTGCTCACGCGCGTTCAGCGCGAGGTCCCAGGATGCCGGGTTGCCGATGCGGATGGCGCTCGCGATGGTGTCGGGGTTGTCGACCCGGTGGCCGAGCACGATCGGGGCGCTGCCGGAGGCCTGGAAACCGAACATGCGCGGCAGTTTCGTGGTGGCGCCGCGGGCGACCTCTTCGCTGTAACCGCGAAAGTAGGCGGTGTAGTTGCCGGCGTTGCCGACCGGAACGAACTGAAAGTCCGGGGCGTCGCCGAGCACCTCGACGACCTCAAAGGCGGCGGTCTTCTGGCCTTCGATGCGGTCGGGGTTGACCGAGTTGACCAGGTGCACCGGGTAGTTGGTGGCGAGGTCACGGGCGATGTCGAGGCAGTCGTCGAAGTTGCCCTGCACCTGCAGCAGCTGCGCGTTGTGGGCGACGGCCTGGCTGAGCTTGCCCATGGCGATCTTGCCCTCGGGCACGAGCACAGCGGCGGTGATGCCCGCGTGGGTCGCGTAGGCGGCGGCGGAGGCACTCGTGTTGCCGGTCGAGGCGCAGATGACGGCCTTCGCGCCGTCTTCCATGGCCTTGGAGATGGCCATCGTCATGCCGCGGTCCTTGAACGACCCGGTCGGGTTCATGCCCTCGAACTTAATCCAGACCTTCGCGCCGGTGCGCGCGGAGAGCGCTGCGGCGGGGATGAGCGGCGTGCCGCCCTCCCCGAGGGTGATGATCGGGGTCTTCTCGGAGATATTCAGTCGGTCGGAGTATTCGTTCAGCACCCCGCGCCACTGGCGGCTGACGATCGCGCCGGGCTTGGTCAGATTGGTACTGGTCTCGCTTGGGCTAAACATCAGACTCCTTCAACTCTCAAAACGGATGCGACTTCGGTGACAACACTGTTGGTGGCCAGGTCCTGCACGGTGGCGGCGAGTGCGGCCTCCGTTGCGTCATGGGTCCCGATAACTAGGGTAGCCGTGGCCGAGCGTGCCGCACGACTCTTCGTTGCCATCACGGCCGGTGTCATGGACTGTTCCACGAGCGCCAACGAGACCTTGCGTTGGCCGAAGACGCTCGCGATGGTTGCGAGCACGCCGGGTTCGTCGGTGACTTCGAGGGTCACCGCGTACCGTGTGGTGACCCGGCCGATATCAAAGATGGGCAGTTCGGCGTAGGTCGATGCGGCAACGCCCGGCCCACCGGCGACGTGACGCCGCGCGATGGAGACAACGTCCCCGAGCACGGCCGAGGCCGTCTCCACTCCCCCGGCTCCGGCGCCGTAGAACATGAGGCTGCCGGCGGATTCCGCCTCGACGAAGACGGCATTGTTGGCGCCGTGCACAGCGGCCAGCGGATGGCTGCGCGGAACCATCGCCGGGTAGACCCGTGCCGACACCCCGTCGACGCCGTTTTCATCGGTGACCCGTTCGCAAATGGCGAGCAGCTTCACGACATAGCCGGCCTTGCGCGCCGATTCAATCTGCGCGGGGGTGACCGACTCAATGCCTTCACGGTAAACGGATGCCAGCGGCACCGTCGTGTGAAATGCCAGACTCGCCAGAATGGCCGCCTTCTGCGCGGCGTCGTATCCGCCGATGTCGGCCGTCGGATCGGCCTCGGCGTAACCGAGCGCGGTCGCCTCGGCCAGCGCGTCTTTGAGACTGGACCCGTCGGTGTCCATCCGGTCGAGAATGAAGTTCGTGGTGCCGTTCACGATGCCGAGAATACGCTTGACTTGATCGCCGGCGAGGCTCTCCCGCAGCGGACGCACGATGGGAATGGCCCCGGCGACCGCGGCCTCGTAGTTGATTTGGGCGCCGACCTGATCGGCGGCCGCGAACAGCTCGGGTCCGGCTTGGGCGAGGAGCGCCTTGTTGGCGGTGACAACATCCGCTCCACTATTGATCGCCAGCAGAATGTGGCTGCGAGCCGGCTCGATGCCGCCCATCAGCTCGATCACGATGTCTGCGCCGAGAATGAGCTCCTCGGCGTTGGTCGTGAACAGGTGGCGGGGCAGGTCGACCGTGCGTTCCGCGTTCACGTCGCGCACCGCGATGCCGACCAGTTCCAGGGTGGCGCCGACGCGATTGGCCAGTTCAGGGCCCTGTTCCAGCAACCGGCGGGCTACCTGGGCACCCACGTTGCCACCGCCGAGGAGCGCGACGCGCAGATTGCGGTATTCGATCTTCAAGATTCTCCTCCATTGGCCGGGCCCGTCGAAGGCATCCCGGTGTCCCGCGCGAGCAGGTCGGCTATCGTTTCTCCGCGCACGAGCACACGCGCCGTGCCATCCAGCACGGCAACGACGGGCGCGCGGCCCTGGTAGTTGTAGTTGTTGGACAAAGCCCAGCAGTAGGCGCCGGTGGCCGGCACCGCGAGCAAATCGCCGGGGGTCACATCATTCGGCAGATAGTCGGCGTCGACGACGATGTCACCGCTCTCACAGTGCTTGCCGGCGATGCGCACGAGCACCGGCTCGGCCGTCGACACCCGATCGGCGAGGCGTACCGCATAGTCGGCCCCATAGAGGGCCGGGCGAACGTTGTCGCTCATGCCGCCATCGACGCTGACGTAGAGGCGCTGCGTACCCGACACGTCGACGGCTTTGGTGGTGCCGACGCGGTAGAGGCTCACGCCGGCGCGTCCGATGATGACGCGGCCCGGTTCGAACGCGACGACCGGCAGCGGGATGTTCAGCCGCGCGCACTCGGTGGCGACGATGTCGGCCAGGGCCACGGCGAGCTCTCGAATCGGCGTGGGTTCGTCGGCGCTCGTGTAGGCGATGCCGAAGCCACCACCGAGGTTGAGTTCGGGCACCGGGCCGTCTTTGAGCAGGACCGCGTGCAGGTCGAGCAGCCGGGCAGCCGACTCGGCGAATCCGTCTGCACCGAAGATCTGGGAGCCGATGTGGCAGTGCAGGCCGACAAAGTTGAGCGCGGGTTCCGCGCGAATCAGCGCGACCAACCTCGGTGCATCGGTAAGCACGATTCCGAACTTCTGGTCTTCGTGCGAGGTGGCCAGAAATTCGTGGGTATGGGCGTGCACGCCGCTGTTCACGCGCAGCCGCACGTTCTGCACCCGGCCGTTGCGCGCGGCGGCTTCGGCGACGCGGCCGATTTCAACCTCGCTGTCGATCACGATCGTGCCGACGCCCACCCGGGTGGCCTGCTCGAGTTCGGCGAGGGACTTGTTATTGCCGTGAAAGCCGAGCCTGGCCGGTTCGGCGCCGCCAGCCAGCGCGACGGCGAGTTCGCCACCGCTGCAGACGTCGATATTGAGGCCCGCGGCGGTGACCCAGCGCACGACCTCGGTCGACAGAAACGCCTTCCCGGCGTAATACACCTTGACGCTCGTGCCGATACGCGCGAACTCAGCCTGGAACACGGTGAGCAGCTCGCTCGCGCGGGCGCGGGCATCCGCTTCATCGATGACATAGAGAGGAGTGCCGAATTCGGCGGCTAGGGCCGAAGCCCGCACCCCGCCGATGAGGAGTTCGCCGCTGGTGCTGCGGGCGGCCGTCGCCGGCCAGAGGCCGGGTGCCAGCGCGTTCGCGTCGGCGGGAAGGCGCAGCCAGTCGGGGGCCAGAGAATTAGGTTCAGTCGTCACGGGGAGTACCTCACGAGAGTCGAAGGGGAATCTCAGCGAGCGAACCCGGATTGGTCCCTGAAGCCGGAAAAATTGGCCAGCCCACAAGAGGGGCAGGCCTGACCAAATTCTACCGCCGCAGGTGACGACGATCGAATTAGTCGGCGCAGCTGCCGAGGGTGGTCAGCGACTGCACGGTGAGCCGCAAAGTGCTCGACTCCAGCGTAACGCGTGCTCGCTCGGGTGAAATGTCAACGTCGCTCAGTTCGACTCCCTCGGGCAGGTAGCTGGCCACGCAGACACCGATCGGGGCCTGCTGGAGGATGAGATTGACCAGCGGTGTCGCGTCGATATCGCCGACGCCGCTGGTGACGGTCGCTTCGGTCGGGGTGAAGTTCAGGGTATCGCCGGCGGCGCCGGCCGTGGCCGTGGCGCTGTAGCCGACATCGAACTCGAACAACTTCACCGACGCGGTCAAGGCAACGTCATCATCGCCGAGGGTCAGTACGGCGTCGGCCGGCGCGCTGCCGGAGGCCTGAACGAGCTGATTGAGGGCGGCCTCATCGAGGTCAAGGGTCGCACTGAGCGAGCCAATCGCCTTGGCCGTATTGGTCGACACATCGCGGGCAATGACATGAACGGATGCCGGCACGCCGTCGACAGTCAGCTTCGGCGCGGTCAGTTCCACCTCGTCGAAATTGCCTCCGATGAACTGTGCGATCACCGAGGTGCCGCCGATGGTGACGGTGATGTCCCCGGTCACGGAGGCGGGCATCCGCTTGCTGATTTCGGTTTCAGCGCGGTCCTGGGCGAAAGCGCGCAGTCCGCTATCGACCAGGAAAAACGCGACCACGAGCAGAACGGCAAGCGTCCCCAGAATTATCAGCGGAACCAGACCGCGACGTTTGCACTTGGCCACGATTACATACGCTCCGGGGCGGTGACGCCGAGCAGGCCGAGGCCGTTGCGGATCACCTGGCTGGTCGCGTCGTTGAGCCACAGACGGGTGCGGTGCAGGTCGGTGACCGGTTCCTCGCCGAGCGGGATGACGCGGCAGTTGTCGTACCAGCGGTGGTAGTAGCCGGCAACCTCTTCGATGTAGCGGGCGACGCGGTGCGGCTCCCGCAATTCGGCGGCCTGGGCGACGATGCGTGGGTATTCCTGCAGCACGCCGAGCAGCGCGGATTCGCTGTCGTGCACGAGCAGCTCCGGCGCAAACACCGAGCGCTCGACGCCGCTCGCTGCCGCATTGCGGGCGACCGAGCAGGTGCGGGCGTGGGCGTACTGCACATAGAAGACCGGGTTGTCGTTCGTCTTCTTGCCGAGCAGGTCGAGGTCGATATCGAGCTGCGAGTCGCTGTTCGAGCGCACCAGGGCGTAGCGGCCGGCGTCAACACCGACGGCGTCGACGAGGTCGTCCAGGGTGACGATGGTGCCGGCGCGCTTACTCATGCGCACCGGTTCGCCGTCTTTGAGCAGGTTGACCATCTGTCCGATCAGAATCTGCAGGTTCACGCCGGGCTGGTCGCCGAAGGCTGACACCATCGCCATCATGCGGCCGACATAACCGTGGTGGTCGGCGCCGAGCATGATCAGGCACTGGTCGAATCCGCGCTCACGCTTGTCGAGGTAGTAGCCGAGGTCGCCCGAAATATAGGCGGGTTCACCGTTGGAACGGATGATCACCCGGTCACGATCGTCGCCGAAGGTGGTGGTACGCAGCCAGATGGCGCCATCCGCTTCGAAAATATGACCCTGTTCGCGGAGGCGTTCGATGGCCCGGTTGACGGCGCCGGATTCGTGCAGCGAGTCTTCGTGAAAGTACACGTCGAAATCGACGCCGAAACCGTGCAGCTTGTCCTTGATCTCGGTGAACATGAGTTCGACACCGATCGAGCGGAACACTTCCTGCTGCTCGTCGCCGGGCAGGGCAGCGACGTCGCCGTCGTACTTCGCGAGCACGTTCGCGGCGATATCGCCAATGTACGCTCCGCCGTAGCCGTCCTCCGGGGTCGGCTCGCCCAGGTAGCTCGCGAGCACGCTGCGGGCGAAGCGATCGATCTGCGAGCCGTGGTCGTTGAAGTAGTACTCGCGGGTGACGTCGGCGCCCTCGGCTTGCAGCACGCGGGCGAGGCTGTCGCCGACCGCGGCCCAGCGCACTCCGCCCATGTGAATCGGGCCGGTGGGGTTGGCCGAGACGAATTCGAGGTTGATTTTGAGGCCGTCGTAGAGGTGGCCGGTGCCGTAGACCTCGCCCAGGTTGACAATGGTTTTGGCGAGCGCGCCCGCCGCCGCAGCCTCGAGACGGATATTGATGAAGCCGGGGCCGGCGATTTCAACGGATGCGACATCGCTCAGCTGTTCGAGACCGGCGGCCAACTCCGCAGCGATTTCACGCGGGTTGGTGCCGAGCGGCTTGGCGATCTTCAGCGCGATGCTCGAGGCCCAGTCACCGTGGTCGCGATTGCGCGGGCGTTCGACGGCGACGTCGGCGAGGGTGAGTCCGAGGTCTACCCTTGCCGTGTCAGCCTCGCGTCGGCGTTCGCTGACGTCCTGGATGAGATCGAAAAGGGACTGGGAGAGTTCGGCAGGAGTCACTGAACAATCGTACCGGCCCCTCCTGTTGGTAAGGTCAACACGTGACTGATACCCGCGTCTACCCCTCATTTGCCCGTACCGCTCCTCGCTTTGCGCGGCGTCGGGCAGGCCTGGTGCTCGCCGGTGGCGCTCTGTTCGCGCTCGTTCTGAGCGGCTGCGCCAGTGGTGACGAGCCGACGCCGACGGATTCTGCGGCGGCGACGAGCACGGCATCCGCTGAACCGACCGAGAGTGCAGCGCCCTCGTCATCGCCGACACCGGAAGCGACCGGTTCTCCGATCGAGCGAGCCTGCGATGAGCTGCTCACCCTGCAGGATCTCTACGATTTCAACCCGAATTACGGCACCGCGCCGAGCTTCGCCCCAGCCGCCGGTGGCTTGGCCGAGTCTGCGCTTGACTACAACGGACTCGCCTGCGGCTACTCGAACCAGACTAGCGGCGAGCTCATCGAGCTCTCGCTGGTGGCGCCGAACGACGTCTTGATGACCACACTCAAGCAGCAAGCGGATGCCGACAGCCAGGCCGTGCCCACCTACGGAACCCCGCCGACCGTCGACGGCTTCTTTGAATACGCCGCCGCCAGCAGCGGCCAAGCACAGGTCTTCACTGGAACCTACTGGGTCACCTTGAGCTCACCAGCCTTCATCGAGCCGGGCGACTCCGAGCGCCTCATGTCGGCGGTGCTCGGTCACCTCGGGTAGCTGCTAACCTTGAACCACCCTGGCCCCCATAGCTCAGGGGATAGAGCACTGCCCTCCGGAGGCAGGGGCGGCAGTTCGAATCTGCCTGGGGGCACACCTGTCGCGTTACAGTCCAGTTCGGACTATTGCCACCTACTTCGGACAATCCGGCTATCAAGTTCGTTGAAAGTCATGTCGTTGTCTTGAGCAGACGTGACCCGAACGCGGTCCTCAGCCTGTCGCAGTTGACGTGCCTTGGCGGGATTTCCTTACGCTGTGACTTTTGGCGCTCATTGGCGACGTTCTGTGATCGTTTTGTGGCGCGAGTCCCTGTGTGCCGCACGCGATCGGTCTGATGTTGATCTCCTTGGTTGGAGGTTTCAACAGCTCTATAGCAAGCAGACCATGGCCGTAGTTCAGCCACCCTTGAGTGCTGCTGACCAGGTAATCGACCTTGGCCTGAGTTTGCCTTCCTGCGAGGGCGGGCGTTCAGCTGGCATCGCTTGTTACCTAATGTGCTTGGTCTGGACGCCGGCAAAGTGGAGCCCTTCGGATTCAGGGTCTTCGCGGTCAGTCCGCCGCTTTCGCCCCGATCGGGGGGCTTGTATTGAACGGCCAAGCCCCGGAAAATTTTGTACCGTCGTTGTCATTAAAGGCAGCATTAATCGGGGGATTCATGACCAAACACTCGCGTATTCAGGGAATGATTGGAATTGTTGCCAGCTGCATATTGTCCGCATCGCTGATGATGGCTGGCGGGGGTGCTGCGTTTGCAGCCGACCCTGCTTTGGACGTCATTGAAATCCTGGGCAATGTCTCACCGTCAACGCTGGAAGACGTGGCGGGCATCGCAACGACTAACTCTGGCCAGCTTGCGATCGACGCAGAGTTGTCCTCGACCGTGATATCCGTGCCGGTCGACCCGGTGGCAGGAATCGTGGCCCAGTCTCCCCACTCCGACTCTTCTTTCACGATCGGGCTCCCCTTCTCAAGTGAAGCGTCGAGTGCTGAGGTGGAGGCAGAGGGGATTGTTTCCTACGACAACCAGAACGGCTCTGTATCCGTGCCGGTCGTCAAGGCCGATGGTTCGGTCCAGATCAACACCGTCATCTCCAACTCAGCCGCACCCACCCGCTATGACTATCCCCTCTCCCTCCCGGAGGGCGCAACGATCGCTGAGGACGGTTCCGGCGGATTCGTCCTCAGCGATGCCACGCAGGTTATTGCCGTGATCGCAGCCCCCTGGGCGAAGGATGCCAACGGGGCCGACGTCGCGACCCGTTATGAGCTCGCTGGCGCCACGCTCACCCAGATCGTCGAGCACACTGCGGGCGGAGTCGCCTACCCTGTGGTGGCTGACCCCAAAGTCACGGCATTGTGGTGGGGCTTCGCGATAAAGCTAACGAAGGCGGAGTCAAGGGGTCTCGCCAACAAGGTCAACACCTCGTACAACGCGGCCGCGGGTACAATTTGCATCTGGGTTCCCAACAACCTAGCCAAGGCCGGATGCGTCATCGCGGTAACCCTTCGACTCGCAACCTGGCAGGCTCCGATTAAGCAAGCGGCAGCTGAGGGCAAGTGCGTTCAAATCAACTTTCCCTACGGAAGTGGGCCCGTTCTGTGGAACGTTACAAAGGTAAAGTGCTGACCTCGATAATGTGGGCAGCCGGAATTTCCGGAGTCTCATTCTTCCTATACTGGACATTGACGGGAGCCCCAGCGAGCGAAGTCCTCATCGGCTCGCTCATCCTTTTCGGCGGACTCGTGCTTGCCGACTATATCCGGACGCGAACCAACCGGAGCGGGCTCAAGTCAGGCCGAAAGGATTCAAATTCGAACACCTGAGCCTGGGCCAGCTTGAAGTGCCCCGCCAGTCCACCTGGCGGGGTGCTTTTGTTTCTGCCACCACGGCGGGATCGATCATTATCCGCGTATCTGGTTCCGGAGAATGACGGGATGGACTGGAACCTGGCGCAATACCTTAATGGAAGAGTGCCAGTCAACGCCAGCCGCTGTCGAGCGGCCTTCAACGACGTAGGTCACCATCAGAACGATAAAGAGGTTCTGTGTCCCGAAAAGCTGCAGGTTTACAAAACACGAAACCTGCCCAAATCGGATCGTGGGAAAAGTGCAGATGTCATTTTCCGTTCTCGTCTGCACAACGGGCCGCGTGTTTTTGGGATTGTGCAGGCGAGTGTTGAGCAGTGGTTTTCCGTTCACCTGAATATTGGCTTCGATGGGCACCACCTTTGGTGCCAGTGAGCCCCACTGTTCAGATGCGCGATTCGTATCGTTCAGCCCCACTACCGGCGTGGTTGAACTCCACCTGAAAAGCTCCTACCACCATGTGAGCGCCACACGGTGGAAGGAGTACCGGTAATGGTACGGAAGATCAAAGCGAAGCAGATCCTGCAGCTTCGGAATCAGGGCTTGTCGCGACGGGCGATCGAGTCCGCCCAGGGGATGTCTCGGCACAGCATTCGAGCTGTGCTCGATGCAGCAGAACGGCTCGGACTCGGCTGGGACGACGTCGCCGAGTTGTCGGAGGCCGCGGTGTATTCGACGTTGTTCCCCGGCCGCGGCGTCCACGAGTCCGTCTTCGCGCAGCCGGACTGGGGCCGGGTCCACACCGAGCTCGCGCGGGTGGGAGTGACGCTGAAGCTGTTGCATCAGGAGTATGTCGACCAGGCCGCGATGGCGCAGGCGACGATGAGTTACGACCGGTTTTGTCGCCTCTATGCCGAGCATGCCACTGTCTCGGGTGCGACATCCCGAGTTGGCCACAAGGCCGGCCGCAGTATCGAGGTCGACTGGTCCGGGCCCACGATGCAACTGCTGGATCCAACGTCGGGCGAGATGTCGAAGGTGTATTTGTTCGTCGCCTGCCTGCCGTTCAGCCGTTATGCGTTCGTGGAAGCGTGCCTGGATATGCGGCAGGAGGCGTGGCTACGCGCCCACACTGCAATGTTCGCCTTCTTCGGCGGCAGCGTCCCACGCCTGGTGCCCGACAATTTGAAGACCGGAGTGATCTCCCACCCCAAGGAAGGCGAAGTCGTCCTCAACGATGCTTACCGGGAGATGGCGGCGCACTACTCGGCCGCGGTGCTCCCCGGCAGAGTGCGACACCCGCGCGACAAAAGTAGCACTGAGAACACGGTGGCCCATGTCGCGACCTGGGTCATCGCCGGTTTGAGGAAGGAGACGTTCACCTCGCTGGCGCAGTTGCGCCTGCGAATCCGGGAACAGATGGATGCCTACAACCGGGAGCCGTTCCAGAAACGCGTCGGGTCCCGCCTCAGCGTGTTCACCACCGAGGAGAAGCCGTTGTTGCAGGCGCTCCCGGCGGCACCGTTCGAGATCAGCACGTGGTCCTATAAACGAAAGGTCAACGCCAACGCCCACGTGGTCTGGGCCAAGAATTTCTACTCCGTTCCCTTCAGCCACATCGGCGCGCTGGTAGACCTGCGCGTCACCGAGACGATGCTGGAGGTCTATCGGCGCGACGAGCGTCTGGCCAGCCATTTGCTGCTGCCGGCCAGCACGACCAACCAGTATCGGACAAACGATGCGGACTTGCCCGAGGGGCGCAGCTTCCAGGCCTGGGACCGACCCCGGATCGAGGAATGGGCCGCGCGGATCGGGCCAGCAACGGTCACCGTGACGGCCAAGATCTTCGAGACCGTCTTCATCGACGAGGCCGGCTTCGACGCCGCGCTGGCCGTGCTGAAACTCTCGCGCCGGTTCCCGTCGGCCCGGGTCGAGGCCGCCTGCGCACTCGCGCTGCGAGGCCCGGTCCGCTCCCCGCGTTATGCGCATTTGCGGCCGATCCTCGACACCGGGCAAGACAAGACCGGAAACGTTCCGGAACCGGAACCGGAACCGGACACCGGCGGTTATGTTCGTGGCAGCGCTTACTACGCCGGGGGAAACCGTTGAGCACGCTGGACGGCGAGACCAAGCGCAAGCTCCGCGAGATGAACGCCGGCGAGCTCCTGCAGGCCATCGACCTCCAAGACGAGATACTCTCGATCAGCCTGACCTTCGAGGAAAGAGTCCGGCTCGTCGTCGACGACGCCTACTCGACATTCATGCATTCCAAGGTTGACGGGCTGATCCGGCGGGCGGGACTGCGTTACCCGAACGCGGATCTGCGGCGCATCGACCTGCTCGACGAGCGCGGTCTCAACCGGCAGGTGCTGACCCAGCTCGGGACCTGCTCGTTCGTCACCCGGCAGCAGAACGTCGTCTTCCAGGGCTTCACCGGGTCGGGGAAGTCGTATCTGGGATGCGCTCTCGCCAAACGGGCCTGCGAGCACCGCATCCGCGCCCACTACGTCCGGATGCCCGACCTCGAGGAAGCCTGGATCGCCGCCCAGGATACAACCGGCGGTGCCGGCAAATTCCTGCGGAAGTATGCCGCCTTCACGCTCTTGGTCATCGATGAGTGACTGCTGGACAAGCCGACGGAATCGATGCGGACGATGCTGCTGGAGTTGATGGAGCGCCGCTACGGCGAGACGTCCACGGTGTTCTGCACCCAGTATCAGCAGAAGGACTGGCACCAGCGCCTCGGCGCCGGCGTCCACGCCGACGCCATCATGGACCGCATCATCCACAACACCACCTGGGTCGACACCGGCACCTACAACATGAGGGAACAAACCGCTCTCGCGACCGCGTAATCCGTGACGGGGAGCACCGGTGGTGCTGAGCCACACCACCACCGGTGCTCTTCCGCACGACCGGTGGGGCTCACCCGCACGATCGGGTGGGGCTCAGAGGCTCGAATACTCAAGTAGCCATGCTGGTGCCGGACACTACGACGAGGTCTCCGGCAGCGTTGGTGGTTTGAACCTCATGGCCTGGTGCGACAACAGATGCCCCGCGAGCTCGCGCAAGAGGGGCTCTTTCTAACTGTTTGTCCATGCTGGTGACCCCGATAACGTGCGCATATTCTGCGGGGTAAGAGGGAACCTCAGTGAGGTCGTTTGACGCACTTGCAACCACTACAATTCCAGCTTTGTGTGCATCCATCACGGCGTTCCGCACAATTTCGTTATCGTTTTGGAGGACTAGGCTCAGGGCCAGAATCTCTGCCTTCGCTGAAATCGCCCAACGAATGCCCTCGGCGATGTCCTCGGGGCTACCATGTCCAGACTCGTCCAAGACTCGAACATCTAGGAGGTCAACGGTTCCGTTTACAGAGGTTCCTTCTCCGGCGATGAGACCCGCAACTTCCGTCGCATGCGACCCTCTTGGTGTTCCTAAAAGGGATCTTGGTTCCCAAGAATCTACGACATTTGCTGTGATAACCGAGTTGGTTGCGATGCCGCCATCTATCAAAGCAACTAGTTGGTGTTCCTCATGCACTCCCCCACTTGATACCGCCACCCTCGCCCAAGAATCTGCCTGAAGATCCCTTGCGTCTGGTACGTCGGTGCGGAATTTGTCAAGGTGAATGAGGCCAGTGGGAGTTTAGGCGGCTAGTTCGAGCCCGTCGTTCTCGGTGAGTTCGTCGGCCGGTTTGTTGATCCATGCCGTCGCGGGAATGGTCAGGAT
>NZ_SOGX01000014.1:0-157609 GCF_004403125.1 Cryobacterium sp. TMS1-13-1 | reverse complement strand
GCCTTGAGTCCGCTCGCGACCACTTGAACGACTACGTGCCTTGGTATAACACCAGCCACAAACACTCCGGCATCGCGTTGTTCTCGCCGCAGGAAGTCCACGATGGCTCGTGGCGACGGGCCCATTTCACGCGCGACCTCGCTCTGCAGAGATACCACCGCAAGCATCCAGAACGGTTCCGCGCACGACCCACAACCCCAGCCCCAGCCCCAGCCCCAGCCGGCATCGTCGGGATCAATCATCGTCCCGACAAAAACGTCAAAAACTAAGCCAGATGACTCCACACAGCTTGACATCGCGCGCACCACGCATTCTCTTCATTACGCCGATTTCCGCTTCACCTCCATAGCGAATGCTGGTGCATTACCTCAAACTAGTCCTAACGAATGCCCACAATGGGCGGTAGAATAATGGGAAGCAACGTTCAAGTTTGCTTCCGCAGTGGTCCATCGAGCCCGCCGGCATTGAGACGACGGAAGGTTGCGCCCTTCAGTTTGGGCGTCTGAAAGCGCAATTTACGTGAACCGCGTGAAATTCTCGCGGCTTCAAGCCGTGATTGGGGACATCGAGATATGACACGGAATTCACGAACTCCACTTCAAGGTCGGAATCGCATCTAATGGCTGGCCTCATTGTGCACGAGTGGTTGGAAACTCACGGTGGTGCAGAAAAGGTGATGGTAGAAATCGCCAAGGCGTTCCCCGACGCACCGATTCACGCGTTATGGGATGACGCGCCGCTGCGGTTTGAATCGGGCCGAGTGCAAGAGTCCTGGCTGGCCCAGACCCCCCTGCGACGAAGAAAAGACCTGGCGTTGCCTCTCATGCCGCTGACCTGGCGCAAGATGGGGACGGCTGACGCTGATTGGATTCTGTGTTCGTCACACCTCTTCGCTCATCACGCCCGTTTCACTGGCAGTGCACGGGACGCGCCAAAACTCGTGTACGCATACACACCTGCGCGGTACATCTGGAACCCGGAACTGGACGCACGCGGAGCAAATCCTCTCGTGAAGTCAGTCGCACCCATATTTCGTCGTATAGACAGAAAGCGCGCCGCCGAAGCTCAATCCATAGCTGCTATAAGCAACTTCGTTCGTGCGCGAATCAACACTTCATGGCATCAAGACTCACGGGTGATTTATCCTCCCGTTGATGTCAAACTTTTCGCTGACGATTCGCTCGATGGACTGACGGATTCAGAACGTGAGTACTTAGATAAAGTCATCCCAAAAGAATTTGTACTCGGAGCATCGCGGTTTATCCCCTACAAACGACTGGAGGATGTAATTGCCACTGGCAGGGCGCTACGCCTTCCGACCGTGATTGCGGGATCCGGTCCGCAAGAGCAGTTCCTGCGCGACTACGCCACGGAGCATGGGAGGGAAGTCACTTTCGTGATTCAGCCATCGCTGCCTCTGTTGCGAGAACTGTTTCGAAGGGCACTCGTTTTCGTCTTTCCACCAGTCGAAGATTTCGGCATTGTCCCCGTCGAGGCCATGGCTGCCGGCACCCCGGTTATCGCGCTCAACCGGGGCGGAGCAGCCGAAACCGTTGTTAACGGCCATACCGGGGCTCTCGTTCCCGACTTTAAGAAAAGCGCTCTACTTCAGGAAGCTTTTCTCCTGAGTCAAACTGCGAACGCTGCAGATTGCAAACGTAGAGCATTCAAATTTGACGCTCCTGTCTTCGCAGCAGCTCTCACGGATTGGGTGCGCGAAGAGACAGGTACCCTCGCTGCTGGCGAATCCCTCATCAAGACCCCCCTCGAGAGTTACGCAAACTAGCCGCAGACCTGACTCTGTCGCATCGTTTGCCGATTGCGACGTCGACGCGACAGAGTCAGAACGGTGCGACACCGAGTAGGTACAGCGAAGCGCTCGACGCATGGGGGTATCGCTTTGTCGAGCAAACCAAAGATCTAGTGTTTATGAACGAAGCACTAGCCGCTCAGTAACTCCAAGTCGTGGCGCGCCATCCGTGAAACGAGCTCCGCGAAATTGACAGTCGGTTTCCAACCGAGCGCCGACCTTATTTTCGACGCATCGCCACGCATCTCATGCGGATCGGCCGGGCGCACAAAACGCTGGTCTATTCCCACGAAGCGTTCCCAGTCTTCGATGTCAATGGCTGCGAAGGCGGCTGTCACAAAATCTCGGATCGAGTGCGATTGTCCCGTTGCGATGACGTAATCATCCGCCACCGTCGCATTGCTCATAAGCAAGAGTGCATCGACGTAGTCAGGTGCCCACCCCCAGTCACGCTTCAAGTCAAGGTTGCCTAAAAGGAGTTTCTCGGACGAGCCGCTTGCAAGCGCGGCAGCCGCCATCGTAATCTTGCGCGTTACAAAGGTCGGGGGGCGCCGCGGGGACTCATGATTGTACAAAATTCCCGAAGAGGCGTGCATCCCTCTAGCGCGAAATATGGCCACCGCTTGATGGGCATACGTCTTCGCGAGGCCATACGGTGATATTGGGCTAAATGGCGTGCGTTCCGTTTGGGGGACTTCCTGGGAGTCGCCAAATATTTCAGAACTCGACGCTTGCACGAAGCGTACTTCGCGGCCGGCAGACTCCTGAAAGCGCCAGGCCGCCTCAAGAAGCGCCACAGCGGCAAGACCGCTAATCTGGCCAGTCGCGACAGGATTTGCCCACGAATAAGCCACCGAGCTGATGCCACCGAGATTGAAGATGACGTCTGGTTCGGATTCGATGACTAAGCGATCTAAAAAATCCAAGTCAGCCAGGTCCCCTACGTGGGTACACACCGACAGCAGGCCAGATTGCGGCCGACTCAAATCGTCCGCGCGAACCAAAGCATGGACCTCCCAGCCTAGGGCCTGAAGTCTTTCCACGAGATAGCTGCCATCCTGACCTGTGATTCCTGTCACCAGCGCCCGAGGCATAGTCATTCTCTAGTGAACCAGCACAGACTGCTCAGCCAGGTCATTTTCGACCATCATCTGAACCAACGTTTTGAACGAAACCGTAGGAGTCCACCCAAGCACGTCTCGGGCCTTCTTGGGGTCTCCGATCAGCAAATCAACCTCGGCCGGCCGCATAAAGCGCGGATCCTGTCTGACATACGGAGCCCAGTCATCAATCCCGGCCGCTTCAAACGCCACATCTAGCAGATCTCGAATGGAGTGGGTCTCGCCGGTGGAAATTACATAATCATCAGCGACCGGTTGCTGCAGCATACGCCACATCGCATCTACGTAGTCGCCTGCGAAGCCCCAGTCCCGTTTGGCGTCTAGGTTGCCCAAAGTCAGTTCAGTTTGCATTCCCAGCCTAATGCGACTCACTGCCTGAGTAACCTTGCGAGTGACAAACTCCGGCCCACGGCGCGGCGACTCATGATTAAATAGGATGCCGCTGCTTGCATGCATGCCGTAGGACTCGCGGTAGTTGATGGTCATATAGTGCCCGAACACTTTGGCCACCCCATAGGGCGATCGCGGCCATAGAAGCGTGTTCTCGCGTTGCGGTACGTCTTGCACCTTGCCAAACATCTCTGACGACGAGGCTTGGTAAAAACGCACTTTAGAGATGTCATCGCCAGCGTAGAGGCGTGTGGCTTCGAGAATATTGAGCACGCCCTTGCCTGTGACATCCGACGTCATCGAGGAATTTTCCCAGGAGTACGCCACAAATGAGATAGCTCCAAGGTTGTAGACCTCGTCAGGCTGGGCAATGTTGAGCACACGAGCGAGGCTCGAGACATCTGTGAGATCACCGTTGAGCAGCTTCACGTCAGGAACGGTCTGACGAACAAGATCGAGCTTCGGGTTGTTCTGCCCCCTGATCAGTCCGTAGACCTCATATCCCTTGCTCAAAAGCAATTCGGACAGATACAGGCCGTCTTGTCCTGTTATTCCTGTGACTAACGCACGAGGCATATTCGTTTCCACTTCTCATCAGACTCGGAGCGCTCGACTGCGAATTCCGAAAAGTTCCCGTTCCCGCAACGCAGGCCGGCGGAGAGGCCGTCCAATATTTTGTTCCCCGGACATTACAATAGCGCAGCAGCGCGGCGCCCAAAGCTCAGCTCTCATCTGTTCGGACGAAGGAGCGTTGCATTCGGAGGGACGGTTAATGATTCTTAGCGATCCAAAGTGTATTCGGAGTCGGAAATCCGCTAGCTTAGAGGGGTGAGCGGGCCGATGTAGTGCGCCAAATCTTGGAAATTTAAGCCTCGATTCACCGTTCAAGTTGTGGTTGAGACGACGCGGTGTACAGAAAAGGCCCCCAAGCCCTTGGCCAGCACGTGATGAAGTCACTCCTCTATAAGCAATTTCCGCACTCACAAAAATTGACTTGACAGGCCCTCAGACCTTCACCGTCCGGCCGCACCCGGATGGTAGAGAGATGTCGACGACTAATCTGGTCAAGGCCCACCCATCGCGAGAGACCTCCAACTTCACCATTACCCGCAAGGTCCGCCTGCTCGAGGTGTCCCGCTCGGGATATTACGTCTGGCTCGACCGGAAGCCATCGGACCGCATGATTCGGCGGGAGGGCATCGAGCAGAAAGTGGCGTGGTTCCACGGCGACTCCGACGAGGTCTACGGATCCCCAAGGATCCTCGCTGACCTCCGCGCCGACGGGGAGACCATCTCCCGCAAGACCGTCGCCAAGGCCATTCAACGCCTCGGATTGGTGGGCATCTGCCCGAAGAAGTGGAAGACCACCACGATCACTGACCACGCCGACGCCTACCCGATCGACGCAGTCAAGCGGGAATGGGACACCGGGGCCCTGAACCAGATCTGGGTCGGTGACATCACCTATCTGAGAACCTGGGAGGGATGGGTCTACCTGGCGACCGTGATCGACGTCCACAGCCGCCGAGTGATCGGCTGGGCCATCGCCGCCCACATGAGGACCGACCTGATCGAGGACGCCCTCGTGATGGCCATGACACTGCGCGGAGACAGGCCGCCGCAGGTCATCTTCCACAGCGACCGCGGCACCCAATATGCCTCGGCCCAGATCACCGCGTTCGCGATCAAGAATGGCATCACCCGCTCGATGGGATTGACCGGAATTTGCTGGAACAACGCCATGGCCGAGAGCTTCTTCGCGACGCTGAAAACGGAGTTCTACTACCGCAGAGTGTGGCCCACCCGCGACCGCGCCACCCGCGAAGTCGGTGCCTGGATCGAGGACCACTACAACCGTCGACGCCGGCACTCCTCGATCGGTGGAGATGTCAGCCCAGTCGATTTCGAACTGCAAGACTCATCACAGACCGCGGAAGTTCAACTCGCCGCTTAACCCGTGTCCACTACCCAGGGGCAAGGCCACACGGGGGTGAGCAAGGAGGGATCTACCATGAGAGTGCTGGGGCAAGCCAAAAACATCAAGCCTTTGCCTCGTCTCACTGCAGCTAGCTGATGGCGTCAGCTGCTCGTTTTGCAATCAGTTGGCCATACAAGCTAGCGTGCGCGAGGGCCGCCCGCTCCCAAGAGAACGTTTCTGCATGCCGTCTACATTCGTCTGGAGAGGGGCGCTTTCCTCGAAAGGCCGAGACGATTCGTGCTCCCAAGGCGCCTGAATCATTCGGACGTACAACCAGCGTGGGATCGAGGCCATTAACTGAATCCGGAAGACCGCCGCAGTCCGTGACAATGGCCGGAGCTCCCGTAGCAAGGGATTCAAGCGCAATCAAACCAAAACCCTCCAGTGCAAGGCTCGGGACCACAGATATGGTCGCGCGTTCATATGCACGGGACAATTCAGAGTCGGACAACCTTCCAGAGAGAGTAATGGACGCACCCAATCCGAGCGACACGACTAGGGCTTTGAGCTCAAGTTCCATGGAACCGGTGCCGACAATTTCGAGTCTTGCTTCCGGGATTTCGGAAACCACAAGTGCCCAAGATCGAATCAAAACATCGATTCCCATTCGCCGCTCAAGTCGACGAACGCAGATCGCCCACGGAAGATTTCCCTTCCGATCAGCTTCAACTTGGGAGAACTGGCTTAGGTCAACACCGGGGGGGATGACGCTAATTGCCGATGAATCGACTGAGTAATCATCGGATAATATCTTGGCGAACCTGTCGCACAGAACTATAAAGTGATCGTCTTGGGCGTACACAAATCGTTCAAAAATGCGTTTACAGGTCACGGCAAGACTGCTTGCACCAGTGGCTTCGCTCTCGCTGGCCCACGGCCCCTGAAAATGGCGCACATAAATGGTGCCCGATTTCTTGCGTGGTCTGGCATTATACAGTGCAAAATGTGTGTCGACGATATCGGTCGAAACGCCGACGTCTTGCCTCGAGGCAAGGAACCTCGACGCGGTTGATTGGTCGAGACGCCCCCAGGACCGTCCCCAGGGCGCCGCATCCCCAAATGCCACCGCATGGACCTGGACGTTAGCAACTTCCCCAAGGGACTGCGCTAAGCATTCAAAGTAGCGATTCAAGCCACCAGCACGCGTTGAAAACCACTCAGCCCCGTTCATTGATATCTTCACGCAACTCCGTCCGAAATCTTCGACTCCTCTTGGAGCACCTCAGGAAAGCCGAGAACGCTGCGGAAAATTGTGTCAAATTTTTTCACAATCTCACTGTCACTGTACGAAATCGCCGCCACCTGACCGTTCTCAACCAGGCTTTTCCTAAGCTCTGGACTCTCGAGGAGGTGTCGAAGCGCATTCGCCAATGAGATGGAACTGCCGCGTGTAAAAAGAAGACCGGATTCCTCGTTCAAGATCTCGGCTGGCCCGCCGCTATCAGGGGCCACAACCACGAGACCATAACTCAGCCCCTGCACGATCACTTGGCCGAATGGTTCTGGCCGAACGGAAGCATGCACGAGGACGTCATTACTGAGGAGTAGCGGTGCGATTTGGGCCACCTGGCCCACGAATTCAACTGAGAAGGGCAGGAGCTTTGCCCGAGACTTTAATTCAGCTGCGTATTTGTCTGGCCCCAAAATCGCGGAGCCCGCTATGGTCAAGATGAGGTCTCTTTCACCAAAGTTCTCTTTGGCGAGGATTTCAAGAGCGTCCAGCACAAGATGTACACCTTTCCACTTCACGAGCCGGCTGAGAGATAAGAGACGCAAGGGACGCGCATCTGTTCTCTCGACTCTGCCTCGGTGTTCATTCCCCGTGGTACCGGAAAATGAATGGGCAACGGTGGTTAGTAGCCCCTGAAACTTCTCTGGAACTGTCGAGGCAGTCCAGCGGCTATTTGGAACGATTGCCTTCGTTCGACTCAGAACCAACCAATTGATGATGGCGCGCTTAAGCGGTGAAAGCGACTGCCCGTCGATACCGTCGTGTAGGAGCAGGACGTGTTCTTGGTGCCGCCCCTTCAAGAGAACAACGTAGATTCCGACACGAAGTGTGTTTGACACAATGAGGGACTGCTTGTGGCGTCGGAGAACTGTTCGCAGAAAATGGAGCTGTTGAATTGCTCCGAGGCTCCTATCAGGAGCGAGAACGACGGTCCTTCGAGGGAATGCGAGCCGTCCGTCGTTTTTCTGAAGGAACGCGAAAGTCGCATTCAATTTCGACAGGCCCGCGAAATGCGTGAGAGCAAGCTCCGCACCTCCGGGAAGGGTAGTATGATCCACGATCAGTAGCGAGGCGTCAACGGCATCTACAGTTTCCGGCAGTCGACGTGAAAACGAACTCCGAATCCGATGAATCTTCAATTTGATCAAGCTCCAGCTAGCGTTTTTTTGTAGCAGAATACAACTCGTAACTGTCTCAGTTTACTTTGTGTTGAAGAACGATTTTTTATTGTATAAGGCCGATTATGATGGGCTGTCGCGCCGGTAGCTCGGAATGAACTGCTGCTGTGGGAGACTGGTTCGAGTATTGGCGTTTTGCCCCGGGAATTCGAATACGCGATTTAGAGCTTGGCAGGCTTGCCTTCAAGACAAACGCGCCCCACGTCGGCAGAGACGTTAAGCCTGTCTGATAGCTGTGTTCCGGGTGCGGCACGCCCCTACGACTCAGGGTTGGGTGAGGCCAGTCCCTCAGAGCGAGTCCGCCGTTTGGCGTAGGGCGAGAATCAGGAATCATCACCATGTCCAGCCCATCTTTGATCGCCGTGCGCGACGATAGCCATATGAGTAGTACCGGACCCCGAGCTGGTGGTCCGACCTCGAGAAGGTCGTTCACCCCAGCGCAGAAGCTTGCTTACCTCGCCGCGTATGACGCGGCCATCAAGAACCATGAGGGCGGCGCGTATCTGCGCACCGAGGGGTTGTACTCCTCGCAGATCACCGAGTGGCGCAAGCTGCGTGACGCCGGCGTTCTCGCGGGGAAGAAACCCGGCGAGAAGATTGGCCGGTTAACGCCGGAACAAGCTGAAATCGCCCGGCTGCGCCGCCAGCTGAGCAAGACCGAGCAACGCTTGGAAACGACGGGGGTGGCGCTGGAGATCATGTCAAAAATGCACGAGCTACTCGAAAGTCTTTCGAAGAGCTCGCGGGACGAAACACCGCGCGCGTTGCCGTAATGACCGCCTACCGCGAACTGGCCAGCCGAGGAATCTCGACTCGCGTCGCGGCCGACCTGGTCGGGATCCCTCGAGCGACCGCCACCAGGAAACCACGCATCCCCATGGCCGGGCCAACACCAATACCGGCGAACGAGATCGATGATGCCGACCGTCGGCAGATTCTCGCCGTCGTCAATTCGAACTCGTTCGTGGACCTGCCGCCGATCCAGATCTACGCGCAGCTGCTCGACGTGGGCACGTACTTGTGCTCAATATTAACGATGTACCGGGTGTTGAACGAGAACAAGCAGGTCGAGGAACGCCGCCGCCTGGCCCGCCATCCGGCACGGGCGATACCCGAATTGATCGCCACGGGACCAGGGCAGGTGCTCAGCTGGGATATTACGAAGCTTGCCGGCCCGATCAAGGGGAAGTACTTCGATGCTTACGTGATGATCGATATCTACTCCCGCTACATCGTCGGCGCGTATGTTCACGCGTCGGAATCGGGCGAGCTGGCGGTGGAGATGATGAAAGAAATCTTCGGCATTCACGGCGTCCCGCAGGTCGTGCACGCTGACCGCGGCACGTCCATGACGTCCAAGACCGTCGCGGCGTTGCTGTCTGACCTGGAGATCACCAAGTCGCATTCGAGGCCGCGGGTGAGTAACGATAATCCCTACAGCGAGGCGTGGTTCAAGACTCTCAAATTCGCTCCGACGTTCCCCGAACGCTTCGACTCCCTCGCCGACGCGAAGACGTTCATGGCCTCGTTCGTCGATGGCTACAACCACGAGCATCGTCATTCCGGGATCGGCCTGAACACGCCCGCCGACGTGCACTACGGCCTCGCGAAGGCGAAGGCCATCGAACGAGCAGCGACGTTGGACGCGGCCCGCGCACGCTTCCCCGAGCGATTCAGCACCAGCCACGCACCAAAGATCCTGTCCATGCCCGCGACGGCTTGGATCAACAAACCAGCCGATAAACCCACCGAGAACGACGGGCTCGAACTAGCCGCCTAAACTCCCACTGGCCTCATTCACCTTGACAAATTCCGCAGCGGCCTGCACCCGCACCACCCCTGGCTCCCTCGGAAGCCAATATTCACAAGAGCGGGCCCGATTATCAGCCCCGGCCCTGTGGTCCAAATCAGTCGGCACAACAGTGGAGACCCAGTACGACTGGGTCGAGCTGCCCGCCGTGCCTGCAGGGTGGCCGTGCCCGACGAAACGCGCCCACGTGCTCGTGGGATTCCTCGCGTACTCCGATGTCTGGCGGGCGGTAAGCTCCCGACCGGTCGACCGGTCGCCCTGCCCCACCTGCTGGCCGCGCTGACGCTTGCTGGGATTGCTGGGTGGCGTGCCGAAGACCTGGCGCTTTGACCGGATGAGCATGGTGTCGAAGGCGGAATAAGTGATCTAACGCCGTAGTTCACCGTTTCTCAAAGCACTACGCCGTCAGCGCCGTCGCCCGCCGGCCATTGCCTGTCGGAGAACCCCCTCATACTCCTCGAGAAGCCTCAACGGGGATGCTTGAATAAGGAGAGCAGAAATTGAATGACGAACTTGCGCCGCTTCCATCTCGCTTATGTCCGTACGTGTTGAAAGTCGTTGGGCAAGCACTGAAGCAAAATCGTTATCGTCAGGGACAATTTTCAATGCAAGACCTTCACCCACTAACGTCCTTAGGTATTCCGTTCCAGGATTCGATGACGCGACGACAGGTACGGAGAGAGAAAGTGCCTCGAAAACAGGTATACCGAAGCCTTCGTAAAGTGAAGGTGCCATCAGCACCCAGGCACGAGAAATCGTTCGGATCACCTCACTGTCGGAGGCGCCTGAGATGTGCGTCGTGGTGGACCGCCAAGAGGATACATCGGTGTCTGGGCCGATGACGGTGAGCTGTATGTGCGCCCCGAGAATTCGCCCAGCCCGTTCGACTGCATCTTCGACGAGCCACCCTCTCTTCCGTCCAGCGAAAGAACCAACGAAAACAACGGACCTTTCAATCGTGGAAAGAACGTCCGTAGGGCGTCGAACTTCAACGACCGGCGGCATGAGTGCATGGCAATCGAATCTGATGTACGAATCGGGGCCTATCGCTATGCGATGTTTCGTTGACGATTTTGATACCAGTTCAGTTGCGGCAAGTAGATAGTGATTCAACTTCCTTAGGCCCAAAGACGAGCGAGCTTCCGACAGGGACGAGCCGAGGAATGTCCTGATTATTGGAGTCCCGGCGCGCGACAAGGCCCAGTCATCTCCAAAGGAATGCAGCACGTCGAAGTCAAGCATCCTTAGCGCACTTCGCGCCCGAAAAGGAGCTAGGTAGAATCGGCCAAATCTTGACTTGGGACGGGCGATGTAAACCATACGAACTCCGTCGATGGGGGTCCCGTTTTCGAAAGTGACGACTGTTAAATTCACGTGCGAGGCAAGTGCAGTGGCAATCCTGAAGGCATACCTGGCTACGCCACCAGAGTGAACCGCGCTGGGCCATTCCAGACAAAGAAACGCAATGTTCAACATTCTTGATACTGCCTCGTGTTCTTAGACAACGTTTATCGCTTTCTATAGCCAGTGAAACTGACGGTCCATTGGGTTTTCTACCAGAATTGCTGCACACCGCTGCTCTGTCACTATGTCGAGACATTCGTTCACGGGACTGTAACCCGCATTTTCTCGGTCGCAATGAGCCAGCGCGAAATGAGCCGCATACGATTCGAATGAGGATGACGACAAGCGATTCCTGCCGCAGACAACAAAGCGATGAAATACGCACAAATATCCGAAGTGTCGCGTCCTGGTCGATGCTGGCCGTTGAACGAACGGCGACAGTTGATCCTATACATATAATAGAAGACTTCCGTTGCGCCGTGTCTTCGCTTGCGGGTGCACTTGTTTCTGTGCGCTTCGCACGGTGTGGCGCGTCTGGTCGAAGAGTCTGTGCCGACATTCGGTTTGGACCGGTCTCCACGAGTGGGTCTATATCGGCTGAGAGTTTTTGCAGCAGCAGGCGAGTGGGCAATGACCAATGATCGAATGGGGGAAACCTGATGGCCAAGCTTCCGCCACGCCAGCGTGAGGCGGCTCGAACGAAAAGACTTTGGTTGCGCGCTGCTCCAAGTGGTTTCATGGGGACCACGTTCGTGACTTACGTCGGAATGGGCCTGAGCCTCTTGTCGGCACCTATCATCGCCCGGACGCTTGGTGCTGATGGTAGAGGCTTGTTGGCCGCCGCGTTCGTGTCCATCCAGTTGCTATCGTGGACTGCCTTCTTAGGACTTCCTCGCACGCTAGCCGTTGCAGCAACGCAAAGACGGCTCGTCTCGCGGTCCGGGCTGTTGTCAACCACTCTGCTTGGCGTGGTGAGCACCATTCTCGCCCTAAGCACCGCGGACGTTGTGGCAAATGGGAATGATCAGCTGGCACTCCTGATCCGCATAGCGGCACCTCAGCTATTATTTGCTGGGTTAGCTCAGTTGGGAATGGAATACGCCCTTTCCAAGGGCCGTTTTGCCCTTTGGAATACACTCCGATCCAGTAACCTCATACTTCCCTCCGCCGCAGTTTTGGTTGCATTCTCGTTCGGAACTCTAACTTTTGAGTTTGTCTACGCGGCGACGCTCTTTGGACAAGTGCTGACGATCATCCTCGGATCGCTGATATGCATTCCCCTCTTTCGGAGGAGTGGCCGAGTAAGAGTACCGTGGAGATTCACCCTGCAATTTTGGTCTACATCAGCGGTGGATGCTGTTGGCGGTCGGATTGACCAGCTCCTGTTAGCGGCGATGGCACCACCAAATGTTCTGGGAGTATACGCAGTCGCCGTCACGTGTGCTTCTGCGGCCGCTGGAGCTACTCAGGCCATTAACGACATAACCTTTTCTCGTTTCTTGAATGCGGAAATGAAGTCGGACTCCTCTACGTTGCGATCTCGGAGTCTTGTCGGACTGGCAGCCTCACTCACTTCGGGAATTCTGGTTGTGGTTTTGATCAGTCTGCTTGCGGTGCCTCTGTTCGGCACTGATTTCGAAAGTCTCCCGACGGTAAGCGCCATTCTGATTATCTACCAGGGCATAACGGACCAGTGGAACTTGCGCACCTACTTGGACTCCGCTTCGCTCAACGGTCGAGGTCTGGCCGTGTCTTCGGTTATCGGTTTGGTAGCGCTGGTGGGTGGGCTTGCGATATTTCTACAATTCGAGTCCTTAAATGGATCGGTCATGGCAATGTGCATGGTTGCCATGGCCCTCGTGCGGTTGACTTCACGTGCGATATTTCGAAAGGTACAGGATCGTAGTCTTCGAACTACCGGACTCAGCCCTGATGCCTAAGCCTCCATCCACCGGTCAAACCTGGTTGAGCGAGGCCGCCCTGAGCTGCCGCGGATATCTCGGACAGTGGGCCCTCTTAAAATGAGGGTCCACTGAAAGTAGAGATCAGCATGGCCGCAGCACGTAGGCGTTTCACCCAGGAATTCAAGGACGAGCTATGCCGCGAGGTGATCAACACCTCCAAACCGATCAAGGACGTCGCCACCGCATATGGCGTCGGCCCCGAGACGCTCCGCAACTGACTCAACAAATATCGCGAGGCCAACGGCGGCACGGAAGCGGATCTGACGGTCTCGGAACGGGCTCGTCTGAAGGAGCTCGAGCGGGAAGTTCAGGAGCTGCGAGCGGAGACCGCCTTCTTGAAAAAGCCAGCGCTTACTTCCCGCGGGAGCAGCGGTAGCGAGCAAGTACGAATACATCGACTCCCAAAAATCTGAGCCCACCAACCAGAATTCGGTGGCGAAAATGTGCCTCTGGCTGGCCGTGTCGACGTCCGGTTTCTATCACTGGGCGACACGCCCGCAGTCCGCTACATGAACGCGGCGTATTTGCGGAGGAACTTCCCGGACCCGCCGGAAGTCTTGGGCGGCGACCCAGGCTTCCTCGAGGTCGGGCATGCGGACGGAGTGGGCGAGGATGCGGTGCTCGCAAGCGCGTTTGGCGATCGCGCATCCCAGATATGACTTTCCCAACCCGGTGAACCCCTGGAAGACGACGTTCTGTTGTCGGGTCAGGAACGAGCAGGTGCCGAGCTGGGTCAGCAATGGCCGGTTCAGACTGCGCTCGTCGAGCAGGTCGATGCGGCGCAAATCCGCGTTCGGATAACGCAGCCCCGCCCGTCGGATCCGCCCGGCGACCTTGGAGTGCGTGCAGGTGGAGCCGGTGTCCTCGACGACCAGCCGGACGCGTTCTTCGAACGACAAGCTGATCGAGAGTGTCTCGTCCGGGGTGTCGATCGCCTCGAGCAGCTCGCTCGCTCATCTCGCGGAGCTTCCGTTTGATCTCTCCGTCCAGGCGGCTCAACGGGTCCCTCCGGCGCAATAGGTGGGGGTTCGCATTCCGGTTGTCGACGCTCGTTGAAAAGTAGTCCGTTCGCCCTAGAACTCGCCGAGCGTTACTGGTCTACTTTTCGAGGAGCGCTGGCACTGGTCATCCTGAGTTGTTATGCGATGGATATGGCGTCACCGGCGTGACGACGCCTTCAGGATATGCTTCGGCATATGACACGAGGAAAAGTCCTACTTGGGTGCAATGGGATCGAGGATGCCAATGCGGGAATGGCCGGCACCGTGCTCGAGATCGGAAGAGAGCTGAGTGCGCGCGACTGGTCACCCGTGTATCGGTTCGCCAATGCCAAGGTGAACTACAGATTGGAACGACAGCTGACATACATGCGGCTACTCACCGCTTCTCTTCGCGAACGCCCCGATGCTGCGATCATCTCTTCTGGAGACGGTGCACTCATCTCGGCATTGCACCCTCGCTTGCCCCTTATCGTTCACTCCCACGGGCTCGAGCACCAGATGCGAGAAGCGAGCGTCGCTCATGGACTGCCGAATATGTTTGGTCGAGGCCACCGATATATTCGAGAGCCTGCCGTCGCTTTCAGCTCGCGGCGCGCTGACGCTCTCGTCGTGCAAACGAACGAGCAAGTTCACTCCGCGATTGAGCACTACGGTGCGCTGCCTGAGCGAGTTCTAGTCATCCCGAACGCGGTCGACGATGCGTTCTTTGACATACCTCGCAGTCCAGCCGAAGCGCCGACTGTGCTTTGGATTGGTAGCTGGATTCCCCTAAAAGGTATCGCGACCGTGCCTAGTATCTTTTCGGAACTCCGTCGCCTCGTACCGGACGCGCGGTTGCACCTGCTCGGAACAGGAATATCTTCCGAAGAGGTCTTGGCCGACTTTGCTGCGGCTGAACGAGACTCCGTGACGGTCACCCCGCGAGCTAGCAGAGACGAGGTCCGGGAAGCCCTAAGCGAGGCACACGTCGGTTTGTTCACGAGCATGTTCGAAGGTTTTGGCCGCGCCATCATTGAGACAACTGCGGCCGGCGTTCCGTTGGTTTCAACGAAGGCGGGCATTGCAGCTGACGTAGTCAATCGCGGGAATGGGGTGCTTTTTGACGATGGCGATTACGAGGCTGCGGCCCATGCGTTGGCTGGCTATCTCACGAACACCGACTCCGCGACGGCCCACGGAAGTGCTGCACGAGAAGCCTCCCAACGTTTCCGCTGGTCAGCAGTGGGAGAGCAATGGGATGAACTGCTGGTACGTGTGGTCAACAATCATAAGTCATGAAATGCGGCCGAGCAGTGGTGCTCCCTGATCTGCGCGTATGTAATCTTCGAGCACATGCCAAAGGCTGCAAACTGCAGGACTAAATCGGTGCGAAACGTGTGCTGGCGATTGCCGGAGATGAAGCCGACTGTCGTCTGAGATAGCCTCAGCGTGTGAGAGGACGTGCGATTGAAGCAGAGCGGACTTTCGCACCCGGATGTCAAGGACTGCGAGGCGTGGCCATTCTCCTGAGATCTTCGACCACGTGCTTGGCAAGTACCAACCCATCCGGGCGCTGGCAGCCTTTTTTTGGTTCTTCCATTTCGGAGTCATCGGCGTCGAGTGATTCTGTGCCATCAACAGGTCCTAATCACGGGGAATCTCTTGCGCGAGCGAGAAGCTAGTGGTCGGATTGGTTTGCGCAAGTAGGCAAAGATCGGTACAAAAACGATGCAAGTTTATAAAAGATTGCTAGCAGTCCCGTGACTCTATCCGAACTGGCCTGTACCACTCACCGAGGCAGACCAAAGAAAACTGGTGAAAAAATGATCATTCTGCGGAATGTGTCGAAATCCCAGGGTTGGGTCGATGGATAATTCCGACAAACTATAATTTGGTTTGGTCTTGACGCCACCAAAACAGCGGCCCTGCTGGAAATGAACGTGTTCACAAGTAAACACGCTGTCCTGAGCGTGGATGAAGGATGTGCACCGAAATGAGGATTACCGTCGTTAGTTCACACTTTCCTCCCGCTACCGGGGGCGTTTCAGATTACACACTGGAATGGTGTCGTGCTATGCAGGTTCTCGGGCATGACCTCACAGTCATCACGTCCACGCCGGATGCCGCTCATGCGGGCATAGCCATTGAGCATTTCACTCGACGCTGGGATGTCTCTGGAGCCGGTCAGCTCATCGGGCTCGTGCAAAGTTCGCGGCCGGACGCGCTAGTTGTGCAGTACGTACCACACGCGTACAGCGCAAGGGGCGGCGGGCTTGCCGTCGCGCTCTTGCTGAGGAGGCTCGCCCGCTCGATTTCGGTGCCCATGGTGGTAAATGCCCATGAAGTGTATGGCGCGTGGACTGAGTCCGTAAAACGTGCCCCTTGGCATCTCAGTCAGCGCTTCGCTGCTGCCGTCTTGGCGTCGTCCGCAGAAGCGTTCGTGGTCACAGTTAAGCGGCGTCAGAACGCAATGAAGCGCCTCTTGTGGCCATGGAGTAAACGCGTGAAGCTCATCCAAATCGGCCCAACGGTTGCTGCCTATGAGCCAGACCCAGACTGGCGGTGCCGCCACGGTGTACTGGATGGCACATTCCTCATGACATCGTTCGGCTTGGGACATCCTACACAGGCCGTCACCCAGCTATCGGCTGTGCTCGACACCCTTGCCGCGGCCGGTGTGAACTCGCGTCTGTTCATTGCTGGCCGACTCGATGTCGACCACCCTTTAGTTACTCAGCTCGGATACATCAGCGCCGAGGATGCCTCCCAGCTGTTGGCCGCAGCTGACGTTTTCGTTCTGCCGTTGGCGGATGGGGTTTCCGGTCGTCGCAGCTCGGTGATCTCAGCTCTCGCCGTCGGGGCCACTGTTGCCACGACTGTTGGCTTGGACACGGACCTAGACCTGTTTAGCGGTGGAGGGGTGGCCATGTCTCCGGCTGGAGACCCCGACGCGTTCGCTGAGCTCGTCCTCAGGTTGGCTGCAAACCCGGAAACCCGGGCGCGAGTCGCCCGACTTGGTAGGGAGCTATTTGCATCAACCTTCGCCTGGCCCGTCGTTGCGAACGCATGGGCCGAATTGCTTGAGTGTGCTGTTGAGCAGCATACCCGAGGGCGAAATGCACACAGCGGATAGTTGTTCAAGGCCTCAATCGACCGAACGGTGGATCGAGGTATTCAACGCAGATTTTTGATCTTGTTGTGCGGTTGATGGTCGGTCGCGGAACGGCCGCTGCCTCGCCAGCTGCCTCCGTCAGGGATGCGGCCGAGTGTCTGTACGTCCGAGTAGAACGGCTCGTCGGGACGGTCGCGTTCATGGAGAATCGTGGTATCGCGAGAGCCGCGGATCGGCCCTCCGGTGACGGGATAGTGTCAGGCCACCGGCGGCAACTGCCAGCGGGGTAGGAATGGCCTGACCACATCGAGTGGCCACTGAGCTGCCGCGGGCATTTCGGACAGCGGAATTAGTGGATTCTTCTACGCTGCCAATGCTGGCTGGTGATAACCATAGTGGACTTCATTAGGCCTTCGATAACCGAGTGCGGAGTGCCGGCGGCGGCTGTTGTAGAACCCTTCGATATACCGGATGACGTCACTTCGAGCTTGTGATTTCGTCGCATAAGCAGTGCGGTAAACGCGCTCGTTTGTGAGCATTGAGAAGAAACTTTCGGCCATGCTGTTGTCCCATTACACGCCCGTGCGGCCCATCGAGGACCGCATCCCCAGTTCGGTCACCAGTGCCCGAAACTCGGCCGAGGTATACACGCTGCCGCGGTCGGAGTGCCAGATCGCGTCAGGCTCGATCTGGGTCGTCGCAGCGGCGTTGCGGAGGGCGTCGGCGACGAGCTCGGTACGCATGTGATCGGCGATGGACCAGCCGACGACCTTCTTCGAGTAACAGCCGATGACCGTGGCCAGGTAGATGAACCCTTGCCAGGTGTGGATGTACGTGATGTCCTATGCCGACCTTGGGGCTATGCCGATGATGCTGGTGTTGGTGCTGGTCAACAAGGTTTTGTGAGGTCGAGATGTCGGCATAGTCACAGGGCTGTGAGCCAGGCGAGGATGTCCGGTTCGGGGTGGTAGTTGCCGGGAGTGATGCCGAGCGGCCTGGTCCGTTCTATGGCAGCTTGCTTGATGGCCATGTCGGCGTGGAGGTAGGCGTCGGTGCTGTGCGTGTCGGCGTGACCGAGCCAGAGTGCGATGACGGCGACGTCGACCCCGCCGGTCAGGAGATTCATTGCCGTTGTGTGCCGCAGAGTGTGCATCGTGACGTGTTTGCCGGCGAGGCTGGAGCATGTGGTTCTCGCGGTGTTCAGATGTTTGGCGAGGCGGTGCTCGAGTGCGTCGCGGGAGAGGGCTTGTCCGTGAGGACCGCAGAACATCTCAGTTCCGGGCCGGGTCGCCCGTTCGGCGAGGTAGTGCTTCATAGTGTTCACGGTGGTGCGGGTCAGTGGGGTGGAGCGCTGGCATCGGCCTTTGCCGGTGCAGGTGACGTGAGGTCCAGCGCCGAGGTGGATGTCGTTGAGGGTCAGGGCGCAGAGCTCGCTGATCCGAAGGCCGGTCTGCACTGCTATGGCCAGCAGCGCATCGTCGCGTCGCCCGGTCCAGGTCTGGTGGTCGGGTGCTGCGAGTAGCGCGTCGACTTCTTCAGGGGTGAGGAATTCGATGACCGGCCTAGTGGTGCGTTTGGGAGGGATCGCGAGGACCTGCGTGATCGTGGCGGGGTGCTCGGGGTGGTCGGGAAGGGCGCGACCGAGCACGGCTCGGATCGCGGTCAGTCGGGTGTCGCGGGTCTTGGCGTTGTTGCCGCGGTCGTGTTCGAGGTGGTCGAGGAATCCAGCGACGTTCGTGACGGTGAGGGCAGCGAAATCGATCCTGTCTGTAGCAACACCGAGCGTGGCGGTCAGGTGTTTGAGGAGCATCCGCCAGGTGTCGCGGTAGGACGCGACCGTGTTGTTGGAAAGGTCACGCAGGGTGCGGGCGAAGGCAGTGAAGTAGGTTTGCAGGCTTGTGGCCAGGGCGTTCATGATGATTCTCCTTCTTTGGGAGCAGGGTCGAGCATGCCAGCGGCCAGCGCCATCAGCTCGCCGGTCGCGGTCAGATACCAGTAGGTGTGCGCGGCGTCGGAGTGCCCGAGCCAGGTGGCGAGCAACACATGCGCGAACACGCCGCGGACAATGCGGCATGACCCACGCCGGTGAGCGCGAGCTGAACTGCTGGCGCTCAACGGCAATACCCGGCGGCGCTGAATCGCAATACCCGCTGGCGCTCAATCGCAATAATTGGTGGCGCTCAAGGGGTCAAATACTCATTGGTCGGACCGGGCAATTTCGTGATGTCCTTCCTGGAATAACCGCGAAGCTCGCATTTGCCGTAGTTCCGGTCTGCATGCATGCACGCTACGTTCATGTGGCCGTCTCACTGCCCGCGGTGACGGCCCTGTATCCTCATGATGAGGTTGCGAGCAGGAGGGAAGCTGATGGTGGGCATTACGCCAGTTGCGCGACCAAAGGGAAACACGAACGTTGCGATGAATAGCATTCGTTTCGCCGCCGCGTTCCTGGTTGTCATATTCCACCTACGCTCATTGTTCGTGGTGGACTTTTCTGAAACCGCAGTAGGTGGACCAATCACAGTCGCGCTCTACGGGATTATGTCGCTCGGACATCAGGCCGTCATCGTTTTCTTCGTGCTGAGCGGATTCTGGGTCGGCGGCTCAGTAATCAATGGCGTTCGAGAACGTCGTTTCAGCGCCGGCGCCTACGCATCCGCTCGACTCATTCGCCTGTGGATTGTCTTGATACCAGCCATCGTTTTGACCCTGATTCTGGACGCTGCCGGAACCGCGCTTCACGCCGGGAGTGACATCTACGTAGGTTCCGCCGCTTATCACTCGTTGATCCCGCTCGATAGGGTCGAGGCGCACACCAGCGCGCTTTCTGCGGTCGGAAACATGTTCTTTCTTCAGGACATCTACGTTCCGACAGTCGGCGGCAACAGCCCACTCTGGTCGCTTGCGGCTGAATTCTGGTACTACCTTCTATTTCCTGCAGTCGTCGTAGCGGTATGGAAGGGCGTGAGTCTTCGCGCGCGACTCGTCGCGATCGTTGTCATCGTTCTCCTGGTAGCCATCCTATCTGTGGGCCCACTGGAGAGCAGTTCTCGCGTTCTCATCCTTGCCCCAACTTGGGCGATCGGGGCCGGAGTCGCATGGTTTAGGGAGGACATCGAGGCGTGGCCCAACCGGCGAACATCCCCAGCAGTATTTGGTCTTCGGATTGCGCTCGGGGTCGCCGTTCTGATCGCTACAGTGGTGGATAGCCGCATCTGGAACGCAGGCACTACCTATGTTCTAGCGGTTGTCGCCGCGTTATGGTTGGCATCGCTCGTCACAGACGTTCGATCCCGAGTTGCAAGGACGGTTCTAATGCCTTTCTCTTTTGCGGCAGAATGGTCGTATTCCTTGTACGCCATTCACCTGCCGATTCTCGCGTTGGTCGCTGCCACGATCGTTCCGCTCGCATCCGATCGATGGCAGCTCACCGCGTGGAGCGCTCTTCTTTGTCTTGCAATCTCCTTGATTCCAGTGGCAGCCGCCATGGTGTTTTACGTGCTTTTCGAGCGCAATACCAATTCGGTTCGGAAGTTGCTTCGACGCGTCGCGTCTGCACGAATGGGGAATACGAAACCGCGCATGTCAGTGGGTACGACATCGTGAGCACCACAGTCAGGAACGTCGTCGCAATGAACGGTGTCGAATTGGCTAAATGGGGGCTGGGCATCGCAGGGGCACTCGTCCTCGTCGCTGTCAACCTCTACCTACCCATTCACTTGGTCCTCGTGATGATCGGACTGATCGTCGCGTTCATCATTAACCGGCGAGTTGGAGTAGTAGTACTTGCAGTTCTCTTGATCCCCACGATGAGCCTCCTCCGACGGATCGCTGCCGGTCCTTCTGGGTATACCGAAAGCGACCCGCTCATCTTGCTTCCATTAGTTCTCGTCGTCGTCGTGGTCGCAATGAGTTGGACTCACCCCCCGACTTTCAACCACAGAACGAAGTTAACAAATGGCGCTGCGACCGCGACCATTGCGGGAATCGCCATGAGCGTTCTGCTCACGACATCTTTCGATACGAAAGGACTGTTCTTCGCGGGCCTGATCATAGTGCCGCTCATGCTTGCGATCGTGCTGAGCTCCGGACGCATGCCGCCCGTGTGGGAATCGGTTGCAAAAGTGTTGCCGTGGCTGGGCTTCCTGGTGGGCACCTATGGCATTATCCAATTTTTCTTTCTTCCATCCTGGGATCGTGCATGGATGCTTACAAGCAAGCTGACCAGCATCGGGTTTCCGATCCCTCTGGAAGTGAGAGTGTTCGGAGCGTCGGAGTCACCCGGTCCCTACGCGCTCTTCCTCGGGTTGGTTGTCACATTGTGTCTTGGCAACGCGGTCGTAAAAAGCGGCGGTGCCAAGCGCCTCGGCTGGGTCGTTCTCGCCAGCTATTTGGTGTTCCCGCTAATCCTCTCGGGAGTTCGATCGGCGCTGCTTAGCTTTGGAATCTGCGCTGTGATCCTCGCACTCGTGCGAGCCAGAGGCATCATTCGCGTGCTGATACCCGTGTTTCTCTTGATCGCCTACCAGGCTCTCACTGTGGTGATCAGCCGGTTCGGCGCAACTTCTACCATCCTGAACGCAGATAGGTACACAGGAGTTTCCGCCCAGGACGACTCGCTCGTGGCCCGCCTAGGTCTTCTGAACTACCTAGCGAATCCGCTTCAGCACATTATCGGCAATCCCAACGCGCCCGTGGTTGACAACCTTTTTATTGACACGATGATCCGATACGGCCTTCTCGCGGCGGTGGGCTTGTTCGCGCTCTACATCTCGATCGTTGTGATTGCCGTTCGCGGCCTTGTTCGCAAGCAGAACGAGGTCGTATCGGTGTGTGCGATCTTCATCGGCATCCTGTCGCTCTTCGGGCCGAGCTTCAACGCGCTTTTCGGAATCCTGATCGGAATCGTTTTCGGGACTGTGATGGCCACCCCAGAATTTTTGGCGCGCGAAAGAACTACCTCGAGATCTATCAGAGCCGCCGGATAACCGCACACCAATCGAGCGACTTGCTGACTTTCCTGGATTTTTGCAGTTGAGGTGGTCGAAAGGGGCGCGTCGTTGGGCTGAAAGAGGTGTCAGCGCTCTTTGAAAAGTAGGCCAGTTTCGGCTGACAGTTTCAAGGCTCTTCGCAATTGAGGGTGTAGTTGGGTGCGTGAAAGGGGCGCGTCGTTGGGCTGAAAGAGGTCGAGGCCTTCCCATGATAGAAGTTCCAACACTGCCCATCAAGAAGACCTCGACATGTCCATGACTACTTTTGCCAGCCCGATCTGACCACCTTTTGCCGGCTGGATGAGCTCGGCCTGCGAGCCGTCGGGCAGCACCTCGACCGCGGTCGTGCGGTGCTCGAGTGTCACGTCGTCGAGCCTGACGATTGGTGCCACCACTGCGGCTGCCAGGGCATCCCGCGCGAGACGGTCATTCGTCGTCTTGCCCACGAACCGCTGGGGTGGCGGCCGACCACACTACTCGTGCGGGTGCGCCGCTACCTGTGTAGCGGGTGCGGGCGAACATGGCGCCAGGACACCGGTGTCGGCGGCCGTGACAAGCTGGGCGCTTTCTAGCGAACGTCGCATCACTCGATCAAATGTGGGCCGTTTCCCTGAGCCTATCGAAGTGCGCTTGAGCTGATTCCCAATTGCGTGATTCGCGAGGCCGCGCGTTGATCTTCGCTGCGACTTCAGCCAAGCGCTCCGGACTGTGGAGGCTCAGATTGGTGCCTTTCGGAAAGTACTGGCGGATGAGCCCGTTCGTGTTCTCATTCGAGCCTCGTTGCCAGGGCGAATGCGGATCGCAGAAGTAGACAGGGATGCCCGTTTCGGTCTGGAACTGCAGATACTCAGCCATTTCCGAACCCTGATCCCACGTCAAGGACTTCCGCAGGTGCGGCGGGAGCGCTGACATGGCCTGACCGACGCGTTCACGGACGGTGGCGGCGTCGCGTTTGCCGTTGAGGTGCACGAGCAGCAGCATGCCCGTTGTGCGCTCCACGAGTGTTGCAATAGCTGAGCGGTTGAATGTTCCGCAAACGAGATCGCCCTCCCAATGGCCCGGCACCAACCGTGTGTCGACCTCGGCGGGGCGCTCGCCCAGCAGCGGCCCGGAGAAACGCGATCGTCGTCTTGAGGTTCGACGATGGTTCAGTCGACCGCGGCGCCCGGTTCGGAGGTGACGGGACATTCCCCGGGACAGGCCCGTGGCGTGTGGCGAGTACAGGGCTTGATAGATGCTTTCGTGAACGACGTTCATCTCGGGCTGTCCCGGATAGTCGATGCGCAGCTGGTGGCTGATCTGTCGCGGACTCCATTGTTCGAGAAGGTGTTTCGAGATTGCACCTCGCAGTAGAGGGTTCCCTGCGATCTTGCCTGGGCGGGGGCGCTTCCGGGCGGCATCCGCCAGGACCTGTGCCGCACGTGGAGCGTATCTTTTCCCCCGCGGCGAACGATTTCGGACCACTTCCCGGCTGACTGTCGACGGGTTTCGCCCCATCTCTGCAGCGATCTGACGCAGGCTCTTTCCTACCTGCAGCGCATCAGCGATCTGGATCCGTTCACCCTCGGAGAGGTACCGTGGCGAAATCGTCGGTGGTGCTTTCAGTGAGATCGGCGCGTAGGTCGTCGCTCGACCTCGGGTGTCGGTCACGGTGCGGCCGTGCCGCCAGCGCATGCCGGTGCGCCGGTTGATGTTTAGTGTGCGGCACGCCTCGGCGTTGCTAATTCCTTGCCTCATTAGCTGAGCATATTTGGTGCGCGTCTCGACCATCGGGAGTGCACCGGTGCCCTTTCGCCGCGTTCTTGGACTCTCAGACATCGCTTCTCCTGCACCTCGGGTGATGCGACATTCGCTAGAAAGCGCCCTGCCCGTAGGCGGCCACGGAATTGCCCGCTGACGGCCAGTGAAACTGCCCGTTGGTGGCCATGAGATCTGCCCACTTCCTTTTCTGGGCCCGACCGGTTAACCGGCGGGAGCCTCTCCCTGGGGTTTGATTGCGGTATCTAGACGCATCAAGCCAGTTCAGGAAGAGGCCCATTTATGAAGGTAGACGTAGAAGTCATGGAAATGCTCGCTACGTATGATCTGACACGATCTTTTCGCGCTGCTGCGGAGCTGATGGGGTGTTCGAACCACACCGTCGCCCGCCATGTCGCCGCCCGGGGCGCCGGCCAGCCACTGGCTGAACCCGCCTTTCTAGGCCGGGTCACGGACCAGTTCCTGCCGAAGATGGAGGAGTGGATTCAGTTGTCGCACGGCAAGCTTCGCGGTGACAAAGCCCATACCAAGTTGCTGGCCCTCGGCTACACCGGGTCAGAACGCTCCACCCGGCGGGCCATCGCGCAGGTCCGCGCCAACTTCGCCTGGGCAACGTTCGGGTGCACCGGCCGTGGGTGACGGAGCCGGGCCAGTGGCTGCAATACGATTTCGGTGACGGCCCGTTGATCGATAGGCGCAAGACGGTGTTGTTCGTGGCGTGGCTGGCGTGGTCCCGGTTTCGGATCGTCATCGTGCTGCGTGACCGGACGGCGCCGACGGTGTTCGCGGCGCTGGACCGGACGCTGCGGATTATTGGCGGCGCGCCGACTTACGTGCTGACCGACAACGAGAAAACTGTGACCGTGGCGCATATCGCCGGTGTTCCGGTGCGGAACTTGCAGACGGTGGACTTCGCCCGGCACTACGGCGTGACGGTGCTCACGTGTCAGCCGGCGGACCCGGCGACGAAGGGCAGGTCGGAGTCGTCCGTGAAGCTGGCCAAGGCCGACATCGTCCCGAAGGACACGAACCTGCGGCCGGAGTATGACTCGTTCGCAGAGATTGAAGTGGCCTGTCAGGAGTTCATGGACGAGGTCAGCATCCGGGAGCACCGTGCCACCCGGCGCAAGCCCGCCGCGATGCTGCTGGAGGAGACACCGCGGCTGTAGCGCATCCCCGACACCGCCCACACGGTCTCGTTTGGTCTGTCGCGCAGCGTCCCGGACAACACCCCGATGGTCACGTTCGAGAACGGCCAGTATTCGGTGCCGTCGCACCTGCTCGGCGCGCAGGTGTTCATCCGCAGCCACGGCGTCGGCAGTGACGAACGCATCGTGGTGATGCATCAGAGCAGTGAGGGGCCGGTGGAAGTGGCCCGGCATGTCTGCTAAGCGGGCGCGCCGGCATCCGCTGTGAAAGTGTCTCGGAAATGGCTGGTCTGGCCTTGCCTACATTGCCGGGGGGAACTTGCCCGATAAGTGAGCATTTGCCGAAAATAAAAGCCCTCTTGAAGACGGTTGACCGCAGGTTGTTTGCGGTCTCGAGTTCGCTCGTGGATCTGTCAGCGCCCACGGACTACTTTTCAAAAAGCCTCGAGGGTCTCGATCGCTCGTACCTCGCGCCTCGACCCGCGGGGTGGTTCGCACCTCGCGCCGACCGGGGCGAGCGAGTGCAGCAGACTGCCTTGTTTGACGCGCGGCGCTGGTGATTGGCTTAAGAAATTGCGCGGTCGCGGACGTGGTCGCGCTAAGACTATTGTTCGCCATCCGCTCTAAAGGGGCGGGCTACCTAGCCCTGGAGCGGAGGGACAACGCGCAGGTGTGACCGGGCGCTGCGCTGCTGGCGGGGTGCGGACTCGGCGCCGGCCAGTGGGGGCACCAGCGTGAGTGGCGTCGGCGCGATCTGGGGCGCGGGAGCGGGCGGCACGCTGAGCCGTAGCGGCAGACCGGTCGCCACACGCTTCTTGTTGGCCTGCCTGCTCTTGGCGCGGATCAGCCAGACCAGCTCGTTGCAGTCCGGGTTGGCGCACTCGAAACGCACGATGTTTCCCAGCCGGGGGCAAGGCCACATCAAGGCTGTTCTCGGCACGTCGCTGAAAGCGGAGACCCTCACGAACCCAGCCAAGATCAGCGGCCTGGTCGGCGCGATTGCTCCCCATCTCGCCGTCGACGACGGGCTGAACTCGGCCTACCTGGCAGGGTTGGCCGTGGAGCTGCGCGACGTGCGCGTCGGCAACGTCACATTCTTCACTTTACCAACGAGGGGCACCGGCACCTCAGCTAACGGACAGTCGATCGTCATTATCGATCAAGACAAGCTCAAGGCTGTGCAGCAGGGGTTTCAGACGGACACCCTCGATGCGTTCCAGCCGGAGGTGCAGACGATCGGATAGGGGCATCACCCGGCCAGGACATCCTGGGGCTTGCGCGCGGGCAGGTCAACTGAGATTTTGCTCAGCCAAGATGAATGCACTGTGAATCAGCACAACCGCGAGCCCGACAGTGGCCGCGCGCGTCACGACTCTGGCAACACTTGGCGTGACGGACGCGAACACTTATTGAACCAGGAAGCCACCACGACGCTGACCACGGGTGTGTCGAAATCGCTCTGCTTCATGTCGAGGTGGACTGCCCAGGGCGTTAATGTGACGCTCACTGGGGTGGGGTCGGTTGTTGCGCAGATGTCGTTACTATCGTTGGCCAGCGGCGGGTGCTGCGCGGGGCATCCAGGGCCATCGTGAAGACGATTGACGGCGGTCTTGGCTTCGCTCGCGGGTCTCGATCGCTCCTTCGTCGCGCCTCGACCAGCGGGGCGGGGCGCAGGTTCCTGGGTCACATCTTTCTGCGCCGCATCGAGCCGAGCACCAGCCTGTCCGCGGCCAGTTCATACGCTTGTTCCTCGCTCAACATGGTCGCGGAGCGGAGCATGGAGCGGATCTCCGAATGCACCCGCGGTGAGTGCTCCTGCAGCACTGTGACTCGTCGCGATATAGCGGCGTCGAGATCGACTTCGGTGCGAACGACCTCGTTGACCAGTCCGATGCGAACGGCTTCCTCACCCGAAACTGTGCTCCCCGTTGCCGTCATCCAGAAGGCTTGCCGCCGGCCGATCGTTCGCGCCAGCCAGGCCAGCACGAGCGTGGGGGCGAGATCCATCTTGACCTCGGGAAAACCGAAAGTGGCTGTTTCCACTGCGACGGCCACGTCGGCCAACGCGACGAGCCCCACTCCGAAGCCCGCGGCGTTTCCCTGCACGCGCGTCACCGTCACCAGGGATGTCTCTGCGAACGCTTCGTTGAGGTCGATCAGGCGACGAACTTCACGAGGCAGGTCATCCGGTGTGGCGGCGGTGCGTTCCCGGCCGAGACAGAAGGAGTCACCCGTGGCCTCGAGAACCACGACGTGAATCCCGTCAGGCGGCGTCCGAAGAAAACCAGCCAGCGAATCGCACATGTTTAGCGTCATGAGATTGCCATCAGGTTTGTCGAGCCGAATCGTCATCAACGATCCGGTTCGCTCGTAGGTGAGCCCCTCTACCCGGGCCAAAGTGTCTGTTAGGTGTGTCATATTTTCCTCATCGAGCTTCATCAGTTGGTTCAATTTGGAGTCAGTTCAAGCGTTCGACTGAGACGCCCCCGTACCAATCGACGTCATCGTTGGCGGTGCGCACCGTGACACTTCTCACGTGGGTGAAATCGTGGAACGATTCCCAGCCGCCCTCGCGGCCTTGACCGCTGTTACGAACGCCGCCCCACGGCGAGGAGGGATCGAGACGATGATGGTCATTCACCCAGACGATTCCCTGCTCCAGTTTTGAGGCCACCCGGTGAGCTCGAGCCACGTCGCGAGTCCAGATCGACGAGCCCAGCCCGTATTGCGAATCATTCGCGAGCGTGATGGCATCCGCTTCGGTGTCGAAGGGAATCACGACGAGCACCGGGCCGAAAATCTCCTCCCGCGCCACCCGCATGTCATTGGTCACGTTGGCGAGCACGGTGGGAGCGACGAAGTACCCGTCGAGGCCGGGAACAGCGACCGCATGGCCGCCCGCAACCAGGGTGGCTCCCTCGTCGACGCCGATTTGAACGTAGGCGAGGATTCGATCTCGGGCGCGCTCGGAAATGACCGGTCCGAGCTGAGTGTCTTTCGCGCTCGGGTCGCCGATGCGAATGTGATTCGCTTGGTCTACGAGCGCTTCGACGAACTGCTCGTAGATGGTTCGCTGCACGAGAATGCGCGTGCCGGCGATGCAGGTCTGACCGGCGCCGACGAATCCCCCGAAGGCTGCGCCGCGCGCGGCGACCTGTACGGGAATGTCGTCGAACACGATGACCGGAGTTTTGCCTCCGAGCTCGACGGTTGACTTGGCAAAGCGCTTCGCCGTGGCGACCGCTATGGATCTCCCGATTTCTGTGCCGCCGGTGAAGACGACTTTGTCGACCAGTTCATGCTCGACCAGGGCCGCGCCGGCGACGGGACCCAGCCCGGGCACGACGTTCAACACACCCGGCGGAATTCCCGCGTCCAGGGCGAGTCGCCCGATCACGAGCGCCGTGAGCGGCGTTTGCTCTGAAGGTTTCAGCACGACGCTGTTTCCCGTTGCCAGGGCGGGAGCGACACTTTTAGAAGCAATCATCAGCGGATGGTTGAAGGACGACAACGTGGCAACCACGCCGAGGGGAAATCTGGACGTGTAGGAGTGATACTGCCCGGCCATCGGGACGACGGCATCCCGATCAGCAAGCAGCAGCGCTGCGTTGTACCGGTACCATTCCGGCAGTCGGGTGATCTGCGCCTTGGTTTCCGTGATCGGACGACCGTTGTTCAGCGTTTCGAGTCGGTAGAGTTCGTGCATGTTTTCTTCGAGTAGGTCCGCAAATCGACCCATGATCTTCGCACGCTGATGAATCGGCATGTCCCGCCAGACGCCGCTGTCAAAGGCGTTCCGGGCCGATCGCACGGCGGTATCGATATCGTCGGCGTCCGCGTTGTGGCACTGAGCAAAGACTTCGCCCGTCGCAGGATTGACTAAATCTAAGAGATCTCCACCGCCAGGTACGTCCTGACCTCCGATAAGGAGCGTATGTACTCGCTGGGATGTCGTGGTGATTGCGGTCATGTACTTTCCTGTCTCTAAAGTCATGCTGATTGGGCCAGGTGCTGGGCGGCCTCTTGTTTTGTGGACGCCTCAAGGTCTTCAAACCGACGAAGTACCGATGCCTCCAAAATGGCGACCTCCGGGTCGGAAGCGCGGCGGGGTCGCGGAAGCGAGACTTCGATGTCTTCATGGATACGGCCGCCGGGTGCCAGCATGAGGATGCGGTCGGAGAGCTCCGCTGCCTCGCTCACGTCGTGCGTCACAAAAATCACCGTCTTGCGGGTGTGAGCCCACAGCTCTTGCAGGTGTTCGCGCAAGCCGCGCGCCGTGATGGCGTCCAAGTGGCTGAAGGGTTCGTCCATCAGCAGAACGTCGGGCTCGACCGAAAAGGCGCGTGCGATGCCGATGCGCTGTTGCTGCCCACCGGAGAGTTGGCCGGGCCATTTTTTTGCTGCATGGGCAAGCCCCACCCGGGTGAGAGCGGCATTCACCCGCTCGCGTGCCGCCTCGTTCCGAACGGGCTGCACGTACATGAGATTATCGAAAACGCTTCGCCACGGCAGAAGTCGGGGCTCTTGAAAAACGTAGGCCAGCTTCGCCGCCTTCCCGTTCTCATTCATGACAACCGAGCCTGACGTGGACGTCTCGATGCCGGAAATGATGTTCAGGAGGGTGGTCTTGCCACACCCTGAGGGTCCGACGAGCGAAAGAAAGGACTGGTCCGCGACTTCAAAGCTGATATTGTCCAGAACCGTTTGCGGTCCGGTGGGGGTATTGAAGACCTTGTTAATACAGTCGACTCTGACTGTGGCCATGCGCGTACTCCTTTACTGGGAAGGTTTGAGACTGGTGGTGTGGATACGTCGTGAGATCAGTCGCCGTGCCTCGCATTCACCCCGCCGCCGGCATCGGAATGACTGGCATCGCGCCAACGAAAGGCGTACCGAGACAGCCGCTCGAGAACCAGACGATCGGTGAGCACCATGAACAGAATGAAGAAGGCGATCCAGGCGATGAAACCGGGCATCTGGTTGGCGTCGTACCAATAACGAGCGCGGTGGCCGACACCGTCGGAGGCTCCGAACCATTCGGAGAGTAACAACCCGTTCCAGCCCGACATCACGGCAAAGCGGATGCCGGAAAAGAGGTATCCCGACACCGCCGGGAGCATGACGTGGCGCAGACGCTGGAGAAACGGAACGCTGAATGAATCGGACATATTCAAAAGCGCCGGCGGGATCGATCGCGCACCTGCCGCGACGTTGACGGCGATGAAGGGCACGGCGGAAAGAACAATCGTCATGATCGGAGCGGTGTCGCCGAATCCAAACCACATGACGCAGAGCAGCGCCCAGATGACGGCGGGAACGGCGAGACCGACCATATTGAGATCGCCGAGGAGATCGTTGAGAACCCTCGACGCTCCGATGGCCAAGCCGAGTGCCGTGCCGATGACGATGGCCAGCCCGATGCCGATGCCGAAGCGCTGCATGCTGATGGCAAAATTGGACAGGAATTCGCCAATTTGAGCCTCCCGAAACGCTGCGCCCGCCACGACGATCGGCCCGGGAATTCTGTCACCGATGAAGTCCCAGGCTTGCCACAGGGCCAGGAAAACGACGGCGGCCGTCACCGATGCGCCGGTTGTTCCGACCAGCCATCGCTGCAACCCTGATCGACCGGGCCGGGCGCCCACAGCGTGGGTCTTCGTGGATGTACTCATGACTACCGTCCCCCTCTCCACGCGAATATTCGATTTTCCAGCCGAGCGAGAACGAGCCGTTCGACAACCAGGATGAATAAGACAAAGAATCCGGTCCAGGCGAGCACTCCGGTAACGGAGAACTCTTGGTATTCGGCACGAATCATGAACCCGATGCCATTCCTTCCGCCGAAGACTTCAGTCAGAGCTTCCACTTTCCACGCCATGGCAAACCCGTAACGAAGCGCTGCGAAAAGATAGGGCACGACCGACGGGAGGAAGACGGATCGAGCGATATCGCCTTTTCCCCGTCCGAAGACGGTGCTCATCTGCACGAGCTGAGGGTCCACTGCTCGTACGCCTTCGGCCACGTTCAAGGCCACATACGGCAACGCGACGAACGTCACCGCGACGATCGGACCGATCGCACCGATTCCGAAGAGTACGAGAGCGAAAACCGCGAAGGTGAGCCCCGGCACGTTTCCGAGCACCAGCATCGGCTGTTGGAAGAAGTTCCTCCAATAGGTGCTCCTGCCCATCAGTAGACCGATGGGGGCGCCCAGAACAGCACCGATCAGAAATCCCGTTGTTATCTTCCCGATGCTGGCGCCGAACTGAACGATCGCGCTGCCGTTGAGGAGCAGGTGCCACATCTCCGCCGCGACCGTCCACGGCGGCGGAAGGATGTACGAGTTGAAAGAGAAGACCGATAAAAAAGACCAGACGCTTAGCAGCAGGAGATACCCCGCGACGACCAACCCCACCCGGCGGGCCTTGCTGGCCGACGTCGCTGTGCTGAGATTGCCGGATTTCGTAGCGTGCTTAGTGCGCCGCTCCAGGCCCAGGGTGATCATGGTCACTCGTCCGTGGCGAGGAATTCTGGGATATTTTGATCCTTATCCATGAATCCGGTCGATTGCAGGAGATCGAATATCTGGGACTCTCCCTCGACCCACTCGCTGTCGAATCGGATGTCATCGACGAACCAGTCGTGCTCAGCAATATACTTCTGCACGAATTCCACGTCTTCTGGATCTTCGACCGCGAAGTGCTGCGGGTATGCCTCGACGATTTTCTCCTGGTTCGCCGACCATTCCTCGAGTCCGCGCTGCCAGACGTCGAGGAAGAACTGCACCTCGTCGGGATACGCGCGAGCCCATTCCGACCCGGCAAGGAAGACGTTGATCATCGGGCCCTCGTGTCCATCGACGACCTGTTCGGAGTAGATGTCCGCTGACGCTTTGCCGTCATACAGAACTTTGAGCTCACCACTGCGAAGTCCGGGTGCTGCGAACTCGGGGAGGCAGACACAGGCCGCCACCTCGCCACGCTCGACCAGATCTGCCTGGTTCTGGGGGTCAGCGACGATGAGGTTGAAGTCTCCGCCACCCGTGCGGAAATCGAGATCATGCATCTTTTTTGCGTACGCCCCCCACACGAGAGTGGCGGATACCGCGGTGAACACCACAATGTCTTCACCGACCAGATCTTCGAGGGTTTCGGCCGGGTTATCGGCACGGGCGATGACTACGCTTCTGTCTTTGTTGTACCGACCAATGGTGAGGGTGTCCCGGCCGGTTTCCTTTTCAATGATTGGGATCTCATAAGACGCCGTCGAGACCACATCGGCGTGGCCGCCGGCAAAGACGCCGAATTCATCCCAGGTGGAGGAGGCGATGATTCGCATGCCTCGTTCCTCCTCCATTTCGGCGAGAATCCCCTCGTCGGCGATGTAGTCCCACACCGGGTCGGGGGCGAACGTAAATCGAATCGTGTTGGCCGAGCCGCCATTTTGCGATTGACCCGTTGCTGCCCCACAGGCAGTGAGGAGCAGGGTCGAAATCACGGCGAGACTGACTACTTGGATACGTCTTGTTTTTCTGGTCACTTGTTTTTTCCTTCTCTTCAAGGAACCTGACGCGGCGTTGCGGCAGGTCTAATTGCGGAGGAACGACTTTCGTGCAGGGAGGCAAGTGGATCGAGTCCGTCGCTGGTCGCATTCTCCAATAGGTATTGCAGGATGAAATCGTGGGAAGTTGCCAGATGCTGTCGCGTCAACGCAGCTGCAAGCGCCGCGTCTCCGTCTTCGACGGCCGTGAGAATTTGAGTATGTTCTGCGTGCAGGTGCTCGGTGTTGCCGATCACTTCGAGATGGAGGTGCAGGTAGCGATCCGTCAGTTTGCGCAACTGCTCAACGGTCTTGATCATCCGCGGGCGATCGGCCTGGTTGTAGACGGTGGCGTGGAAATCCGTATTCGCCTGAAGCCAGGTGCGGGTGTCAGAACTGTGGCTCATCGTTTCAAGTTCTCGTCGCATCTGCAGAATCTCCGCCCTCCCCACATTGGGAACAGCGATTTGCGTCGCCAACGGCTCAATGGCTTCGCGCATCTCGTAGAGTTCCTGCAATTCCGGAACGGACATTCCGGTGACCACCGCGGTCGCTCCCGAAGTAGGGACCACGAGGCCCTCAGCGGCCAGCACCTGCAGAGCGTCACGAACGGGTATCCGACTCACGCCGAAGGACTCGGCCAACCGGAGCTGAGACAAGCGCGCGCCTGGCAAGATCTCGCCGACAAGTACGCTCGCGCGAAGCTGGTCGGCAATGCGCTCTGATGCAGTTTGGTATGCCATTTCATTTTCCTGTCTACAACTTTCACGAAGTGTATACAGCTTTGGCCGTTTCGGTCAAGACAATCTATGGGCCTCTGCACTGGCCTTGACGTGGGTGGCGAGGGAGTCGTGCAAAGCGATTGGCTCTGATCGAGGGGCCGGGGTCCCGATCGCTTCTCCAACCCGGCCAAAGTTGCGCAACTTTCCGCATAAATGAGCGAAATGCGCAGCATGGCTTGCGAAGTCGCTTGTATTGCGCAGGTTCACTTGGCATACTGGATAGGCCCGTGCGCAGCTGCCCGGGCTTCGTCCTGCTCTAGGAGATATCACTGTGGATATAAGACTCATGGCCGCGCTTGTTTTGGGGATTGCGACGATCATCGTTCTTGTCCTCCGCACTCGCCTGGACGCCTTCGCTGCCCTCCTCGCGGCGGCCCTGGTCACCGGCTTCGTCGCCGGCCAACCGGCCCTCGACATCATCACCGCCATCACCACCGGGTTCGGCAACACGCTCGCCTCGATCGGCATCGTGATTGGGCTCGGCGTCGGAATCGGCAAGGTCCTCGAGGTCTCCGGCGCGGCGAAATCGCTGGCCCAGGCCTTTCTCAAGCTCTTCGGCAAGGGCCGCGAGCCCTGGGCCATGGGCAGCGTCGGCGCCCTCGTGTCGGTGCCGGTGTTCTGCGACGCCGGCTACGTCATCATGAACCCGCTGGCCCGCTCGATCGCCCGGGTCAAGCGCGGCGGCTATGTGACCATCGCCCTCGCCCTCGGCGCCGGCATGACCCTCACCCACCACCTCGTGCCGCCCACCCCCGGGCCCCTCGCGGTCGCCGGCATTCTGGGTGCCGACCTCGGCATGGTCATCGTCGTCGGCAGCATCTTCACCGTGCTTCTGCTGCCCATCGTGGTGATCTACGCCAAGTGGATCGGCCCCAAGCTTGAGTCCTCAGTGACCCCCGCGGTGCGCCAGGCCGTCTACGGCGCCGCGGCCGTCACCCGTCAGTCGCACGGCGGCAGCGCCACGACGACCACCGCGACCCTCGCGCGTGACGCCGACTCGACCGACGCCGGCACACTCTTCGCCGAGCTCGAAGCCGACGACGAGCCCGACCTCGGCACGCCGCCCGCCGGCGCCAAGCCGCACCGCGTCAACGCCTTCCTCGCGTCGCTTCCGCTCGCCGTGCCGCTGGTGCTCATTCTGATCAACACCGTGGGAACCGCCATCGACAAGAGCGCCCAGGGCGCCCTCACCGGCGACTACACGCCCTCGGGCTGGGTCGTTCCCCTCGCCTTCATCGGAAACCCGGTGATTGCCCTCATCATCGGCATGCTGCTCGCCGTGTACGTGCTGCTCCCCCGCTGGACGCCGCGCGGCAAGGTCAACGGCTGGCTGGCCGAGGCCGCCGCATCCGCTGGACTCATTCTACTCATCACCGGCGCCGGCGGAGCGTTCGGCCAGGTGCTGCGCACCTCCGGAGTGGGCGACGCCCTCGCCGACGCGATCGGTTCCACCAACCTGCCCGCGTTTCTCATTCCGTTTCTCATCGCCACCGTCGTGCGCATCGCCCAGGGCTCCGGTACCGTCGCCATGATCACCGCCGCCGCCGTCTCCGCTCCCCTGGTGACGAGCATGGGCATCGACCCCCTTGTGGCCGTTCTGGCCTGCACCGCCGGCTCCATGGTGTTCAGCTACTTCAACGACTCCTACTTCTGGGTGGTCACGACCTTCACCGGCCTCGAAGGCACGAGCGCGCTCAAGGGCTGGTCGGGCATCACCACCGCCGTGTGGGTCGGCTCCATCCCGCTCTTGTTCCTCGCGAACCTGATTCTCGGCTAGCGGTTATGGCGACCAGGCGCAGCACTGCGGATGCCTCGGCGCCGACCGATTACCGGCGCGGCACCCGGGCGAGGCACGAACGACTCCTCGCCCTGGTGCGCGCCGGATCGACGGGGGTCGACGAACTCGCCACCGCCCTGCAGATCTCCCCCTCCACCGTGCGGCGGGACCTCGCCCACCTGAACACCACCGGGGCGATCACCCGCACGTACGGTGGGGCCAGCTCGGCCCCACCGTTTAGAGAACGCGAACTCAGCGACCGTGTCACCGTTGAGCACGCGGCGAAAGGCGCAATCGCTGCCCGTGCCGTCGAACTGGTGCCGCTCGGCGCCACCATCTTTCTCGATGCCGGGTCCACCTGTGGGGAACTCGCCCGGCAGCTGTGGCACACCGAAGGGCTCACCGTGGTGACCCGGAGCCTGGATAGCGCGCTCTACCTCGCATCCGCTCCGAGCCTCGAAGTCATCGTCACCGGCGGCCGGGTCGCGCGCACCAGCCACGGTCTCGAGGGCCCGCTCGCCGATCTCGCCCTCGGCCGCTACATGGTGGACGTCGCTTTTCTCGGCGTCGATGCCCTTGACCCGGTTGACGGCGTCGGCGAGCCGACCCTGCCCGAGGCGCAGGTGAAAGACACGGCAGCCCGCCGCGCGCGCCGCGTCGTCGTGCTCGCCGATGCGAGCAAGCTTTCCCGTGGAGCGGTTCCTGCCTGGGCGCCCCTGCCGCGCGGCTGGACCCTGATCACCAACGAGGTCGACGACGATATCCTCGACCGCTACCGGTCGGAGGGTGTCGCCGTCATCTCGACCGAAGTGCGCGCCGAGCCGCGCTGATCGAGGTTTCTCGACGGCGACAGGACCCCGGTCTCGATCGCTCCTTCGTCGCACCTCGATCAACGAGAAGCGCTGATCGAGGCGCGAGCCTGCGAACCACCGCCGATCGAGGCGCGAGCCTGCGAGCGATCGAGATCCCCCGACCGCGACAGAACCCCGGTCTCGATCGCTCGTCCCTCGCGCCTCGACCAGCGGAAGCGGCGGGAAGGGGTCTCGACCGGCGGACTACGCCGGAGGCTCACCAAACGCGCTGAGTGTGCGCACGACGGCGAGGAGCGATTCATCGTCGCCGACGTTGCCCGCAAACACGATGTAGGGGATGCCGGCCGCTGGCCCGTTCACCGGCTGCCAGAGCGAGACGATGCCGGGCAACATGGACCCACGCACGATCGCGTGGCGAATCTGCAGGCCGAGCGCGGCAACATCCGAGGAGGTGATACCGCCCTTGGCGATGACGAACCGCGGACGGGTGCGCGCAACCACGCTCTGCACGACCTCGACAACCGCGGCGGAGACTGTTCGGGCGATTTGCAGACTGTCGGCCGGGTCCGTCGAGCTCACCAGTACCCGGCTGGTCTGCAGGATGACGTCGGCGCCCGCAAGAGCGTCGACCACACGGTCGACAACCCCACCCAGGTCGGCCGGCGAATCGGGCGAGAGGAGCCCGGCAACGTCGATCTCAACCACCTGGGCCGCCGGGTGCGCGCTCGTGAGGGCGTCGAGCTGGCGAGTGGTCATGGCTACATGCGAGCCCACGACGATCAGGCCGCCCACGCGGGCCGGAACAGTGTCGCCGAAAGCGTCCGCTGCGCTGAGCGGTTGGCGTACGTCCTGGCCGATGCGTGCCCGCACAAACGGCGGGCCCACCCGGTAGATCAGTCGTTTGCCGCGCCGCTCTGCTTCGTCAAGGCCGAGGGCCAGCAGGCGCAGGTCATTTTCGGTGGCCGCGTCGACGACGATCGGGGTTTCATCGGTGGCGGGCTCGATCGCGGCTGCGATCGCTGCGGGGCCGGCGCGCAGGATCGCCAGGTCGATGCCGATGACGGCAGAGGCCCGTAGCCGTCCGCCGCTTTTTTCCACGACGTAGTCGGCCAGGCGCGAGTGCGCGAAAGCGAACGTTGCGTCCCGGGCGAACTCGGTGTCGGCGATGGGAGTGAGCTCGTCGGCCGCGGAGCGCATGTAGTGCACCCCGCCGATGGTCACCCGCCCAGCATCAGGAAAAGCTGGAACGATCACCACGCCATCGGTCTGCGCCCCGGCGCGGCTGCGGAGCGTCTCGGCGATGACGTCGGGTTCGAGCGGAAAGTGACCACGCAGGGTTGAATCCCCCCGGCTGACGAAAGCCAGCGCGGCCCCGTCGGCTGCGGCGAGCGCATTGGTGACGACCTGGCGGTTGCGCTCGGCGGCCTCGTTGGGTTCGAGGCTGCGCGTATTGGTGAGCACATAGATCGCCGGCGCCCCCAGGCCGAGCGCCCAGCGAAAGTCCTCGGGCTCCCAGTGAGTGAGTACCGGCAGGTCGGCTACCGACTGGGTTCCGGTGGGGTCGTCATCGAGCACGATCAGAACGCGACCGGTTGCGGCCACCGCGGCGGCAACATCCTGAGCCAGCACTTCCACTTCAGCGGGGAACCCCGCCAGCAGCTCCCGGGCGAGCAGCCGCCCTGCGCCGTCGGTGGGTCTCATGAAACCTGCAGCCCGCCGTTGATGTCGTAGGTCGCTGCGGTGATGTAGCCGGCGTCCGCACTCAACAGAAAGGCGATAAGCGCGGCGACGTCGTCGCGGGTGCCGACGCGTCCCATGAGAATATCGGCGGACATAGCGTTTTTGCGCTCGTCTGAGAGGGTGCCGCCCATGATGTCGGTGTCGATCGGGCCGGGAGCCACCGCGTTCACGGTGATGTTGTGCTGGCCCATTTCACGGGCCAGGGCGCGTGTGAAGCCGATGATGGCCGCCTTGGAGGCGCTGTAGGCGACCTTGGAGTAAGTGCCACCACCGCGCTGGGCGGAGATGGAGGAGATGCTCACGATGCGGCCGAGCTGACGCTCGATCATGCCGGCGAGCACGCGCTGAGAGACCAGGAACGAGCCGCGCATGTTGATCGCGAAGACGCGGTCCCAGGCCTCAACGGTTTCATTCATGAATTCGGTGGGCGAGCTGATGCCGGCGAGATTCACGAGGCCCACGATCGGCGGCATCGCGGCCTCAATTTCGGTGATGGCTGCGTTGACCGAGTCCTTGTCCGAGACATCGGCAGCGACGCCGATCGCACGGATACCGCGAGCCGCCGTAATCGCGGCGGCCGCCTCTCGCGCTGCATCGCCGTCAATGTCGACAATGGCAATCGACCAGCCGAGCGAGGCGAGCTTGTCGGCCGTTGCCCGGCCGATTCCACGTTCGGAGGCGGCACCGGTCAAGACTGCGGTGCGGTCGGTGGGAAAAGTAACGTCGCTCATAAGTGCTATTCCTTGGGTCGAGGGCCCACTTCTGTGTGGACCGCACCACCAGCCTAATAGATATCTGACGTCTGATGTCTAGTTAGGACTGCGCTTGGATGAACTTCTCGTAGTCCGCAAAGGTCTGCTGAATATGCGCTTCCATGGCGCGGCGCGCCTCATCGGGGTTGCGGCTCGCAATTGCCGAGCGCACGATTTTGTGATGCGCGATGGCGTGTTCCTGCACCTCAGTGAAAGCGGATGTTTCCCGCCGCAGCGTATAGAGCAGCTGGCTGAGTTGCCCCATCAGAGCGGGAACGAAAGGGTTGCCGCTGGCCGCGAGAATGATGTCGTGGAACGCGAGATCGTTTCGGGTGAGGCGGTCGAGGTCGCCATCCACGTAGGCGGCTTCCATTTCGGCGATGGTCGCATCGAGCGACACGAGATCGCTGTTCTGGTGGTTGCGCGCTGCCAGCTCGGCCGAGCCGGTTTCCACCATGCGCCGCACCTCGAGCAACCGCAGGGGCACCTCGGAACTGCCCAGGTCGTGCGCGGCGGCACGCAGGATCGCGTCGAGGCTCGACCAGTCCGAAGGTGGGTTGACGAAGGTGCCGAGCCCGCGCCGGACGGAGACTATCTTCTGTGCCTGAAGGGTCTTGATCGCCTCGCGGGCCGTCAGGCGACTGACGCCGGCTTCCTCGGCCAGAACCGCCTCCGGAGGAAGCATCTCCTGCGCCGCGAACACCCCTCGCAGAATCCGGTCGAGGAGACTCTCCACCAGGTCATCGACCAGCGATGTTCGACTCATGAAACCTATTCCTTCGTCCCGGCGCGGCGTCGGACTCTCGGTTCAGTGTATCGAGCCCGATAGCGGCCGCGCTCATAACGATCCGGGGCGGCACGTGGCGTGACGAAAGCAAACACGCGTTCCAGCAGGAGTGCGAGACCAGCAGAAATAGCGCTGGCAATTACGACGCTGAGCACGGGTGTGCCGTACTCACCCCATTCGATGAAGGAAGTCGACTGTTTGTGTACCCACGGTGGACCAAGGCGCTTCGGCCCGGGAACGCAGACAGTTAGCATGAGCCAATGGAAGACAACGAAAGCCTGCACGAAGAAGACCTCGGCCGACTGAGTGACCAGCGTCTTTCCGTGCCGTCTGACGCTGTCGCGCCTCGGCAGGTCAGCTCGACCGGCACCGGGCACCTTTTGGCTTTGTTGGACAGGGGAATTTCTGCCACCGCGCTGGAGTCTCACTTGGCGGCGTCGCTGCACGACGGAGCAATCAATGAATTGACCGCGGGTGCTGTTCGCCGGCTGAATTCGCAGCTTCAGGAGGCACATCGCAGAGAACAGCTCCTGCGCGTCTTGTACAACACGGCCACGGATTTGACCGGGATACGCGATGTCGAGGCAATCCTGAAAGCCATCGTGAGGCGCACACGGTCGCTGATCGGCAGCGATGTGGCTTATTTGAGCTTGAACGACTACGTGTCGGGCAAGTCCTTCGTACGTGTCACCGACGGCGCTACGACGACGTTGTTTCGAAACATCCGAATGCCGCTCGGCGGCGGAGTTCTCGGAGCCGTGGCCACGGGAGAGTCACCGGCACAGACTGCGGACTACCTCACCGACGATTCAATATCTCATTTTCTCGATAGCGACACTGCGGTGGCTGCCGAGGGGGTGCGGGCCATCATGGGCGTACCACTTCGCGTTGAGGGAAAAGTAATTGGCGCGCTGCTGGTCGCGGACCGGCAGCCGCACAATTTCAGCAGTGACGATGTGTCCCTGATGGAGTCGATTGGAACCCATGCGGCGGTGGCTCTCGAGAATGCGCGCCACTTTAGCGAGATGGCGGAGGCCTTGGCCCAGCGCGACAGTGCGCAGCAGGAGAACATCGCCCACGTACGTGGTCTGGAAGAGATCGCTGCGCTGAATCGGAGCCTGACAGAAACGCTCGTGGCTGCGGAGAGCATGCCGCGCCTGGTGGATTTGTTAGCGGAATCGCTCGGGAGTGAGGTTTTTGTTGTTGATCCGTTGGGAGAACCTCTATCTGCATCCCAATCGCGCCAGGATTTTGGCTTTCCGACGGCCCTCCGAGCCGCAGAGCAATCCGCAGCGACGGCCATACCCGTACCGTTTACGATTGACGGCGCGCAATACCTGGTCATGTCGGCCATCGCCGGAGATCAGCACTTGGCGTCTCTCGTCGTGGCTGGAGAATTCGGCGCCACCCAATTGGCGATGCTCGAACGCGGTGCCTTGGTGCTCAGCGTTTCAATGCTGTTTCGGCGCACACTGGTCGATGCCGAACTTCGGTTACAACTTGAGCTCATAGACGACCTGCTCTCGCCTCGAGCGGAAGAAACGGCCGCGCTGACCCGGCGGGCGGGAAGGTTCGGCTTGTCTGACACCACTCCCCTGATGGTCAGGGTGATCAGCGTCGCTGACAATGACCGCCAGAAATCACTCGCCCTCTTGCGGCGTGCGGCGGAAGACACGCCAGGCATCATTGCACTGCACGAGGGTCACCTGTGTGTAGTTGAGCCCGTGGGCCGCTGGGCCTCTAAACAGACCGCAAATGAAGCCTCCGGTGATGATGGGCGATCGATAGTGACGATCCTGAAACGCCAGCTCATCACGGCAACGGTGGGCTCGTCGGGCCCGGTGACTGGCTTCGGCAGGTTGGCCGCGGCTCATTCTGAAGCGCACGCCGTACTGCGCGCCCTTCATGCTCTTGCCCGGGTCGGCGAGGCAGCAGATCGTGCGGTTTTGGGAACGGCTGGAATGCTGTTGGGGGGCACCGAAAATACTTTCGCGGAACAGCTGATGCACGCCCAGCTCGGCCCCCTCTTCGATTACGACTCGCGTCACGGCACCGAATTGACGTTAACCGCCTGGACTTTTCTTGAGAATGAATCTGCCATTGGCACCGCGGCCAACGAACTCCATGTGCATGCGAACACTCTTCGTCAGCGCCTCGACCGCATCGACACGCTCTTGGACCCTGACTGGCGCCGAGGCAGCCGATCGTTGGATGTACGAGTGGCTCTGCGTCTGTGGCGGCTGAAGACGATGGGTGCAATTCAGACCACTTCTTGACGCGCTGCACGGTCTGGCACTCGTCGGGTCGTGCGTCAGTAGTCGCGAGCACCTGTTCAATTTGTATATAGAGGTGCTCAATCAATGGTGCGCGCTGCTATACAAATTCTTCGCTGTTCTTGGAACCATATGAAGAGCGGCATTTGTGCGTTCTTGGGCCACGCAGCCGCATACTTTCGGTCCCCAGGTCGTGCACTGTGATGGCGGATTCTTCGCCACAGAACGGGCATGACCCCAATGTCAGGAGTAAGCACAATGTCGTGTCAACACGAAGCTGGAATATCTTCGGCACCCTTTGGCGTTCTGCGACTGCCGCGAAACATCGTTGCAGGTGCGGGGCAACGCTTCGCCGCCGCTGAGATGGCGGCAAGCCTCGGCGAAAGCGTTCTGATCTGCACGGATGCCCGTCTCGCCGGTTCGCACGACCTCGCCGAACTCGTCAGCAGCCTTGAAAGCAGGGGACTGACCGTGCACGTCTTCGGTGATACTGAGGCAGAGCTCCCCCTCCAGGGCATCCACAGATGTGTCGACTGGATTACCGAGGTTGCTCAGAAGCAGGTTTCTTCTGTCATCGGTTTTGGGGGCGGCAGCTGCATTGATATGGCCAAGGTCGTCTCCGTGCTTTTGACACACGGCGGCCAGCCCCGCGATTACTACGGTGAGTTTGCTGTTCCTGGCCCAACTGTGCCTGTTATCGCGCTGCCGACGACAGCAGGAACCGGTTCCGAAGCGACCGCCATCGCCGTCGTCTCCGATTCAGAATTAGGAATGAAGATGGGCATTTCGAGCCCACATTTGATTCCGTTCGCCGCTATCTGCGATCCAGAACTCACGTACACCTGCCCACCCGCGCTGACTGCGGCGACTGGCGCGGATGCTCTGGTGCACCTCGTGGAATCCTTTACAGCTATTACCCGCGAGAGAACGAGCTCTCTTGCCTCGGAGCGCGTTTTCGTTGGCAAGAATGCATTATGCGATTCGATTGCTCTCGGCGGAATTCAGCTCGTTGGGCGCAGCCTTCTCACCGCTTACCGGGACCCATCGAATACCGAGGCCAGAGCAAACATGATGATGGCAGCTTTGTACGGCGGTGTCGTTCTCAGCAATGCGGGAACAGCGGCGGCTCACGCTATTCAGTACCCCGTTGGCGCGTTGACTCATACTCCACACGGCGTCGGCGTCGGCGTATTGCTGCCCTATGTGTTGCGTTACAACTTTCGGGCCATCCAACCCGCTCTGGCCCAGGTCGCCGAAGCCCTGGGGTGTGATATTTCCGGACTGGATGCGCGGGAAGCTGCCATCGCCGGCGTGGAAGCGGTCGATCGCCTTATTGCCGGCATCGACCTGCCAGAAACGATCAAGGACCTGGGGGTTGAGTCAGGCGACCTCGCCCAGATCGCTCAGCTCTCTCTCAACTCCAAGCGACTCATCGATAACAACCCGGTCAGCCTCGATCTCAACGCCATCACCGAAATCGTGCAGGCTGCCTACGCGGGCGATCGCAGCATCCGCTGAACCAATCGGGGCTTTGCCCTCAGCCAGTTCGAGGGCTGAGGGCAAAGCCGCAAGGCGGTTCAGGTCAGTCTCGCGCCACTTCGTCGATAGCTGCCGTAGAACGAGCCTTGACGAAGGCACTCACACGGTTTAGGACTTCCCTCGCTGTGGCGATCACTCCAGCCGAGGTAAAGAGACCGTGTGAGTGGCCGGGCAGGTGGAGGTACTCAACGGCAGTGCCGGCCGCGGCAAGCTTGGCCGCATACCTTGCGCCCTCGTCGGCCAGCGGGTCGTTATCGACGGTGCAGATAAAAGCCGCCGCTCCGTACGCCGGTACTGGATTAAGTAAGGGGCTGAGCTGTGCTTGTGATCGGTCGACACCCTCGGGCACGTAGTGGTCTGCAAACCAGTTCATGGTATTCGCGGTCAACGGAAACCCCGTGACGATTCGCTCGTACGACGGAGTCTGCATGGTGAGGTCCGTGACGGGGTACAGGAGCACCTGACCAATCAACCGGTTGTCGAAACGGTCGCCACCGCTTTCGTTGGCCAGGATCGCAGCCATCTGGCCCCCGCCGCTGTCGCCCATGACTACAACGCGAGCGATGTCGATTCCCCATTTGCCTCCGTGAGCGAGCACCCACGTGAGAGCAGATCGACAGTCATCAATCGCAGCGGGAAAGGGAGCTTCCGGAGCCAGTCGATAGTCGACCGAAACAACAATGGACTCGGTACTGACCGCCAAATAGCGGCAGAGTGAATCGTGAGTGTCGAGATCACCGATGACCCAGCCGCCACCGTGTATAAAGAAGATGGCAGGAGCCAGGCCCGTGGGCTCGCCTACGCGAGCATCGTAAAGCCGCCCGGGAATGTCCGGTTCAAACTGAACGTCGTTGACTTTCGCAATAGCCTGACTTGTCAGCCCGTTTGCCGCGCAGCTTACGGAATAATTGACCCGGGCCTGTTCGACCCCAACGTCTTGGAACGATAACGAGCCCTTAGCCCGGAACGCGGTGATCGAAGGCGCCGCCTCGGCAGCAACCATAGGATCTGCAGCCCTGCGGTCGTTCTGCGCCACAGTCATCCGCTCACTTCACCGCCGCGTAGTCAGCCAGATCGAACTCATTAATCATGGTGCGATATTCGTCTACCGTTCCACACCAGTTATTGATGACTTTGCCAGCCGCATTCTTGTACCAGGAGGAGCAATCGGACGAATACGCGGACCCTTCCAATTCAGTTTGCACCATGTCGTTGAACTGCCGAAGCACTTCAACCCTCACGTCGAAAACGTCATCGTTCTCGTCGCGGAGGTGAGTAATGACCTGAACGATGTATTCGTGCTGAGCTTCCAGCATGGTGACAATCGAGTTGTGGTTCAGATTCGTGTTGGGGCCATAAATCATGAACATATTCGGGAAGCCGTCGACGGCCATGCCTAAGTATGCTTCCGGGCTATCTCCCCAGCGCTGATCGAGGGTGACGCCGTCTCGCCCCGTCACCACGAGATCACCCTGGAAGGCCTGACTCTTGAATCCCGTGCCGTAGATGATGACATCAAGCTCATGATGCACGCCATCACCGGTAACTATCCCCGTCTCGGTAAAACGGTCAACGGAAGCTGTTTCCAGACTGACATTCGCCCGCGAGAGCGCGGGGTAATAGGCATCGCTTCGGAGAATGCGCTTGCAGCCGAACTCAAAGCTCGGGGTGAGGTTTCGTCGTAGCTCAGGGTCGGAGACTTGCGCTTCAAGGTGTGCCTGCGCCTCGAGCGCGCCTTCGTTTTGACTCGCCGAGAGATGCTTCGTTCGGGTGAACCCGGCTTCACGCTGATTGTGGATATCACCGCGAATGCGCTCGAACGATTCGGGATGACGTTGGAATTGCTCACGCTCGTCTTCTGTGAAGACGATCTGATTGCGAGGCAATATGAAATTCGCGGAGCGCTGAAAAACGGAGAGGTGCTGAGCGATTTCAGCCACTTCGGGGACATATTGAACCGCACTGGCCGCAGACCCAATTGACCCCACGCGCAGCCCGGTGAGGTCGACGTCGTGATCCCATTCCGCCGAGTGAAATGAGACCCCCTGAAACAAATGCGCATCGGTGAACGTCGGGGTGGACGGTTCGCTGAGCTGCCCCCAGGCCGGGATGAAGACCCTGGCGTAGAACACTTCATGATCAGCCGTCTCGACACGCCACAGCTGGCGTTCTTCCTGCCAGGTGGCCGAAATGACGAGGCTTTGAAAGCGGATGTTTGCGCGCACGTCGAACTCATCGGCCAAGGCCTCGAGGTAGCCCAGCAGCTCGCTACCGCCGGCATACATGCGGCTCACGCGCAGATTCAAGAAATAGCTGTAACAGTAGATCACCGATTGGGTGTCACACGCAGCACCCGGGTACGTGTTGTCACGCCACACACCACCAATGCGGTCTTTCTTTTCCAGGACGAGGAAGTTATCAATGTTGTTGCGCTTGAGCTGCGCAGCTGCCCCCAGTCCGCCGAAACCAGCGCCCAGAATAATCGCGTCAAGAATACGTTCACTCATTGAATCCACTACCTTTCTCTATCGGGCATTGTGACCACGACGCACAATGCCCGATCTTCCTGAAATTTGTTTCGGGCCGAAATATTTGCTCGACATGCCTACTTTGATGCGTTGGCGTGACTGAGCATCTTTTGCTCGTCTTTGACATCGACTTCGTACAGCGAGATTCCGCGGGTTTCTTTGTAGAAGTAGAGCGCGACTCCGGAAAGCAGCATGGCCGTGAAGAGGTAGGCAACGATCGGCATCGTTGATGAGAACGTGGCGAGCAGCGCGGTGCAGATGAGCGGCGCTACCGATCCGGCCAGAATTGACGTCACCTGGTAGCAGAAAGACACACCGGTATAACGCATTCTGGTGGGGAACAGCTCCGCCATGAGGGCACCCTGCGGGCCGTAACACAAGGCCTGCAGACTCAAACCAATCACGATTGCAGCGAATACGGTCCAGAAGCTGCCGGTATTGAGCATCGGAAAGTAGACGAAGACCCAGATCAGCAGGCCGACCACGCCGAGCAGATAGGTTTGGCGCCGGCCCAGCATGTCGGACAGCTTGCCCGCGAAGATCATGGCGAAGAATTGAACGATATTAGCCAGGAACATGATGAGCAAGACGTCTGACGTGCTCATCCCCACGTGAATTTTGAGGTAGGTGATCGAGAACACGATGATGGCGTAGTAGACCGTATTCTCACCGAATCGTGCCGCCATGCCCACGAAGACCTGCTTGGGGTACTGCGTGAGAACTTCCCGCAGTCCAGCAGCCTTGGTTTCGAGTTCTTTTTGCTTCGCGACCGATTCGAGAAAGATGGGCGCGTCTTCGACAGTGCGGCGAATGTAATAGCCGATCAGCACGATGAAGGCCGACAGCCAGAAGGCGACTCTCCAACCCCAGGACTGGAATGCTTCTTCGGGCATGGATGCGCTCAAGCCCAGAAGCACAACGGATGCCAACACGTTGCCGACGCAAGCGGCCGCCTGCGGGAAGCTCGACCAATAGCCGCGCTGGCCATTGGGGCTGTGTTCGCCGACCAGCAGAATTGCACCGCCCCATTCACCGCCGACCGCGAAGCCTTGGATGAAGCGCAGTGTCACCAGGAGCGCCGGCGCCCAATAACCCACCGCGTCGAACGAGGGGATACATCCCATTAAGAAGGTCGAGACACCGACCAGCAGAAGGCTGAATTGCAATAGCTTCTTGCGACCGACGCGGTCTCCGAAGTATCCGAACACCAGACCGCCAATGGGCCGGGCGAGAAAACCAACCGCGTACGTGGCGAAAGCCGCGATAATTCCATCGAGCGGATTATCTGTCTGCGGAAAAAAGAGAACACTGAAGACGAGCGTGGCTGCAGTCCCGTAAATAAAGAACTCGTACCATTCGGCGACCGTTCCGGCCATCGAAGCGGCGACGATTTTCTTGATTCCGGACGGAAGCTCCTTGTCCGCAACTTTACGCTCAGGTGCTTTTCTCGTTTCGACTTCATTGTCGGATTTCATACAGTGCCCCTCAAGTAGATTTCACCCCTCATGCTAGAGAGCGAATGTCTTTAGCCTGACATAACAACCCACCCGCGATTGTGGTGTTTGTTCCCACCTTTAGATCATAAATGTGTATATAAAGTTGACGTTGGTAGGCACGCCTTTCCCAGTCACGCACCGGCGTCGCTGATACCCCGCTGACATGTTCAGTCACGACAAGTTCAGTACTGGTCGTCGGATACCTCTGACGTGGCCGGCGCTCCGCATCCGCTTGCATATTGGCTGCGCGCTGTCCTAGCGACGGGAACACGCTGCCGCGACTGGGTCGGGGTCGCGGCTCGGTTCAGTAGGTGGGCATGTGGTCCAAAACCGTCCGGGCCATGACAATGATGTCTTCGGCAAATCCCTGCGCCAGGAGCGTGTCGTCGAGACCGGCCAGTGGTTTCTCAAGGGACGGATATTGGGTGTTGTTTCGCAAGACGCGCATCCAGCCGAATCCATCAAGCTCGGCTTTCTTTGGCGGTACGAGCTGAGCCCGAACGGCTTCCTCCACCGCCTTGTGGCCCCCTTTCGTCGTTGCTCGGAGCCCCTGATTTTCGAGTACCGCTGCCAGAGCCTTGCGGCAGGAGTCATAAGCCATCGCGAAACTACCGGTCGGGTCGGTATCCGCGGTTAGCCGGGACGACGCGAGGTGCCGAACGGCTTCCTGCAGCATGAAGCGGCCAACGCGCGGTCGGCTCGCACTCTCTCGATGTGACCGCGAGCGATGAGATCGTCGACTCCGGCTCGTCCCTGCTGCCAGCGCGCAATCACGATCCCCCCAAATCGAGCGGCACGAGTGGCCGGGCCTGCACCGTCTTGATAAATCCGTCGTCAGCACGCTGCCAACGGTTCGGTGAGATCACGTTGATGCTCACCTCACGACCCAGCATTTTCGTTGCCTCGAGTGCTATCGGGTAGAACTGGCTTGGTTCGACGTCGCCGACCACCAGCAGGTCAATGTCGTTCGGATCGGTCCCCGGCTCGCCGTCCAGACGAGCGGCCCACGAACCGTAGATGTATGCCGCATCGATACCGGGCAGACCGCGCAGCAGATCGGGAATGACGACAGTCGGCCCATATCCGTAGGTGACTATTTGCTTGAGGGCTGCATAGAGCGGATGCTCCTCGTTGGCACGGATCATGCGGTTGCGTCCCACGCGGCGTTCGGTCAGATAGCCCCCCTGGACGAGACGATCGACATCTCTGAGTGCCGTGGGCAACGTGGCTTCAGCCAAACGTGCAAGCTCACTCACGCTGACCTCTCGCTGCGGGTGCGCGAAAAGCTGAGCCAACAGACGTCCTTGGGTGTCAGACCGCAGGATTGGGCTCAGCAGGGGGACGGACGGTTTCATAAAAGAAAGCATATGCAATCTTTATTGAAAGTCAAGCGGGCGCTGCGCCGCGATTTATTGCGTCGGCCCCTGACCGCTCCACCAGGCCGAATTAGCTCGCGGCCTGCGTGAATGACAGCATCTCGGGCTGTGGTGACGCTGCGCGCCCGGGTGTCAGCGAACGCTGGCAGGTTCTTCGGAGTTTCTGGCGGTCAGCATCCGCTCGTCGGGCTTTGGCCTCACTGCTACCGACAGCAGACCGAAAGATTCAGAACTGGATCCGTGACGCCTCATGTCTAGTGAAATCTAGCTGACTCTACTTAAAAACTAGAGCCACATAGATTTTACTAGATATCCCGATTTCGGGTCGGTTGTTGGGAATGACGGCGTCTCCAGAGGCCGGGGCGGCATCTGCTTGTGTTGAGCTGCGGGCTGCCGAACGGGTCGACGGCTCCGGCCCAAAGTGATGGATAGCCCAGGTCCCTGGTTCTGCTCCTGATGGAACGGGGCACTTTCATGGTGTCGGTGGTGCGGCGTAAAGTCGCGCGTGCCACACCATTACCCCGGTCGATGGATCGGCAGCAAGCGAGGCTGCCGAATCCAGCTCCAACTAGGCATTGGACCCAACATGCCCAAGCCTGCAGCCATCGCGCCCACGTTCAAGGCCGGTATGACAGTCGAGGAAATGGCCGCTGTGGGTTTTCTGGTGCGGTACAAGGGCGACACCCGCTACAAGTACACCAACGACTTGCGGTTCTTCTTCGAGTGGTGCTTGGCGAACGGGTTGCCGCCGCTTGACGCGCAGCGGGTGCATCTGGAACTCTACGATCGAGGACCAGATCGCGTGGACCTCATGTGCTCAGACCGTCAGTCCACGTGAAAACGCCCCCGCTACGACGGCCGCCCGCTGTTCGGTGTCCCCGGAGTGCCCCGCGCACTGCAGCAGACAATCAACATTGATGTACTGACCGAGCAGACAGGGCCTTGGGCCAACCATGATGACGTCGTTCGGGCGCTCGGACGTGAAACGCTCGCCGAGTTATCGGAACTGCTGGGCAAGTAGTCAGTCGTGAAGCCACACGGCATCGTGGTGACCCCGAGCAATAAGATCGTCAACTCTGGCTCCTCCCTGCTGTCGCTGTGGCGCCGCTGCGGGCCAGGGTGGCAAGCCGCACTTAACTGTCGCTCGGTCGTCGAGTGGGAGTCGCGGCAGCACCGGTGAATACGCTACCGAGCGGCGTCTGACTGAGGAGGTACGCGAGCGACCATGCCACCACGAGAACAATGACGAAGTGCGCGACCGGGGGCATATAGACCGGGATCTTGCTCAACAACAAAATGAATGCACTGTGGGTCAGCACAACCGCGAGCCCGACGGTGGCCGCCCGCGTAACAGCTCCGGCAACCCGTGGCCTGATGGAAGCAAACACCCTTTGAAATAAGAGGACGAGACCTGCAGAGATGGCGCTGGCAACCACGACGCTCACGACAGGCGTGCCAAAATCACCCTGCTTCATGTCTAGTGGCTGCGAGAGGCCGGTGACGATGAGGGCTGCTGAGCCGGCCAGGAGGGCCACTGAAACCCAGCCCCTCGACCTGAGCCGCGGGGCGATCCGGCGAAAGGAAATGCCCGCGAGGATGAAGATCATGGCGGGCACGGCAACGCCCAGCGAGAAGGGGACGGCGGTCAACGCGTCGGGGGCGAGGTAGGCGACGGTCAACCCGGCAACGGCAACCGCCCAGGGTAGCCAGACGGGAAAGCGCTGCAGTGCACGAAGCAACAGGCAGGCGCCGAAGAGCGCGGTAACGAACCAAAAGGCGAAAAATGGTGCGCCCATGTATGAACCGCCGAGCAACACGTTGCCTACGTGCAGAGCCTGCCCGTTTGCCCAGAGGTACGTGCCGTAGACGGCGCCGATAGCGAGCAGCCACGCGACGTAGGGCACGAGCAGCGTGCGTACCCGCTTGCTGAATTCGACGCCCAGCGTGCGTTCGTTGGCCCAGAGGTATCCGCTGAGAAAGAAGAACACGGGAACGTGCCAGGTGTAGAGACCCATGCGGGCGATGTCATTGCTCTGGTCCGACCAGACGTGCCCAGCCACGATGGCCACAATGCCGATAACGCGCAAGCCATCGATCGCGGCCGAGCGCATTCTTGTACTGTCCACCTGGCGAAGCCTAGGGCTCCGCGCTTCCAGCTCGCTGAACTTCTTCTGGCGAGCCGCACGGTCGCGCCACCCCGCGGCAGATTTTGTACCCTGCCCCCTTTCCCCGACCCGTCGAGCAGTGAGTTGAGCCGGTTGCAGCCGACGCGCGACTTTAGGGGCTCGGCGGAGCGATTTTGATGGCCTGACCTCGGTCTGCCGAGGCGATGCTGTCGGCGGGGCAGCACACGGTCACGCTGTCGGGCACGGTCGGTGACGGTTCGGCCGTTTCGCGGGTGGCGTCTTTGACGGTGAGCGCGAGCGGCACTCTGATCTACCTTTCCGACATGGAAGCGGATGCCGTGACGACTGTTGCCGCCTCGCTGGCCTCGACCAGCGCGGGGGGCGGGGCGGCCAGCGGGAGAGGCGGCTAACGGGAGAGGCGGCTAACGGGAGTCGCGGGGCGGCCAGATGCCGTCGCATCCGTTTTGGAGACAGACGAACTGCCAGGCCTCTCCGTCGGAAACGGCCCCCATGCGCATAAGGCAGCGGGGGCAATTGGGCGGGCTCAGCTCGAGCGGAGCATCGCTAGCCAGCTCGGCCTCGGAATAGGGCGGGCCGAAGTAGAGCTGCGTGCAGCCGAGATTCGTGCAGCCGTAGTCATAGCCGTCGCCGTGCCAGGCGACCTCCATGGCGTCCCCGCACTGCGGGCAGAGGCGCGGACGTTCCACGTCTTGCTTCTCGAACAGCCACGAGACGTTGTCGTCCATGGAGTGAGACTAGTCCCGCTGGCAGGGGTGTGCTGGGGATTCTATGAACTGTGGAGAAGTGGGGCCGCATACTCGGGGCAACTAGAGCCAGGACTGGCCGGCGTCGGTGGAGCGCAGGGTGAGGTCCCCGATCCAGAGCCAGAGGGTATCGTCGGCGGATGCGACCGCAATGTTTGCGGCCAGCTCGGCGGGGGCTTCGTCGGTGGCGTAGCAGCCCGTGGTGCTCGCGCTCAGTGCAGCGGTCTCGGCGGCAGGGTCAGTGACACGGTCGGCGGCGGAGTCGATCACGCTGACGTCGACGACGCTGAGGCCGAGGCAGGCGACCGAGTCGGTCTCCGCCGACGAGGCGGCCGAGTCCCCCGCGGCCAAGGCGATGTAGCCCAGGTCGGTCGCGGTGAGGATGAGCACTCCGGGAACGGTCAGGGGCGCTGACCAGGAGGCAGCGGCATCCGTTGTGGCGAAGATGCGTGCGTCGGCGCAGAGAACGGCGGCGGAGTCAGCGTCGGCCGGACTCGCGGCGAGGGCGACGACCGCGTCGCACGGCGCCGAGACCAGGCCGTCGGGTCCGTGCACGGCGGCGCGGTCGGCCGGGTCGACGTACCACGCGTCGTCGAGCTCGTCGGGGTAGCTGGAGTAGTTGTCTCCGGCGACGAAGGTCTTGACGAACTGCGGGGCGCAGTCTTCGTCGAGGCCGATGAACTCGGCGACCGATTCGCTCTGGGCCGCGATGGACTGCAGGGCGGTGACTCCGGAGCGGCCGGTGGCGTCGGTGGCGGTCCAGCTGGATCCGGAGTCGGTGCTGAGTTCGGGTGAGGCCGGGGCCCTGCAGGTTCCGGTGCTGGCACGCCAGGCGGCGGTAGCCGACACCGCGGAGAGCAAGCGGGTGGCCGGCAGGGGCATCACGGCTGGCGCGGCCGTTGGCGAGGCTGTCGGGGTGGCGCTCGGCACGGGAAAAGCGGATGCCGTGGCGGCCGGCTCCGAAGACGCGTCGGCGGCAGCATCAACCGAGGTCGAGGTGAGCGCGCTCGTGATGAGCACGGCGTCGATGAGCAGGAAGAGTCCGATAGCGGAGTAGGCGATGATGCGACGCCGGCGGGGGTGCTGGGTCATCAGGCTCCTGCCGCGATCAGGGCGGCGGTGATCGTGGTGACGGAGGCGTTGATCGCCGCGGCGGCGCGGTCGTAGACGGCGGCGGGCTGGCGGTAGGGGTCTTCGACGTCGTCGAGGGTTGGAGGGTTGGGCGAGGGGTGGAGTCCGCGGGTCGAGGCGACGGATGCGACGAAGGCGGGGAAGTCGAGGCCTGTTTGGGCATCAACGCGGGAGGCGTCAGCGGCGAAATCTTCGGCATCGGCCGGGGCCACCAGGCGGGCGAACTGATTGAGGGTGAAGGTGTAGCGGGTGGCTTTGGGCAGCAGGGTGACGACGTCTCGACGGTGGTCACGCGTGGCGGTGAGCACGAGGTCGGCGTCGGCAATGAGCTTCGCGGTGAGCTGCCGAGCGACGTGATCGGTGTTTGACGCGCCGTATTGCGTCGACAGAGCGGCGGCTTCGGGCGTCATGGCGCTGCCCGTCATGGCGTGGGTTCCGGCGCTCGTGACCACGGCATCGAGGCCGGCGTTGCGCAGGTTTTCCCGCAGAAGCTGCTCCCCCAGTGGCGACCGGCAGATGTTTCCGGTGCAGACGATGAGGATGCGGGCGGTCATGCTTTGGCCCTTGATCGGCGCGAGTAGGCGGGAACGATGACCTCGGGGGCCGGACCGGTGTCGCCGTAGGTGTGTCCGTAACCGTACTGACCATAGTGGCCGTAGCCGTAGGCATCCGGTCCCTTGGTCGGCAGCATGGTCATGACGACGCCGCTGATCGGAGCGCCGACCTTGTCGAGCGCGGCGATGGCTCCGGTGAGCTGGTTCTTCTGGGTGCGGCCCGCGGCGACGATGAGAATGGCGCCACCGACGCTCTTGGCGAGGATCGCGGCATCCGTTACGGGAAGCAGCGGCGGGCTGTCGAAAATGACGACATCAAAGGTGCGGTTGAACTCCTCGATGATGTGCGCCATGCGCGACGACCCGAGCAGCTCGCTCGGGTTCGGCGGAATGTGCCCGGCGGGCAGCACGAACAGCTGACCGCGGCCCCAGGGCTGAATGACATCCTCGAGTTCGGCGCGGCCGACGAGTACGTCGGTGAGGCCGACACCGCCCTCGATGTTCATGTAGTCGGCGACGCGCGGTTTGCGCAGGTCGGCGTCGACGAGCAGAACGCGGGTGCCGGCATCCGCTAGTGAAATGGCCAGGTTGGCGCTCGTGGTGCTCTTGCCCTCGCTGCCGATCGAGGAGGTGACCACGAAGCAGCGGTCCCGGCGTTCCACGTCGAGGTACTGCAGGTTGGTGCGCAGGGTGCGAAAGGACTCAGCGCGCGGGCTGCGCGGGTCGGCGTGCACGATGAGGGGCCGCTCGGCGGCCTGCGGATCGAAGACGATGCCGCCGATGATGGGCAGCGCTGTGACCTGTTCCACATCGCGCTGGCTGCGAATGCGGGTGTCGAGCGTTTCGCGTAGCACCGCCAGTCCAACGCCGAGGGCGAGGCCCACGAGGGCCCCGAGGGCGATATTGAGGGGCACGTTGGGGGCCACCGGAGCCAACGGCACGCTCGCCACCTGCACCCGGGTGAGTTTCACGGAGGGCCCCCCGGTGACCGGGTCACGCTGCTCGATCTCCTGCACGCCCACGGCGAGGCTCTCGGAGACCGCGTTGGCGATATCGGCGGCGCGGCGTGGGTCGGTGTCGGTGACGGCAATGCCGATGATCGAGGTGTCGAGGGTTGCCGACACGGCGATGTTCTTGGCCAGTTTGGCTGGCGTCTGGTCGAGCCGGAGGGTCTCGATGACCGGCTGCAGCACCAGCGGTGTGATGGCGATACCGGAGTAGGTCTTGACCCGAGCCACCGTGAAGCTCGCGCCCTGCACGAGATCGCTCGTGCTGCCGCTGGACTGAATCGACACGAATACCTTGCTGGTGGCACTGTAGGTCGGCGTTTTCAGAATCGAGAAAACGGATGCCGCCGCGACGGCCACCAGGGTCAGCGCCACGATGAGCATCCAACTCTTCTGCAGGATGCGGATGTAGTCGCGGAGTTCCACGCTGCTACCTTTCGTTGCGATACAAAGTTGCCAACCAGTAGCTTGACACAGGTGAAAGGGCCACTCGGTTGCGCAAGCGGCCCACAAGCAGGGGGTGAGCTGTCGAATCAGGCGGTGGTAGCGCGGCGGCGCAGGGTGACGCGGAGGGTGATGACGAGGCCCAGGCCGAGCAGCAGGGCACCGGCGGCGCTGTAGATGAGGGCGGTCGGCACGTCGAATCCGGCGGTGGCGAGGCCGGCTCCGTCGGCGGCAACGACCGTTATCGTGGCGGTGCCGATGTTCTGCGAGCTGTCTCCGATGGCGGTGAGGGTGTAGGAGCCCGTTGCGTCGTTCGGCAGGGTGACCTTGAGGTCGAGGGCGCCGGTACTCGTGGCCGCCTTCTGGGTGTCGACGGTAGCCGCACGCAGCGTGGCCAGGGTGGCCGAACCTTCACCGGAGACCGCGATGGACACCTGTTCCTCGGCGGTGAAAGCGTCGTCATCGAACGCTACGGTAACGGTGCTGCCGGCGGCCTGGCTGCCAGACACGGTGATGAGGTCGGCGGCCACGTAGCCGGCGGCGTGCGCGGCCACTGGACCGGCGAAAACGGCGACTCCGACGAGCGCGAGCGTGGCAAGAACTTTTCTAAACAAGACGAATCCCCCGTAGTGCATTGTGTGGCCGGAATGCTCTGGGCGAACCCCTAACAACTGAAGTCTAGTGATGCCGTGTCGTTGAGCGCGATCAGTGGCGTGCTGCGCAGCTCGAGATCGCCGGAGAATGGCTCCGGGCCGAGCCAGTTGAAGCGCAGCACTGTACTTTCACTGGGTGCCAGTTCGATCGCGATGGTGCTCACCGGATAGGTGGCATCGGTCGCCGGATGGTACGGCGCCTCAGCGCCGTCGCGGGTGAGGCCGAGGTTCTGCACCTCGGGGGTTCCATAGGCCGAAACAACGGTCTTGATGTTGCCGAGGGGCACGTCGAACACGCCGCCGCCGGTCACGTACGCGGGGAGGCTGGTGGCGGCATCCGCTGGTGCGGTATTGCGCAGGGTGACCTCGAGCGTGTACTGCGGGCGCAGGTCTTCCCGGCAGGTCTGCTGGCCGAGGGCGGTGGAGACGTCGAGGTAGAGGTCCATTTTGGCGCCGGTGCCGTCGTTGAGAAAGAGGCCGAAGCGATTGGTCTGGTCGTCACTGACCGGCCGGGCGCCGGCCAGGGTGGTGCCGGCGAGAACGGTCTGCTCGGTCTCGTCGGCGTTCCAGACCAGCACGCGGTGTTCGGCTCCAGCACGGGCGAGTGCGGCGATGAGTTTGGTCGGGTCGGCGCGGCCGCTCTTAACGGCGTCGAATACGGCGCCAGCCGCGACCGCGAAGAAGGCGTCCTGCTGGACCGGCACCTCATAGCGCGCGTAGACGTCGCTCAGCAGCAGCTGCACGGCGTTGTCGGCGGTGAGTTCGTCGCCGGTGGCGAGGGCGATCGGGCCGGTAGCATCGAGCAGGTAGCTCAGCGCGACCGGGTCGACCGAGAGCACGCCGTTGGCTTCGAGGCCGAATTCAAGGCGCCACATTTCGCGGGCGAGCGCCCCGGTCTCTGCGAAGTCCGGGGTCATCGTGACGTTTTGAATGAATTCGCCGGTGATGTCGCCGTAGATGGACCGGGTGGCGTCGCTCAGCGGCAACACGGGGGCTTCGTGCTGCGGAAAGGAGGTCGAGCTGGCCTGTTGGGTGAGTTCGATGCCTCCGTTGTCGGTGTGCAGCAGGGCGAGCGCGCCGGGGATACCACCGGTGGAGCGCAGTTCGGCCGGGTTCTGAAACAGCAGAATGTAGTCGCGCGGTGCGGCCTGGCCGAGCATGGCCGGCAGCAGGGTGACGGCGCGGTCCATGGCGTCGAGCGTGACCGCGGTGTCGTTGGTGACGGTTTGCAGCCGGGTGACGGCGTCGCGCACGGCGTCGTGCACATCGTCGGTATTGATGGCATTGACATCGTCTGCGGCGCTGGTGAGCGCGGTGTTGGCCTGCTCGACGGGCGGCTGTGCGTCGAGCAAAGGTTGCAGGGCGATAGATCCGTCGACGGGCTTGAACGTGTTCAGGTCGAGGCTGCCGGCCAGACCGGCCAGCGGGGTGACGACGTTCTGGGCGACATCATCGACGACGGCGGCCAGTTCGCGCACGGCCGTGAGGTTGGGGCCGAGGAACGGGAGCAGTTCGTAGCTGCCCCAGATCGGGTCGCTCGTGCGCGAACGCGCTGTCGCCGCGAATTCGGCCAGGTCGGCGGCGGTTTGAGCCGCCTGTTCACCGTTACCGGCGAGGATCTGGTCTTGAATGGTCGACGCGAGCGGAACGGCAGCTTCGAGGGCGTCTTTGGCCTGCAGCCCGCGAATGCCGACCCAGGCGGTGGCCGCCACGACGATCACGAGCAGCCCGAGTGCGGAGAGCCCGACGATGGTTCGTGTTTTTTTCGGCTTTTTCGCGGGTGCGGCGTGCGCGGAACGGGACGAAGACATGGCCCTATTCAAGCAGAGCGCACCGGCCGGTTAGCGCCTGCGCGGTGAATCGCGAGTCGACGCTAACAACTGAGGTCGAGCTTCTCGGTTTCGTGCAGCGTTATTAACGGGGTGCTGCGCAGGGCGAGATCACCGGTGAACGGCCCGGTGCCAAGCCAGTCAAAGTGCAATACGGTGCTTTCGCCGGGAGCCAGTTCGAAGACCAGCGAGGTCACCGGATAGCTGGCATCGGTCGCGGGAACATGTTCCGCGTCGACGCCGTCCCGCGTGACACCGAGGTTGTACATCGTCGGAACACCGTAGGCCGAGACCATGGTCTTGATGTTGCCGAGCGGCACCCCCGAGATGCCTCGGCCGGTGACGTAGACGGGAAGGGAGGTGGCGGCATCCGCTGGTGCAGTGTTGGTGACGGTGACCTCGAGCGTGTATTGCGGGCGCCGGTCGGTGCGGCAGGTCTGCTGGCCGATGGCGGTTTCAACGTCGAGGTAGAAGTCCATCTTCGCGCCGGAAAGGTCATTGAGGTAGAGACCGAATCGGTTCGTCGAATCGTCGCTGACCGGGCGGCCGCCGGCGAGGGTGGTGTCGGCGAGCACAGCCTGTTCAGTCTCGTCGGCGCTCCAGACCAACACCCGGTGTTCGGCTCCGGCGCGGGCGAGCGCGGCGATGAGCCTGTTCGGGTCGGCGCGACCGCTCTTGACGGCGTCGAACACGGCGCCGGCGGCGGCCGCGAAGAAGATGTCCTGCTGCTTCAAGTCGTCATAGCGCGCGTACACGTCGTGCAGGAGCAGTGACACCGCGTTGTCGGCGTTGAGTTCGTCGCCGGTAGCGAGGGTGATCGGGCCGGTGGCATCGAGCAGGTAGCTCAGTGCAACCGGGTCGATCGAGAGCACGCCGTTGGCTTCAAGGCCGAATTGGAGCCGCCACATTTCGCGGGCCAGGGCTCCGGTTTGGGCGAAGTCGGGCGTGAGGGTGACATTTTGGATGTATTCGCCGGTGATGTCCCCATAGATCAGGGTCGTGTCGTCGCCGAGCGGCAGCACCGGTGCGGCAAACGGGTCAAAGTCCTCGGCGGTGGCCTGCTGGGTGAGTTCGACGCTGCCCTGATCGGTATGCACCAGGGCAAGAGCGCCAGGGATGCCGCCGGTCGCGCGCAGCTCGGCCAGGTTTTGAAACAGCAGGATGTAGTCGCGGGGAGCGGCCCCGCCGAGCATGGCCGGCAGCAGGGTGACGGCGCGATCCATGGCATCCAGGCTGCTCGCGGTCTGCTCGGTAACGGTCTGCAGCCGGATGACGGCGTCGCGCACGACGGGGACGACGTTGTCGGTATCGATCGCGGTGACGTCTTCTGCGGCGCGGGCGAGGGCCGTGTTGGCCTGGTCAACTGACGGCTGCGCGTCGAGCAGGGGTTGCAGGGCGATCGATCCGTCGACGGGCTTGAACGCGTTCAGGTCGAGGGTTCCGGCCAGACCGGCCAGCGGGGTGACGGCGTTCTGGGCGACATCATCGACGACGGTAGCGAGTTCACGCACGGCCGTGAGATTCGGTCCGAGAAACGGCAGAAATTCGTAGCCGCGCCAGATCGGGTCGCTCGTGCGCGACCGAGCTATTGCCGCGAATTCGGCCAGGTCGGCAGCGGTCTGGGCCGCTTGTTCACCGTCGCCGGCGAGGATCTGGTCCTGAATAGTCGACGCGAGCGGGACGGCAGCCTCGAGGGCATCCTTGGCCTGGAGACCACGAATGCCGACCCAGGCGGTGGCCGCCACGACGAGGATGAGCAGGCCGAGGACGACGAGTCCCGCGATGGTGCGGCGGCGCGTGGGGGTTGTTGGGGGTGCCTCGGCCGAGGCGGCATCGGGAGTGACGTGCGCAGGCAGTGCAGCCTCGGGAACTTCGGGCACAGCGGAGGCTGCGTCGGCCTCGTGCGGCGCGGGGTCGTCAGAGTCGGATGCAGGCCGTGCCGAGTCTGGAGAGGGCATGGCCCTATTCAAGCAGAGCGCGGGACTGGCCAGGACTGGACGCGCGCACCTGCGCACTCCCAGGTCAGGCTGGCTAGGACTTGACGCGCGCGCCGCGGGCGCGGGTCGGTTCGGCCGGGATCGAGGGCGCGATGGCCTCGGGATCACCGTAGGAATAGCCGTAGTGGCCGTAACCGTAGGCATCCGGGCCGCTCGTGGGGAGCATGGTCAGCACCAGGCCGGAGATCGGGGCTCCGACGTTGTTGAGGGCGGCAATGGCACCGGTGAGCTGGTTCTTGTGCGTGCGACCGGCGGCCACGACGATGAGGGCGCCACCCACATTTTTGGCGAGGATCGCGGCATCCGTTACCGGCAAAAGTGGCGGTGCGTCGAAGATGACCACGTCGAAGGCCCGGTTGAACTCGGTGATGAGCTGCGTCATGCGGGTCGAACCGAGCAGTTCGCTCGGGTTGGGCGGCACGTGGCCGGCTGGCAGCACGAACAGTTGGGCCTTGCCCCACGGCTGAATGACGTCGGCCAGGTCGGCGCGGCCGATGAGAACGTCGGTGAGGCCGACAGCGCCCTCGACGTCCATGTAGTCCGCGACCTTGGGGCGGCGCAGGTCAGCATCGACGAGCAGCACACGCGATCCGGCGTCGGCCAGGGCGATGGCGAGGTTGGCGCCCGTCGTACTCTTTCCTTCACTCTCGATCGAGGAGGTGATGACGAAGGAACGGTCAACCCGGCCCACGTCGAGATACTGCAGGTTGGTGCGCAGGGTGCGAAACGACTCGGCGCGGGGGCTGCGCGGGTCGACGTGCACGATGAGCGGTCGTTCTTTGGCCTTGGGGTCGAACACGATGCCGCCGAGAATGGGAAGGTCGGTGAGCAGCTCAACGTCGTGGGTATTGCGGATTCGCGTCTCGAGGGTTTCGCGCAGCACCGCGACGCCGACGCCGAGGGCCAGCCCCACGAGCGCTCCAAGGGCGATATTGAGCGGCACGTTGGGACTGACCGGTGCGATCGGTACGGTCGCTTCCTGCGTGAGGGTGAGCTTGACCGGCGAGGTCGCGTCGACCGTGTCCGGAGTTTCAATCTCTTCGACGACGAGGGTGAGGCTGTTCGAAATGGCGTTGGCCGTGTCGGCGGCCCGCACCGGGTCGGTGTCGGTGACGGTCACGTCGATGATCGAGGTTTCGAGCTGAGCGGCGGCGGCGACCTTCTTGGCCAGCTCGGCGGGCGTGATGCCGAGGTCGAGGCTGGCGATGACGGGCAGCAACACGATCGGGGTGGTCGCGAGTTCGGCATAGGTCTTGACGCGCGCGACCGAGAAGTTATTGCCCTGGGCGAGGTCGGCGGTGGACCCGCTGGACTGCGTCAGGGTGACCACCTTGGACGTGGCGCTGTACTGCGGCGTCTGCAAAATCGAATAAGTGGATGCCGCACCAACGGCCACCAGCGTGCATAACACGATGAGTACCCAGCTCTTGCGCAGAATGCGAATATAGTCGCGAAGTTCCATGCTTGGGCGATCCCCTCGTGTCGAGGAATACAACCCGTACTTCACCGCACGAACGCGCGGTTCCCCTCTTCTGAGGGTACCGAACTTTGGAACTCGCGCCGACCGGCGATGGGTGCCGGTAAATTGGGCCTTATGGGGAAAGTGGTTGTGCAACAGTCTGTGAGCGTTCTAATGCCGGCGGGCTTTGGCCTTGTGGTGGCCATTGTGCTGCTGATATCGGCCGATTCCACGTCTTTCGGGGACGCGAATGTGGCGAATTTGCTGGGGTACCTGTGTGTGTGGGTTCCGATGCTGGTGGCGATCGGAGTGGCGGGGGCTGGCGTGGCGCGCGGCGGCTGGGGCTCGGCGCTGGATGGGCCGGGTCCGGCGGTTCGTAGCGACGCGGCTGCGGCCGGAGCGGTTTCAAACCCGACGGGGGGTCTCGACTCTGCTCCTGCTCGGGCGGGCGGGGGCGACGCGGGGAACGGCATCCGCTCTGGAAAAAGCCTGCTGCGGCTGTCGATTCGGCCGATCGACCTGATCTGGGGACTCGGGGTCGGCCTGCTGGCTCGCACGGTGGCGAGCCTGATCGAGATTTTGGGCTTCGGCAGCATCGGCACTGCCGGCGTTACCTTCGGCGAGACCGTCTACGACGGCTGGTGGCTGTTCGGCGCGCTGCTGGCCCCGGTGTTGCTGGCTCCGTTCGTGGAGGAGCTGTTCTTTCGCGGGCTCGTGCTGCGGGGCGTATACCGGCAGGTTACGACGCTCGGCGCCGCGCGCTGGGCCGCGCCGATCGCGGTTGGCGTGAGCGGGCTGACCTTTGCTCTGATGCACCTCGTGACGATCGACCCAGGAAACACTGCGACCGTGGTCGTGGTCGGAGCCTCCACCCTAATTTTCGGGCTCGCCGCGGCCGCGCTCGCGCTGGCGACCAAACGAATCGGCGGCGCGATCGTGGCGCACGTGACGTTCAACGGGCTCGTTATCGTGCCAGCGCTGCTGGGGATCTGAGCCTCTTTTGATCTGCCGGCGGGCGCGGGGATACACGAAACGCCCCGACACCGAATGATGGTCGAGGCGTTTCGGTGAGCGGCCCGGAGGCTACTCGGAGAAGCTAATTACGCGGCAGCGTGCTGACGACGAACCGACACGCGCACGAGAACGAGTGCGAGGCCGAGAACGAGAACGCCAGCGGCGCCCCAGATGACGAGGACCGGAGCGTTGAAGCCGGTGGAGGCGAGGCCCTTGTCGGCTGCTACTGCTGCCGCTGCCGAAGCGGCAACGATGTCCAGGGTAACGGTGTAAGCCTGCGTCGCGGACTTGGCGGTGACCGTGTAGTCGCCGGTTGCGGTCGCAGGAATCGCGACGTTGACCGACGAGGAACCGGTCGCGGACGCAGCCTTGACGAGCGTCTTGGTGACAGCGGTCTTGATGACGCTCAGCGTGGCGGCCTCAGAGCCTGTTGCGGAGTAGGTAACGCTTTCGTTGGCTGCAAACGACTCAGCCGCGAAGGCAATGACTGCGGTTTCGCCAGCGATGGGCGCGCTGGTGATGGTCACCTTCGAGTCGGACACGTAGTCAACGGCGTTGGCGGCCGGCGCAAAGGCGAAGACGGCGATGACGGCGAGTGCCGCCGTGGCCAGGCTTTTCTTGAACATGATGAGGGTCCCCCCGGTATTTGGTGGTGTATACGCCGTAGACGGCGAGTCCCGGCAGATCATCTTGAAATACCTAGGTGGCTCTCAGGTTAGCGGGAACATTGGTGCAATACACAATCTGGTTGCAAAAACATTCGGTTAACGGGTAGTGAACCAGGGGTTTCGCCCTGAAATGGGGGTTAAGGCCTCCCGCGCGTGGGCCTTGCCGCTTGTAAGGAGCATCCTGTTCGTTTGCGGATTTGGAACCGGAGCGCCTGAGATTTCTGCGACGCGTGCGTGCCGAGTGTTACGGCGCTGACTTACTCCGGTGCCGGACGGCTGCGGTTGTTGAGCACGCCGTGGCTCTCTTCGAGGTAGCAGCTGCCGCAGAGCGATTCGTAGGTGACCTCTTCGCCATCGATGGCGACCTGGTCGCCGTCGAACACGTAGACGCCGTCGATCTTGCGGCCGTTGAACACGGCTTTGCGTCCGCAGCGGCAGATGGTCTTGAGCTCTTCGAGGCTGTGGGCCACTTCGAGCAGACGGCGGCTTCCCGGAAAGGCGACGGTTTGAAAGTCCGTGCGGATTCCGTACGCCAGCACGGGCACGTTCTCGAGAATGGCGATGCGCAGCAGGTCGTCGACCTGGGTCTCGGTGAGAAACTGGGCCTCGTCGAGCAACAGGGCGCTTACGTCACGGCCGGACTCTTTCAAGACCTGCGCGCGGTGCTGCTGGAACAGGGCGTAGGCATCCGTTTGCGGGGTGAGCAGAAAATCGACGGCGCGCATCACGCCGAGGCGGGAGAGAATTCCGCGGTCGCCCTTGGTGTCGACCGACGGTTTGGCGAGCAGCACGTGGTGGCCGCGCTCCTCGTAATTGTATGCCGCTTGCAGCATTGAGGTGCTTTTGCCGCTGTTCATGGCGCCGTATCGAAAGTACAGTTTCGCCATTAGATGCCTTTGGTTGAGTTTGAGCCGCTGCGGTCAGCGTCAAATTCTAGCGTGAGAAGCGGATGCCGGCTGGTCACGCGCACCTGGGAGAAGACGGCGCGGAGCACGCTGAGGTACGGGCGCAGGGCCCGGCGGCGCTGATACGGGGGCAGCGAGATTCCGGCCTGGATGGTGATGGTGTCGACGGCGCGTGCACCGGTCGAGCGCGATCGGGGCTTCAGCTGCGCTTGTGCCTGGGCCTGGGTGCGGGCTTGCGCGGCGGCTTGCTCCTGGGCGGCGGTCACGATGGCGATGGTCGTGGTGTCGGTGGCCGGGGTGGGGAGGGCTCCGCGGGCGCCGAAGGCCTGGGTGACCTGGGCGGTGTCGGCGGGGGCGGGGCCGGACCCGTCGATTTGCACGACGAGGCTGGTCGGATCAAAGCCCGTGAGGGTGCAGAGCGCCACGAGGATAGCGCCGGCGGCGGCACGCTGGTCGGAGTCGAAGGCGGTCGCTCGGCGCTCGGGGTCGGCAATGACGCAGAGCGGGTTGAGGCCGCGCTCAGTCAGGGCCGTGCGCTCACGTTCGATCAGGTCGTCGAGCCAGGTGTGGTCGACTTCGGCCACGAGCACCCGACGCACCTGGAAGGCGAGGGAGCGGGCCCGCTTCACGTCGGCGGCGGTGAGCGCATCCCGCTCGAGCACATCGGCCAGGAACGGCAGCACATCGGCACCGAGGTTCTTGACGCGATGGTCGACGACCTCGTGCGCGAGGAGGTCGCGATTCTCCTCGGTGCGCCCGCGGATCGCGCGGCGGGCATCCGTTTGCCAACGGTGAATGGAATTGACGATCTGGCGCGAGAACGCGGCGGCGGCGAGGCTGGGCGCGAGCACCTGGGTCATGGCGATGATCGCGAACAGGGCGGGCGGGGTTCGCACGCCGAGAAAGGGCGATTGCACGAGGGCGGTGGCACCGAGGATGATCGCTGAGCTTCCGCCAAGCGCGAGGATTTCTTTCCACGGCCGGAACGGAGCGAGGGCGAGCAGCAGCAGGCCGAGTCCGATCGGGGCGAAGTCGTCCTGGATCATGCCGTTGGACTGCCAGGCGCTGGCCGCGGCGAGCACGTGGGCGACCAGGCCGAGGGCCACGACGACGATCGCACGGGTGCGGGTGAACGGGGCCAGGTCGGGGCGCGCCGACCAGACCAGCACGGCGGCCGCGATAATGAGCGCGGCGACGGCCGAGACCGCGAGCTCTTCGAATTGGATTTCGTGCGGACGTGACACGGTCGCGGCTATCGCGTAGGTCACCACGATCAGGGCGACGACCGGGGCGATCGGCCAGGCAGCCAGGCCACCGATGGGGTCGAGACGCTGCTGTGAAGCGGATGCCGGTGCGCGCGGCCGGCGCGGCGTGGGGGTCGCGCGGGTCATCGGGGGTTCCTGGGGGTGGGGGTGGCGTTGGCCGGGTTGGCATTGGCCGGGTTGGCGTTGAGGCTGCCGGGCCGGACCGGCGTGTGGTGGGTGGGCAGGGTCGGCTTCGGTTTGATGCTGGGGGTTTCGGCCGGCACGGTCAGTCGCACGCTTGTGCCGGCGCCCGGGCGGCTCCAGATCAGCACGGATCCGCCGAGCTGCTCGATACGTCGCCGCACGGACTGCCGTAGACCGAGCCGGTCGGAAGCGGACTCCGATTCCGTGAAGCCGCGGCCGGCATCCGTTATGAGGAGTGAAATAGTAGTTCGGTCAGACTCGATGGCGAGTTCGGCGGAGTCGATGCCGGCGTGGAGGATGACGTTGACGAGGCATTGCTGCACGGCGAGGCCGACGTCGCGGTCACTGCCGGCGTCGAGGCGAGCGAGGGCGTCGCGGTCGCCGGTGACCTCGACTTTCAGCCCGCGATCACGGCAGCGTTCGACGGCGGTGTAGACGGCGCTGGAGCGCCAAGCCGGGCTTGGTGTTGGCGCTTGCTCGTGGACGGTTGGCTGCGGTGACGTGGTCGTGCGGGCGTCGATATCGGCGAGCCAGTTGGTGTCGTGCAGGGTGGTGAGGGTGTCTCTCAGGCTGGCTTTGAGGCCCGGCGAGAGAGCGCCGGGTTCGGCCAGGGAGAGCGCGACGAGCTGGGAGACGGTCGTGTCGTTGAGCAAAGCGATGGCACGGGTGTCGAGGGCATCGCGCAGCTGGCGGTTGGCGCCGTCTTGCACCGCGCGGTGGATGGCGGGTTGGGCGGCGTTGCTGGCGCGGCGGTCGATTCCGGCGAGCACCATAACCCCGACGAGTACGAGGTAGGTCGAAAGGGTGAACAGGTCGGGCTGGTAGGGCACGGTCGTGCCGACGATGGCGAGGAACGCAGCCGCCTCGGCGAGCAGAAACGCCGCGGTGCTCCAGAGCACGCCGGCGAGGGCGGTGGATCCCGCGCCGCCGACCATGACGAGGGCCATCTTCGGCAGGGCGACGAGGAACATATTCGACGCGGGGAATACGTCGGGTACGCCGAGCACGGTCGCGGTGAAGACGTACACGCCGAGGGTACCAACGAGCAGATAGGCAACGGCCAGCGGGATGCGCCGATGCCGGGTGAACAGGATGAGCAGGGCTGCCATGGCTGCCACGACCACGATGGTGATCCAGAGTTCGGAGGTTCTGAGGGTGAGGATACTGACTGATAGGATCGCGGCGCTAAAGCAGGTCAGCGCGAACCAGTGCGCGGCCCGTGCGATGGCGCGTGCGAGCGTGCGCTGGACCAGGTGGCCGGGTAACCCTAGAGACATATTTCCCCCAATAGGTAAGTATGCCATCGGGGTGGGTGGGGGTTGGGTGCGGGGAAGGCAGTGATGGGGTCAGAACAGGGTCGGGGCCAAATCAGGCGGGAGTTCGGCGGCGATTAGGGACCGGGGCGCCTCCGTGCTCCCGGCCCACCTTAGGGAACCGGGCCCATGATCCATCATGGGCCCCGTTTCCGGGCCCGGGCCCGGTGAACGGGAGGGGGTGAAGGCGGGCGTCCGGCGGGCGGCGGGCATCCGTTCTGGGGAAGACGGGAGAGCGCTGGAGCGGAGGCCGCCGGTCGCGGGGTCGACGATGCCGCGTTCGAGGCCGTGCGCGCGAATGAGCGGCTTGATGCGCGCGGCGAGCCAGGTGCGGTACTCCTTGGGCGCGTATTGGCCGCCGGCGTAGAGCTCGAGGTAGCGGGCAACCAGCTCGGGATGCTCGCGGTCGAGCCAGCGCAGGTACCAGTCCTTGACGGCGGGCTTGAGGTTGAGGCCGGAATAGAGCACGCTCGTGGCTCCGGCCGCCTTGGCCTGCCGCAGCGCCTCATCGAGGTGCGCGCGGGTGTCGGTGAGGAACGGCAAAATGGGCATGAGAAAGACGCCGCAGTCGAGTCCCCGTTCGCGCACCGCGGTCACAGTGGCGAGGCGGGCCTTCGTCGTGGGAGTTCCCGGCTCGACCGACTGCTGCAGGTCGTCGTCGCGCAGTCCATCGTCGCGCAGTCCATCGTCGCGCAGTCCATCGTCATAGATGGCAATCGACATGGCCAGGTCGACTGGAACGTGCTCACTCGCCTCGACGAGCAGGTCCAGGTCGCGGCGCAGCAGTGTGCCCTTGGTGAGAATGGAGATGGGGGTTTTGCTGTCAGCAAGGGCCGCGATGATGCCGGGCATGAGTCGGTAGCGTCCCTCGGCGCGCTGATATGGGTCGGTGTTGGTACCGAGCGCCACCGGATGCCTCCCCCAGGTGGGCTTGCCGAGTTCCTTGCGCAGCACCTCGGCCACGTTGACCTTGACGATGATCTCGCTATCGAAGTCTTTGCCGGCGTCGAGGTCGAGGTACTGGTGGGTCGGTCGGGCAAAGCAATAGGTGCAGGCGTGGGAGCATCCGCGATAAGGGTTGATCGTGTAGCCGAACGGCAGCGCGCTCTGACCGGGTACATGGTTGAGCGCCGACTTGCACAGGATCTCGTGGAACGTGATTCCGGCGAACTCGGGCGTCTGCACGCTGCGTACGAGGTTGTTCAGACGGGCGAGTCCGGGCAAGGCGCCGACCTGTTCGGTCTGTAGTTCCTGCCCGCTCCACCGCATGGGTATAGTCGAACACAAGTTCTAGCAAAGTGCAAGTGTTGCCAGAAAAAACCGCACTGAAGCGGATTCCGCAGCTCGCGTCGCGTCGAAACGGTCGCGGATGCACGTCGCGGCACTCGTGCAAGAAGCGGGCACCCCTATGTAGGGGTGCCGGGATCGCCAACGAGTGCCGCGAGCGCGGCCAGCGCTGCGGGCCCCAGCGAGAGCGCGACGGGCAGGCGATGGGCGGCCAGCGGCATCCGCTTTCATGCTGACGAGGGCGATTCGCACTACTGTTTCGGCATGCGCACACCGACGGCACCCGCGTGACCCGGCTGCGGCGCAGCGACCCGACCCGGTCGGGGTATTCCCGGCGGCGCGCGGGCACGGGCTTCAGCTACCGCGACCCGGCCGGGCAGAAGGTCACCGAGAAGCAGCTGCGGCAGCGGTTCACGGAGCTCGCGATTCCGCCCGCCTGGACCGACGTGTGGATCTCGCCGCATCCGAACGGGCACATCCAGGCGATCGGCCTCGATGCGGCCGGGCGCCGCCAGTACATCTACCATCCGGCCTGGCGCGAACAGAAGGACCGCCTCAAGTTTGAGCGCGCGTTGGAGCTGGCCGCCTCCCTGCCCCGGGTGCGTGGTCAGGTGACCCGGGATTTGCGCGGGGACAGCGAGCCGCGCGCGCGGGCCCTCGCCGCGGCATTTCGCATGCTCGACCTCGCCTCGTTGCGCATCGGCAGCGAGCGGTATGCCGACGACTACGGTAGCCACGGGCTCTCCACCCTGCTCTGCTCGCACGTGTCGGTGCGGGGAGACGTGGTGCGGCTGGACTTTCCCGCCAAGAGTGGCCAACAATTTCAAGGCGTGATAACGGATGCTGACCTCGCGACCTATCTGCATGCCCGCCTGCGCGAGCGCCCGACTGCACCGCTACTGTCCTGGGTGGTCGACGGGGAGGAGAGTGCTCTCTCGGCCGCCGATATTAACGAGTTCATCAAGGAACGCACCGGCGGCGAGTTCAGCGCGAAGGACTTTCGCACCCTGCGGGGCACGGCCGCTGCGGCCCAAAGTCTGGCCCAAAGCCTCGTGCAGAATCTGAGGGCGGCGGCTGGCATGACCAAGCACGAGGATGAGGCGAGCAGCGACGCGGGGACAAAATCGGGCAGCGCTGGGAGCAGTGCGAAAGCCAGCACCGCCGGAGCTGGCACGAAACCCGGCACCGCCGGGAAGGGGGCAAGGGACGGCACCGCCGGAGCCGGCACGAAAGCCAGCACTACAGCGACGGCGACCGGCATTGGGGCCGTGCCGGCAGCATCCGCTTCACGGCAACCGCGGGCGGCGTCGCGCAACCGTCGCGCCGACACCCGCGCCATTGCCGAAGCGATGCGACAGGCGGCCGCGGTGCTCGGCAACACCCCCGCGATCGCACGCACGAGCTACGTCGACCCGCGCATCGTGGATCTGTTTCGCGCCGGCGAGACCATCGACCCGGCCGGCCGCGTCTCGGCCGAGACGGCACTGCGCACGCTCGTACTCGGTGACGATGTTTGAGAAACGACGCTTAAGAATGTCGCACGTTCGCGGTATAACTTGAGTGCCGCTCAGCTGATCCGGCTGCTATCTATAAGAAAGGTATGCCCGTGACCCACGAGTCTGACCCCGTTGAAGAACCGCCCCTGGACATTCCTGAGCCGCCCAATACTCCCACGAACCCCGACCAGCTCGTTGGACCCGACGGACCCGACGGCCCGGCCCAGGAACATGCCGGCTCGGCTGATGAAAACACCGAAGCGGCCGTTCCGGTCGCCAGCGCCGAGACCGGTCCCGACGGCCCCGCACCGAGCGATGACGGCTCAACGGCCGGAGAAGCCGCCACAGCCAGCCCGGTCGAGCCCGACAGCGACACCGATCCTGACAGTGACAGCGACAGCGACAGCGACAGCGACAGCGACACCGAAGACGACCAGGACAACGCCGACAACGAACCGAACCTCGACGATATCGACCCCGCCGACAACCCGTCGAACCCCGATCTGGTCGGCCACGATATCGATGAAGAAGCCCCCAACCTCGCCGAACCAACCGCCTAACCCCAAGGAGTCCCCCATGAAGGGCAAGTTTCTGTTTCTCGCCGGCACCGCGACCGGCTTCGTACTCGGATCCAAGGCCGGCCGCCAGGCCTACGACCGCATCGCCGCAAAGGCCCGCCAAATGTGGGGCGACCCCGGCACCCAGAAGGTCATCTCGCAGGCCGAAGGCATCGCGCGCGACGCCGCCACCGTCGCCCAGACCAAGGTGAGCGGTCTGCTCGACCAGGCCGAGGCATCCATTAAGAAGGAGGAGCGCAAGGCAAATCCGACAACGGATGCCGACAGCCACGACCTGTAAATCCGTCACGACGCCGACGCCCCGGCTGGAGTCCCGGTGGGGGTGTCCGGCCGGGTGGTTTCCCGGGCGCCCGCGCCGGTGATTAGTCCCTGCGCCGGCCTCGATATGGGGCCGGGCTCGTGGTTGGGCACCTGGTGGTGTGCCGGACCGGGGACGCCCGGTCGCCTGCCGACCGGACGCCCAGATCAATTAGAGCGACCGCCTCGGCGTCGGCCGCGCTAGTCGGTGACGCGTGAGCTCACGGGCTCGGTCGGCCCAAATGTGCCGGGAGGTTCGGGCGTACCCGGCACCAGAAAGCTGGCTTGGGCGCGGTCGAACGAGGAGTAGAACCAGCGCGTGTTGAGCACGCCGAGCTTGGTCACTCCGTAGGCACCCCCGATTTGTTCGATGACTCCCATCAGGGCGGCCGGGTCGCCGTCCGGTAGTGCGGGATCTCGAACCAGCCATTCGGTGGGTGTGAGTTGGAGGATGCCGAGTTGCGATACGCGCAGATTCTCCGCATCCGAAACGCCATTGTTCGGGTTCACTTGCCGCCTCCGGGCCGCTTTGGGACAATTAAGTAGACCCCGGCCCAGCCACTCTTTCAAGGGGTTGACAGGGCACTCCTACCTAACGCACACCGAGCCCGAAGGCTCCAGCCGGGAACTCACCCTGTCAGACCACCCGCTGGTCGGCTCACCGATCCGCCAGGGACTAAATCGGGAAATCCCGGCCGCTGGCCAGGCCAGAGGCACCAGATTCCGGGCCAACAGTGGGCTACACCGGAGAATTTCCTGAATTGGCCACACACGCGACTCGAGCAGAACGGCCCCGCCGCGCATAACTCCTGCAAATCGTTCCGGGCACGACCGGGAACCCGCGGAAACACGCGCAAGTTCACATTCGTGCGCACAAATAGCAGGAGTTATGCACGGCGCCAGCTACTCACCGACCGCCGGGACGCGCCTAATTCGTGAGGTGCAGTACCTCGGCCGTCGCGGCGAGGGACGCGGCGGCAGCTGCGGGGTCGTCGGACAAGCGGGTGCCGTAGCTCGGAATCATCTGGCGGATGCGCGGCTTCCAGCCCTCAATGCGGTCGGGGAAGCAGCGGGCCAGCAGGTCCACCATGATCGGCGCGGCCGTCGAGGCTCCCGGCGAGGCACCGAGCAGTCCGGCGATCGAACCGTCGGACGAGGTGATGACCTCGGTTCCGAACTGCAGCACTCCGCCGAGCTTGGCATCCTTCTTCATGACCTGCACTCGTTGGCCGGCCGTAATCAGTTCCCAGTCGCCGGAAACCGCAGCGGGAATGAACTCACGCAGGGCCTTGAGCTTGGTCGTGCGCGAGGCGAACACCTCGCCGATCAGGTATTTCATCAGGTCGAAGTTGTGACGCGCGACCGCGAGCATCGGCCCGAGGTTGTGCGTGCGAATGGAGAACGGCAGGTCGAACCAGGTGCTGGTCTTCAGGAACTTCGGGCTGAATCCGGCGTACGGGCCGAACAACAGCGACTTTTCGCCATCGACCACGCGGGTGTCGAGGTGCGGCACCGACATGGGCGGGGCACCCTTGGCCGCCTTGCCGTACACCTTGGCCTGGTGCTGGGCGACGAGCTTGGGGTTGGTCGTGCGCAGAAACTGGCCGCTGATCGGAAAGCCTCCGAACCCCTGAATTTCAGGGATTCCGCTCTGCTGCAGCAGCGCGAGCGCGCCACCGCCGGCGCCGACGAAGACGAACCGCGCGTTGATGGTGCTGCGGGTCTGCCCGACCTGACGCAGCAGTTTGAGATTCCACGAGCCATCCGCTTTGTGCTGGAGGCCGACGACCTGCTCGTTCATGTGCATGTTGACCCCCTGCTTCTCGAGGTTGTCGAACATGAACCGGGTGAGGGCGCCAAAGTCGACGTCGGTGCCGCTCGCGATGCGCGTGGCGGCGATCTTCTGGCCAGCCGGACGCTTGCGGGTGAGCAGCGGGGTCCAGGTGCCGATCTTTTCGACGTTGTCGCTGAACTCCATGCCGGCAAACAGCGGTTCGGTGACAAGTACGGCGTGCCGCTTGCGCAAGTACTCCACATTGGCTTTGCCGTGCACGAAGGTCATGTGCGGCGTGGAATTGATGAACTTGCTCGGCTCCGGCAGGGCACCAATAGAAACGAGGTGCGCCCACAATTGCCGGCTGATCTGGAACTGCTCGTTGATCACAACGGCCTTGTCCGCGGTGACCGAACCGTCTGCAGCCTGCGGCATGTAGTTGAGTTCGCACAGCCCGGCATGCCCGGTGCCGGCGTTGTTCCACGGGTTCGAGCTCTCCTGGGCCAGTTCACCGAGGCGCTCATACACCTCGATGCGCCAGTTGGGCTGCAGCTCCTTGAGGAGCGTTCCGAGGGTGGCACTCATGATGCCGCCACCAATGAGGACAACGTCGACAGTTCCCTGAGAATTCACACTGTCGAGTGTATCGCTGCAAGCGGATGCCCCTGACCCGACCTCCGCTCCGTGCGGGTCAGCACACCGACCGCACTGGACGTGGCATGGCAGAGGGCCTCGGCCACTTCGGCCGCTGAATCGAGTCGGCGGGTGGCGCTGAGAATGTTGCTGCCGAGCACGACCCTGTTGAAGCGGCGCAGCATGTCCCACATGGTGCGCGGCACGATAGCGACGAGGGCCAAAACGAAGCTTCCCAGCAGGGTACCGACGGCAGTTTGGATAGCGGTGCGACCTTCTCCCGGTATGGGCAGGCCGACCGGGGAACAGTAGGTCGAGGCCGTGAGCGCCGGCCCAATTCTGCTGTCCGGATCTTCGAGTACCCCGGCGACGGCCACGGGAAAGAAGACGAGGCCCAGGATTCCGAATACTCCGAACGAGACGCGCTGCAGCACGCCCCAAATCTTTCTTCGGCTCACGCAGTCAAACCCAACGCAACTTACCCCCGGAGGAGGGCCGGAGCGGGGGCATTGGTGCGGGTGATTGTGTGGGCTTGCGGCGGCGGTACTGGGCCGGGCCCACCCTGTGAACCTAGGCCCAGTTTCTAGACTGGGCCCCCGTTCCGGGCCCGGAACGTCTCGGCGCGCTCGCGGGTCAGGCCTGGGGCACGAGGCGGTCGGCAGCGATGAGCTCCGCGATCTGCACGGCGTTCAGCGCCGCACCCTTGCGCAGGTTGTCGTTGCTGATGAAGAGGGCCAGGCCACGGCCATCCGCTACGCCTTCGTCCTGACGGATTCGGCCGACGAAGCTCGCATCCTGCCCTGCTGCCTGAAGCGGGGTGGGGATGTCGGTCAGTTCGACGCCGGGCGCGGTCTTGAGCAGTTCCTCGGCGCGGGCGACGCTGATCGGCTTCGCGAACTCGGCGTTGATCGAAAGGGAATGACCGGTGAACACCGGAACGCGCACGCAGGTTCCAGAGACGAGGAGCTGGGGCAAACCGAGGATCTTACGGCTCTCGCCCCGCAGCTTCTTCTCTTCGTCGGTCTCGAATTGGCCGTCGTCGACGATGGTGCCAGCCAGCGGGATCACGTCGAACGCGATCGGGCGGGCGTAGATGGTGGGCTCGGGCAGGGCCACGGCGCTGCCGTCGTGCACGAGCTGGAACAGGTTCTCGTCTTGCGCGGCGACGCGCACCTGGCTGGCGAGCTCGAACGCTCCGGCCAGACCGCTGCCGGAGACCGCCTGGTAGGTGCTGACGATCAGGCGCTTGAGCCCGGCCTCGTCGTGCAGCACCTTGAGCACGGGCATGGCGGCCATGGTCGTGCAGTTAGGGTTGGCGATGATGCCCTTGACGGCGAGCTTGATGGCTTCGGGGTTGACCTCGCTGACGACGAGGGGAACATCCGGATCCATGCGCCAGCCCGACGAGTTGTCGACGACGGTGACGCCGGCTGCCGCAAAGCGGGGAGCCTGGGCCTTGGAGAGCGTGGCCCCGGCCGAGAAGATAGCAACGTCGAGCCCGGTCGGGTCGGCGACGGAGGCATCTTCGACCGTGATCGGCTCGCCCCGAAAGGTGAGGGTGGTGCCGGCCGAGCGTGCCGACGCGAAGAAGCGGATGCTCTTCACCGGAAAGTCACGCTCCTCCAGCAGACGACGCACGACGGCGCCCACCTGTCCGGTGGCTCCGACGACGCCGATGTTGATTCCAGAAGTGCTGACTGAGTTGGTCACGTGTGTTTCCTAACGTCGTTGGGGCTGTCTCCCGTGGCTAATTCAGGAAACACCGGCGATCCAGCCGATATTTCCTGCCCGGAGCGGATGCTGCGGGCCGGTCTCCTGAATTAGCCCCCGAAAAGTGGGGGTGACGAGGTGGTGCGGGTGGTTGATGCGAGGTTCTCCCCCCCCACTTCGCGCATAACTCCTGCAATTTCGTCGCCCGCCGGTTCAGTCCCGCGCAATTACAGGGCAGTCAAAGTCGATGATGACAATTTGCAGGAGTTATGAACGGGCTGGGGCTGGACTGGGTGGTGAGGCGGGGCATCCGCTCGCCGAGGTGTGAGTTTTGTCCGATTTCGGCCGAAACCGGAGGCGAAACTCACATCGTGGCGTGGCGTGGCGTGGCGTGTGCGGGAGTTACCGGCCGGAGCCGCCGTGAACGATGGCTTCGGCGTCGCCGTCGAGCCCGAACGCGGTGTGTACCACGCGGAGGGCTTCGTTGATGGTGTCGGCGCGGGTGACGACCGAAATGCGGATCTCGCTCGTCGAGATCATCTCAATGTTGATCCCGGCTTCGTAGAGTGCCTCGAACAGTTTCGCTGAGACACCGGTGTTGGTGCGCATGCCGCCGCCGACCAGGGCGAGCTTGGCGATCTGGTCGTCGTACTGCAGGCCAGCGAATCCGATGCGGTCGCGCTCGTTGGTCAGGGCCGTGAGCACCTGCTGACCCTCCGACTTGGGCAGGGTGAAGGAGATGTCGGTGAGTCCGGTCGACGCGGCCGACACGTTCTGCACGATCATGTCGACGTTGGCGTTGGTCTTGGCGACGATCTTGAAGATCAGGGCGGCCTTGCCGGGAATGTCGGGAACGCCGACGACGGTGACCTTCGCTTCGCTCAGGTCGGCGGCGATTCCGGCGATGATGGGCTCTTCCACAATTTCTCCATTTTCTCGCGCGGTCGCGGCGTTGTAGACGATGGTGCCGGTGTTGTTGTTGAAGGATGAGCGCACGTGCAGCGTGACCCCATGGCGGCGGGCATATTCCACAGCTCGAATATACAAAACTTTGGCTCCAGCGGCGGCGAGTTCGAGCATCTCTTCACTCGTCACGCGCTCGAGCTTGCGGGCCTTGGGAACGACGCGGGGATCCGCGGTGAAGACGCCATCGACATCCGTGTAAATCTCGCAAACGTCGGCGCCGAGGGCGGCGGCCAGTGCGACGGCGGTCGTGTCGGATCCGCCGCGTCCGAGGGTGGTGATGTCTTTGGTGTCGCGGTTGAAGCCCTGGAACCCGGCGACGATCGCGACGGCACCCTCGTCGAGGGCATCGCGGATGCGTCCGGGCGTGACGTCGACGATGCGCGCCGAGCCGTGGCTCGCGTCGGTGATCATGCCGGCCTGGCTGCCGGTGAAGGAGCGGGCGTCGTAGCCGAGGCTCTTGATGGCCATCGCGAGCAGCGCCATGGAGATGCGTTCGCCCGCGGTGAGCAGCATGTCGAGCTCGCGCGGGGCGGGCAACGGCGTGACCTGATGGGCGAGGTCGAGCAACTCGTCGGTACTGTCTCCCATCGCCGAGACGGCGACGACGACCTCGTTGCCGGCCTTGCGGGTGTCCACGATGCGCTTGGCGACCCGCTTGATACTTTCGGCATCGGCGACGGACGATCCGCCGAACTTCTGCACGATCAAGCTCATGTGACTCCTGAGATGGGGGTGTCGCTGGCCGATGTTCGGGCCGCGTCCAAGTTCCCATCCTAAATGCTGGTGCTGACGGGTGGGTGCCATGTGACACTGTGCGGCGGCGTTCAGCGGATTCAAGGGCACGCGTGCAGGGCGGGCGCTCAGGAGTGCGCGGGCACGAGTGCAGGCGGGGGCGTCGGAGGGCGCTATCCGGACGCCGGGCCCGGGCCCGGGAAGTACTACGACACCGCACGGGGAAGTCACCGCACCGGTTCACTCGACGGGCCCGAATACGGACGCCGGGCCCAATGTTAGGGAACCGCGGTCCGGATACGGACGCCGGGCCCAGGATAGGGAACCGGGCCCATGATCAAGCATGGGCCCAGTTTCCGGGCCCGGGCCCGGGAAGTACTACGACACCGCACGGGGCGGTCGCAGGTGCGGCGGGTGGCGGGTGGCGGGTGGCGGGTGGCGACTCGCTAGTGGGTGACCTCGCGGCGGCCCTCGAAGGCGCGGCCGAGGGTGACCTCGTCGGCGTATTCGAGGTCGCCGCCGACGGGCAGGCCCGAGGCGAGACGGGTCACCTTGATCTCGAGCGTCGTCAACAGGCGCGAAAGGTAGGTGGCAGTCGCCTCCCCCTCGAGGTTCGGGTCGGTCGCGATAATGACTTCCTGCACTGTGTTGTCGGCGAGGCGCTGCATCAGCTGGCGGATACGCAGGTCGTCGGGGCCGACCCCGTCGATCGGGCTGATCGCTCCGCCGAGCACGTGGTACAGGCCCTTGAACTCGCGGGTGCGTTCGATCGCGACGACGTCCTTGGCCTCTTCGACCACGCAGATCGAGGTGGGGTCGCGGCGCGGGTCGCGGCAGATCAGGCAGGTCGGCTGCTCGGACACGTTGCCGCAAATGTCGCAGAACCGCACCTTGTCGCGCACCTCGAGCAGCACGTTGGCGAGCCGGGTCACGTCGAATTTCTCGGTCTGCAGAATGTGGAACGCGATGCGCTGGGCCGACTTCGGTCCAATGCCGGGAAGCTGGCCGAGCTCGTCGATCAGCTCTTGAACGATACCTTCATACATGGTTTAGTGGTCGTTTCTGGTTCGGGGCGCCGCGGTGTACGGCTGTTCTTCGATGAAGGTCGCGCCCAGGATCTCGCGTACCACGGCCTCTCCATAGCGCTGCTTCTCAGCGAAGGACGGCGCGCGGGACGGGTCTTTCGCGGCTCCGCGCTGGCCGGATGCGTTCGGGTGCTGGCGCTGCACTGGCGCAGACTGCTGGCCGCGGTTTTGCTGATCGCTCGGCTGGCCAGCGTTGCGCTGGCCGTTCGGCTGGCCGGGAGCGTGGGCCGCGTTCTGCTGGCCTGAGCGACGCGAATCCTGCTGCCCTGCACTGCTTGGCTGCCCCGAGCTCAGCTGCGAAGCGGATGCCTCGGCGTCGGCCCCGTAGTCGGGCACGCGTTCCTCCGCGGGCGCGTCCATTTCGGGCGGCGCGTCGTCGTCGTCAAATGGCGGGGGCGCATCGTCAAATGGCGGCTCGTCCCGGCGCGGGGACGCGGAGCCGGCAAGCGAAGACGGCGCTAAGACTGGAGTTGACGACGACGACGAGGAAGCCGAGACCGAAGCCGCGTCGGGTACGTCTGATATCGGAGCCGCGGGACTGGCGGGTGCCGGGGCATCCGTTGTGTCGTCGACGAGGGCAGGCAATGCCGGGCCGTTGGGCGAGCCGGGAATCGCCACGGTGGCCCACCCACTGGTCGAGGCGGCGACGGGCGAGGCACCTGCTGGTGTGGAAGCTGGCGCCGTCGCGGGTGCCGCAGTCGCCGCAGGCGCAGACGCAGGCGCAGACGCAGGCGCAGCGAGCGCAGCGGTGGGAGTAGCCGGCGCGGGAGCCCCGGACGCAGACGCAGGGGGCGCGGAGGTCGCAGGCGCGGAAGCAGGCGACCGGACTTGGGCGGCCTCGGTCGAGGTTGGATCGGTGAGCGCGGATTCTGCAGTGTCGGCCGCGTTCTCAGTCGACCCAGGTGATGCGCTCGACACAGAGTCGGCTCCGAGAGCTGCCGGCACAGAAGTTGCCGGCACAGAAGTTGTCGGCGGTTTCGGTGCGGAAACCGCTGGCGCAGGCTCCGCGGCGACGGTCGTCGAGTCGCCGGACGATGCGCTCGGCGAGGACGTTTCACGGCCGGCATCGACCCGGGCGATGAACTTGACGCGCAAGCCGAGCACGGCGACGATCGCTGTGCGCAGAAAGTCGCTCGTTCCCATCCCGGGAACCTTCTGCTGCTTGAAGCTGTCAACGTCGGCAACGCTCGGGAACGACAGCGCGAGTACGTCACCATTCAGGCTCAGCACGTGCGCAGTGTAGACGACGAGCCACGCGGTCGTTTTCTCCGTTTTCACGGCCTCGAGAATTTCGGGCCAGGCGTCTTTCAACTGCTGCAGGGAGACCGGCGCCCCAGGAACAACGGCCGGGCGGGCAGTCTGCGCCCCCGGGATGGCGGTCTCGTTGGGCAGGCCTTGGATCGAGCCTGTCGAGATTTCGACCAGCGGAGAGGGTGATGCCGCGGAGGCGCCCTGAGTTCCCGGAATGGCGCTTTCAACAGGCTGGACCAGCGGAGCAGGAGGCGTCGCGGAGTTTGCTCGCGCGGCCGAGGTCGCGCCGGGAGCGGAAGCGGCAGGTGTTGCAGAGCCTGGCGCGGAGGGCGACTGAGCACCGGGAGCGGCGACGCCGCCAGCTTGCGGTGCCGCCGCGGGCGCGACCGGGGCCCCCACCCGCTGATCGAGCTTGCCGAGATCGCCACTGGCCGACCGGGGCGCGGGCGCCGACGCACCGACCCCGTCGACCCCGATGCGACGCTCGAGGCGCTCGACCCGGGCGAGGGCGCCCCTGGTCGTGTCATCGGTCGCGGGAATCAGGGCGCGCGCGATCATCAGCTCGAGATGCAGGCGCGGCGAGGTTGCCCCGCTCATCTCGGTGAGGGCGGCGTTCAAAATATCGGCGGTGCGCGACAGTTCGGCTGGCCCGAAAGCGGATGCCTGCACGCTCATACGCTCCAGCTCGTCTTGCGGCACCCCGCGCAGCACCGCTGCGGCTCCCGCGACGCTGGTGGCCGCGACGATGATGAGGTCTCGCATCCGCTCGAGAAGGTCTTCGACGAACCGGCGCGGATCTTGCCCGGTCTGGATGACCCGGTCGACGGCGTCGAAGGCGGCGGCGGAATCGCGGGCTCCGATGGCGTCGACGGCTTCGTCGAGCAGCGAGGCGCTCGTGTATCCGAGCAGGGCGACGGCGCGCTCGTACTCAATGGACTGACCGTCGGCCCCGGCCATGAGCTGGTCGAGCAGTGACAGGGTGTCCCGCGGCGAGCCTCCGCCGGCGCGCACGACAAGCGGCAGCACGCCCGGAGCGACGACCATCTTCTCGACGTCACACATCTGCTGCACGTATTCGAGCATCGGACCCGGCGGCACCAGCCGGAACGGATAGTGATGGGTGCGCGAACGGATGGTGCCGATCACCTTTTCGGGTTCGGTGGTCGCAAAGATGAACTTCACGTGTTCCGGCGGCTCTTCGACGATCTTCAGCAGCGCGTTGAAGCCCTGCGGCGTCACCATGTGCGCCTCGTCGAGGATGAAGATCTTGTAACGGTCGCGGGCCGGCGCGAAGATAGCGCGCTCACGAATATCGCGGGCATCGTCGACACCGTTATGGCTGGCCGCGTCGATTTCGACGACGTCGAGCGACCCGCCGCCGTCGCGGGCGAGCTCAACGCAGCTCGGGCAGACGCCGCACGGAGTGTCGGTGGGGCCCTCGGCGCAGTTCAGGCAGCGGGCCAGGATGCGCGCGCTCGTGGTCTTGCCACAGCCGCGCGGGCCGCTGAACAGATAGGCGTGATTCACCCGGTTGGTGCGGAGCGCCGTCATCAGCGGATCAGTCACTTGGGACTGGCCGATCATCTCGGCAAAGGTCTCTGGCCGATAGCGGCGATACAGGGCGGTAACCACGCTCTAATGGTACTTGCCACAACCGACACTCGGCCGCGCGCAGGCGTCCGCCTGAAGGTCAGTATGCCGCGCCCACGGGTGACGCACGAGACGGGGGCGTCCACATGTGCGGAGTTCGCGCGCGTTTAGCCCCATTCCAGCGTCAAATCGGCCTGAGCGCAGTGACATTCCTCTGCTTCCTGCTGATCGTGACCTGACTCAGTGCAGCTAGCGCACCGTGGCGAGGGTCTGGCGGGCTATCTCCAGCTCCTCGTTGGTGGGGATGACGAGCACGGTGACCGCAGAGTCGTCGGCCGAGATGCGCCGTGCACCTCGATTCGCAGCGGCATTGCGCTCCGGGTCGATCCGGATTCCAAACGCCTCGAGTTCACCGACCGCGCCCGCTCGCAGCATCGGGTCGTTCTCGCCGACTCCCGCCGTGAACGTGATCACGTCGACCCGCCCCAGCTGGGCGAAGTAGGCGCCGACATAGTGCTTGAGCCGGTGCACGTAGACGTCGATGGCGAGCTGGGACGGACCGTCGCCGGACTCCGCCGCCAATATCACGTCGCGCATATCGCCGCGACCGGTGAGGCCGAGCAGGCCACTGCCGCGGTTCAGCAGGGTGTCGAGCTCGTCCATGTCGAGACCGGCCCGGCGGTGCAGGTGAAACAGCACGCCCGGGTCGATATCGCCCGAGCGGGTGCCCATGACGAGTCCCTCGAGCGGAGTCATGCCCATGCTCGTCTCCACCGATCGGCCGCCGCGCACCGCACATACCGATGCACCGTTGCCGAGGTGCAGCACAATCTGGTTCAGGTCGGCCAGCGGACGGTCGACGAATTCCGCGGCGGCCCGCGAGACGAAGCTGTGGCTCGTACCGTGAAACCCGTAGCGACGGATGCGGAACCGCTCGGCCAGGTCCACGTTGATCGCGTAGGTGAACGCCTCGGGAGGGAGGGTTTGGTGAAAGGCCGTGTCGAAGATGGCCACGTGCGACACCGAGGGAAAAGCGATCTCAGCGGCCACGATACCCTGCAGCGCGCCGGGGTTGTGCAGCGGCGCGAGCCCGGAGAGCTCGTCAATGTCGCGTTCCACCTGCGGTGTCACGAGGGTCGGCTCGTGAAAACGAGCCCCGCCGTGCACGACCCGGTGGCCGACCGCGACCGGCGCATGGGTGCCCAGCGAGGGGCCGTGCGCGTGGAAGGCCTCGAGCATGACGGCGAAGCCCGCCGTGTGGTCGGAAATGGGCAGTTCACGCCAGGTCTTGGCGCTCTCGGCGCCACCCACACCGCTCACCGAATGCGACGAGTGCCCCATGAGCTCGCCGATACGCTCGACCAGTCCACTCGCGAGGGTGGTCTCGGTGTCCATCTCGATCAGCTGGTATTTGAAGGAGCTCGACCCCGAGTTGACGACCAGAACCGCGGTCATCGGATGGCTCCAGCCGGCGTCGCATCCACTACCGCCGCCAGGGCCGCGGCATCCGTGAGTCCGGCCGCCTGAATTGCGGTGATCGCGACGGTGTTCACGATGTCCTGCACGAGGGCTCCGCGCGACAGATCGTTGATCGCCTTGCGCAGACCCTGCAGCACCGGTCCGATCGCGACGGCTCCCGCGCTGCGCTGCACCGCCTTGTAGGTGTTGTTGCCGGTGTTGAGATCCGGAAAGATGAACACCGTGGCGCGGCCAGCCACGCTGGAACCGGGCATCTTGGTGGCCGCGACCGCGGCATCCGTTGCTGCATCGTATTGAATCGGACCCTCGACCATCAGATCGGGCCGGCGCTCACGCACGAGGGCGGTCGCGAAGCGCACCTTTTCGACGTCGGCGCCCTCGCCGGACGTTCCGGTGGAGTAGGACAGCATCGCGATGCGCGGCTCGATGCCGAACTGCACGGCCGTCGCCGCGGCCGAGATGGCGATGTCGGCGAGCTGCTCGGCCGTCGGCACCGGAATGACGGCGCAGTCGCCGTAGACCAGCACGCGGTCGGCGAGCGCCATGAGGAACACGCTCGACACCACGCCGACGCCGACCTGGGTCTTGATGATCTCGAAGCTCGGCCGAATGGTGTGCGCTGTGGTGTGCGTCGCGCCAGACACCATGCCGTCAGCGAGGCCCAGCTGCACCATCATCGTGCCGAAATAGCTCACATCGGTGACGGTTTCATTGGCCTGGTCGAGCGAAATTCCCTTATGTGCCCGCAACTGCATATATTCGTGGGCGAACTTAATCCGCAGCAGATCGTCGTACGGGCTCACGACGTGGGCCTTGGAAATGTCGAGGCCAAGGCCGATCGCGCGAGAGCGCACCTCGAATTCCTCACCGAGAATGGTCAGCTCGACCACGTCGCGGGCCAGCAGGGTCGCGGCGGCGCGCAGCACGCGGTCATCCTCACCCTCGGGCAGCACGATGTGCTGACGGTTCTGGCGCGCGCGCTCGAGCAGTGCATACTCGAACATGAGGGGCGTGACGACCTCCGCGCGGCTCACATCGAGTCGGTCCAGCAAAGCGGATGCATCGACGTGAGTCTCGAACAACGCCAGCGCGGTGTCGTGTTTGCGCTGGGAGTCGGCGGCGAGGCGTCCACGGGCGCGCGTTATGCGCATGGTCGTGTCGTACGAGCCGAGTGAGGTTCTGATGATCGGAAGCGAGGGGGCGAGGCCCTCCATCAACCGTTGGATCGCCTCGGGCAGCTCGAAGCCGCCATTGAGCACGATGCCGGCGATCGACGGGAAGGTTGCGGAGGCGTTGGCCAGCAGCACGGCCAGCAGCACGTCTTCGCGGTCGCCCGGCACAACGACGACGGCGCCCTGAATCAGGCGCGGCAGCACGTTGACCATCGACATTGCGGCCACGACGACGCCGAGCGCCTCACGGGCCAGCAGTGCAGGGTCGCCCTTGATCAGGGTGCCCTCGGTGGCCTCCATAATGCTCTGCATGCTCGGTGCGACGAGGTACGGGTCTTCGGGAATGGCCCAGATCGGCACCCCGAAAGCGCCGCCGGACCGCGCCGGCTGGGCATTGGTGGTGACCCGCACCGCATCGATGATGGCCGGCAGCGCGTTCTCGTCGGCCCGATTGATGATGATCGCCAATACGGATGCGTGTTCGTCGCGCAATTCCGCCAGCGCCACGTCGGTCTGCTGGGCGATGTCCGTGGCGGAGCGGGCGTCGCTCTGGCCGAGGCGTTCACCCTCGCCCGGGCCGACTCGGCCACCGAGCACGAGCAGTACGGGGGCGCCGAGGTTGGCCGCGATGCGCGCGTTGAAAGCGAGTTCGGTGGGGCTGCCGACGTCGGTGTAATCGCTGCCGATGACGACGACCGTGTCGCAGTTGGCCTCGACCGCTTTGTACCGCGCAACGATGCGGGCCAGGGCGGCGTCTGGATCGGTGTTGACGTCGTCGTAACTGACACCGATGCTCTGCTCGTAGGTTTGCCCGGCGGCAGCGCCGGGGCCGGCGTTCGCCTGCAGGTGCCGGAGGAGAAGCTCGACGACGTAGTCGGGCTCGGTCGCGGTGCGTGCGACCGGGCGGAACACACCGACCCGCTCCACGAGGTGGGTCAGTGTGTCGAGCACGCCCAGAGCGATCGTCGACTTGCCGGTATTGCCTTCTGCGCTGGTGATATAGATGCTTCGAGCCACGGTGTCCATTCAAGCTTATTCGGAGTGGGAGTGCGTCGGCGGGATCATAGAGGTAAGTCGTGACCCACGCTATACCGAGTTTGGGTTGGTCGATGGCGGTCGAGCTGGGTTAGCCTGCGCCGATGGCCGGGTTCCGCAGACGGCCAGCGCGGGGCGATGGCGGTCGGCAAGCTCGACCAACGACGGGTGGCGTCCCGCGCGCGGGTGGGGACCGGAGCAGTGCCGGGTTAGACATTGTCGCTGCCCGTCGAGGCGGCGCGGGGAGCGGCATCCGCTTGGGCAGACCAGGACCAGTCGGTGATGGCGGGAATGTCTTCACCGTGGTCTCGGGTGTATTGGCGCGCGGCCAGGCGGGCGTCCTGCATCCGCTGCCGGAGCAGGCCGGCGCGGGCGGCGAGGCCGGGGGTGCGGTCGATGACGTCCATGACGAGGTGATATCGATCGAGGTCGTTGAGCATGACCATGTCGAACGGGGTCGTCGTGGTGCCGATCTCTTTGTAGCCGCGGGCGTGCAGGTTGTCGTGGCCGTGACGCTTGTAGGTGAGCCGATGGATCAGCCACGGATACCCGTGATAGGCGAAAATGATCGGCTTGTCGGGCGTGAAGACGGCGTCGAAGGCGCTGTCGCTCAGGCCGTGCGGGTGGTCCTCCGCCGACTGCAGCCGCATCAGGTCGACGACGTTCACGACCCGCACCTTGAGCTCGGGCAGGTTCTCGCGCAGAATCTCGGCGGCGGCGAGCACCTCGAGCGTCGGCACGTCACCGGCGGCGGCGAGCACGACATCCGGCTCCTGACCGGCAATTTCGGTGCCAGCCCAGTCGAAGATGCCAAGACCGCGGGTGCAGTGCGCGACGGCCTCGTCCATGGTGAGCAGGTTCGGCGCCGGCTGCTTGCCCGCCACGACGACGTTCACATAATTGACGCTGCGCAGGCAGTGGTCGTAGGTACTGAGCAGGGTATTGGCGTCGAAGGGCAGGTAAACCCGCACCACGTCGGCGCTCTTGTTGACGACGTGGTCGATGAAACCGGGATCCTGATGGCTGAACCCGTTGTGATCCTGCCGCCAGACGTGCGAGCTGAGCAGGTAGTTGAGGCTCGCGATCGGCGCCCGCCACGGGATCTCGGCGGTCACCTTGAGCCACTTGGCGTGCTGATTGAACATGGAATCCACAATGTGAATGAACGCCTCGTAGCAGTTGAACAGCCCGTGCCGCCCGGTGAGCAGGTAGCCCTCGAGCCAGCCCTGGCACTGGTGTTCGCTCAGCATCTCCATCACGCGGCCGGCCCGGGCGAGGTTGGTGTCGCCGGGCCGGATCTCGGCGTTCCACTGCTTGTCGGTGACCTCGTAGACCGGCGGGGCGAGCCGGTTCGAGGCGGTTTCGTCGGGTCCGAAGATGCGAAAGTTATCCGGGTTCAAGCGGATGACCTCGGCCAGGTAGCCGCCCAGCACGCGCGTCGCCTCGCTGCGCGTTGCACCCGGCTCGGGCACGTCCACGGCGAAATCACGGAAGTCGGGCAGGCGCAGGTCGCGGCGCAGGAGTCCGCCGTTGGCGATCGGGTTGGCGCTCATGCGCAGGTCGCCTTGTGGGGCGAGGGCCTGTATCTGCGCAACGGGAGCACCACTTGGGTCGAACAGGTCTGCGGGACGGTAGGACAGCATCCACTGTTCGAGCAGGGCCGTGTGCGCCGGGGTGTCGCGGGCGTTACTCAGCGGAACCTGGTGCGCCCGCCAGGTGTTCTCGACCTGCACGCCGTCGATGCGGGCGGGGCAGGTCCAGCCCTTGGGGGTGCGGAGGATGATCATGGGCCAGCGCGGGCGGGCGAAATCCTCGTTGTTGGTGGCGGCCTGAGCGGCTGCGGCCTTGATCTCGGCGATCTGGTTGAGCACTTCATCAAGAGTCTCGGCCATGCGAGCGTGCACGAGCATCGGATCTTCGCCGTCAAAGCCGCCGCTCACCAGATAAGGAGTGTGACCGTAGCCGCGCATGAGGTCCTGCAGCTCGTCTTCGGGGATGCGGGCGAGCACGGTGGGGTTGGCGATTTTGTATCCGTTGAGGTGCAAAATGGGCAGCACGACGCCGTCCTGCAGCGGGTCGATGAATTTGTTGGAGTGCCAGCTGGTGGCGAGCGGGCCGGTTTCGGCCTCGCCGTCCCCGACCACCGCGGCCACGAGCAGGTTCGGATTGTCGAACGCGGCACCGTAGGCGTGGCTGAGGGCGTAGCCGAGTTCGCCGCCCTCGTGGATGGAGCCGGGCAGCTCGGGCGAGGCATGGCTGGGGATGCCGCCGGGGAAGGAGAACTGGCGAAACAGTTTCTGCACGCCGGCGGTGTTCTGCTCAATGTCGGCGTAGACCTCGGTGTAGGTGCCGTCGAGGTAGGCGTTGGCGACCATGCCGGGGCCGCCGTGGCCGGGGCCGGTGATGTAGATGGTGCTCTGGCTGCGTTCGGCGATCGCGCGGTTCAGGTGTGCGTAGAGAAAGTTGAGGCCGGGCGTGGTGCCCCAGTGGCCGAGCAGGCGCGGCTTCACGTGATCGCGGGTGAGCGGCTCGGTGAGCAGGGCGTTGCCGAGCAGGTAGATCTGGCCGACGGCGAGGTAGTTCGCGGCCCGCCACCAGGCGTCGATACTGCTCAGCGCCGCTGCACTGAGCGGTTTCGGCGCGCGTGTAGGCCAGGGCATGGTGCCGGAATCGTGGCTCATTGGTCCTCCGCAGTGTGGTGCGGCGCCATAGCCGCGCTGCTTCAATCCTATTGAGCCGTGGCGGCGCAGCTCAGGGCCAAAGGTCCCGACCCGCGAGCGTTCACGCGGATTTCACGCTCATTACGCGAAAGCGGATGCTGGTGGGGACAAAAAGGACTCCTCGCGCACCTCGGTACAGGAGCACAGCCCCGGGTACCCTCGCGCTGTGGGTATGAAAAAGACTCCTCGCGCACCCGCCAGAGCCCGGTTACCCTTGCTACGTTTCCGTCCTGGGGGAATTGGCCTGGGTGGCGCCACGCGAGGAGCCGACCCTCAGTTTAGGGCACGCGACGAGACTGCACCAACCGAGGGTGGCGACAGCATCCGCTGGAAACAGGTAAGATTCTGTGGTGCCGTTGCTTTATTGAACGGCGGCCAGGAGAATTCGCCTAGTGGCCTATGGCGCACGCTTGGAAAGCGTGTTGGGTGAAAGCCCTCGGGGGTTCGAATCCCCCATTCTCCGCCAGACTTGTAGTACAGCGTGTTGGGTGACGCACACACCCCACTCGCGGGGTTCGAATCCCCCATTCTCCGCCAGACTTGTAGTACAGCGTGTTGGGTGACGCACACACCCCACTCGCGGGGTTCGAATCCCCCATTCTCCGCCAGAGATTTCTGATTTACAGGGCCGGGTTTCGCACGACGCCAGCGTTGGTCGACGGCGGTCTCGGCAAGCTCGACCAACGACACAGGGCTGACTTTCCAGGCAGCCAGGGGCGCTAGGCGCCGGCGCGGTCGGCCAGGCCTCGCACGAAGGCTGCCTGGCCAACGTGCTGCAGGTCGTCGGAGAGCACACTCGCGAGGCGCACGCCGACGGTGACGGCGGGAGTCCAGGACTCGTCGACGACCCGGTCCAGGTCCGCCGCGCTCAGGGTGGTCAGATAAGCGAGGGTCGCGGTGTGCACGGCGTCGTAGTAGCCGCCGAGCAGGTCCGCATCGGCGCGAACGGTGGCGACTTCGGCAGAGGTGAAGCCATAGCCGATCCTCTTCGGCTCGAACGGCAGGTCGAATCGTTCGGCCCACCCCTGCCCGGTGTACACCTGCTCGCTGCCCGCCAGGTCGGCGATGTGGTCGTCCTGCAGGCGGGACAGGTGCCAGATGAGCCAGGCGATCGTGTTGGCGTCGGCATCCGCTCGATACGTGAGGGTGGCGACGGTCGCGTTTTTCAGGGTCGCAGCTACGTATCCCTGGATACGGGAAAACTCTTCGATGAGCAGTTCGGACGGGGTCATGGCTCTCCTTAGTCGTTCTGCCACCGTACCCCCGCGCTATGCCGCGATCCCGCCGGGACTCATACGCACCCGCTGAACTGCGGGTTGTTGCCGCCTCCGACGACACCAGTTTGCGTGGCGAAGCCTAAAGCGTCGTGCCTCGGGCTCACTTGAGGAACAACGCCCCCGCCCTATTATTCGGGCCGTCTGCCCGGAGATCAGGAGGGCGGCGCGGGTTTGCGTGGCCCAGCGATGGACAGCTCGCCCTCGTCAGCTATGGGCGGGTCGCCCTCGCGGCGGCTGGTGCGTTGCTCGGGTTAGTCGCAACGTCGATCAGCGAGGCGAGCCAACGAGCAAGCGCTGCCGCGTCAGGTCGAGCCCGAGGGCAACGACGCGCGCCGAAAGGCCCACGGACCCTTCGGTGAGCGCCCTCACCTCGAGCGCGTGCTGCAGCACCGACGCACTTTGGACGGGGAGCGCGCGCCAGATGTCAGCAACGGTGTGGCACAACGAGATCGAGCCGGTGGCGCTGGTCACCGACCATCCAGCGGCGAGCGCCGCGATGCGGGGTGCGCCGGGCACGCCGGCACACACGGCGGACACCGTTTGCGCCACCAGAATGCGATTTCTGAGGGTGTGTTCGTTGCCCATCACCGGGTCAGGGTAGACCGTCGTGCCGCATGCTCCGCACATTTTTTGTTTCCTGACTGACCTGACGGCCCGAGTTACTGCATCACGTCGCCGGAGTTGGGCCCGAGGGTCTGCCCTACATAGAGGTTTCCTCCGGGCTCACTCGCAAGCAGCAGCGCCGTGGGGGCGACTTCGGCCGCAACGCCGAAACGCCCGAGCGGCAATTCGGCGCGCTTGGCAATCTTCCAATCTTCGGAGATTCCCTGCACGAGCGGGGTCTCGATCGGGCCGGGAGCGATGCTGTTGACGAGCACGTTGTCGCTGGCAACTTCGAGCGCCAGCGATTTAGTCAGCGCCACGACCCCGGCCTTGGCCGCCGAATAGTGGCTCAGGCCGGTGCCGCCCTTGATGGCGAGCTGGGAAGCGATATTGATGATGCGGCCCCATTTCTGTTGGCGCATCTCCCCCACCACCTCCCGGCAGCACAGGAACACCCCGGTGAGGTCGACTGAGAGAGTCTCGTTCCACATGGCGAGTGTCATGTTTTGCAGTGGTGACTCGGTGAGCAGACCGGCACTGTTCACCAGAACGTCAATGGTGCCAAGCCGTTGGCGAGCGGTCGCGAAGGCCGTGCGCACGCTGTCTTCCTGCGACACGTCGACGTTGATCGCGTCAATGTCGGTGCCCGCGCGATCGAGTACGACCACGCGGTCACCGTTGGCGACAAACGCTTCGGCGATTGCCCGCCCGATTCCACTACTGCCGCCGGTGACGACGACTCCGCGGCCGGTGGACGCGCGATGGTGCTGGGTCATTTCTGTTCCATATCTACGCGCGCATTTTCACGGTGAGTCCGCCGTCAACGATGAGGGACTGCCCGGTGACGTACCCGGCCTGCGAAGAAGTGAGAAACGCAATAACACTGGCCACTTCGGCCGGCGTACCCACCCGACCCCAGGGGATGTCCTTGCCGGCTCGGGCGAGGCCGTCCGGTCCCAGCGAATTTACCGGGTCGAGTGACTGCGGAGTTTCGATGAGGCCGGGAATGACCGCATTCGCCCGGATGCCCTGCGGCCCCAGTTCAACAGCCACACTGCGAATCAAACCGAGCACGCCGGCTTTCGCCGCCGCGTAGTGGGCATGACCCTCCCACCCGTAGACCGCGCCGGCGATCGAGGACACCGCCACCATGGCGCCGCCCTCGGTCATGCGTTCGGCTCCGGCACGCAGTGTGCGCAGGACACCGGTGAGGTCGACGTCGAGCATGTCGGTCCACCGGGCATCCGTCATGTCGGCGAGCGATGAATTACGCAGAATACCCGCATTAGCGACGGCGTAGTCGAGGCGGCCGTATTCGTCGACCGCCCGTTGGGCGAATGCGTCAACGGATGCCGTACTGCGCACATCCACCTCGTGCACGACGGCCTCACCCCCGGCGGCGCGCACCAGCCGCAGTGTTTCCTGCGGGTCGTGCGGGTCGCCCGGGAAGGTGCCGATGATGCTGCGCACCCCCTCGCCGGCGTAGTGCACGGCGAGGGCACGGCCGATGCCGCTGGCGGCTCCGGTAATTATTGCGACGCGAGCTTCAGGCACGCTGGGCTTTCAGCTCGGTTTCCGGTGCGACAGCGAGGGGAGCTTCTGCCATGGGTTTGGCGGCGATCATGAGCACACCCGAAATAAGGGTGCCGAGGGCGCCGACCCAGAGCGCGGCGGTTCCCGTGTTGGCTCCGGCGGCGACGGCGGTGAACAGCGCGCCACCGATAACGATGCCGGGCTGGCTCATCGCGCCGATGAACGCGGTGCCGGTGGCGCGGCAGCTCACCGGGTAGCACTCGGCCATGAAGTACTGAATAGCCGCGTACGGGCCAACGAGGAAGAAGAGACCGGCGCCGAAGCTTGCGACGATGGTCACCGGGCTGTTAGCGAGGGGGCTCAGCATGATGGTGAAGGCGACCGATGCGAGGATCCAGCCGCTGATGATGGTGCGCTTGCGGCCGATCTTGTCGCCGAGCCACCCGTGGAACACGTAGCCGAAGTAGGCCAGGGCGTTGATGACAATGAGCATCCAGAAAGCATCGGAGAGTTCGACGCCCTTGGCGTTCTTGAGCACGGAGCTTCCCAGAATGCTGAAGATCATGATGCCAAAGAAGTTAAAGATCCAGGCGAGCGAGAACACGATCGTGTTGCGGCGCAGCTTCGGCTCCCAGATGAGCTTGAGCGGTGCGGTCGAGGAGTGCTCGACGCCGTACGACCCGGCAAGCAGGTGGGCTTCTTCGGTGCGCCCGGCCTTGTCGAGGCGGGTGAGTTCACTGTGCAGCTCGAACTGGGGAGTTTCTTTGAGCTTACGTGCGATGGCCCACACGATGAGCGCGGCGGGGATGGTGGCCATCAGATAGAGGGCACGCCAGCCGAAGGTCGGGAGGAAAGCCAGGGCGAGCGCACTGGCGAGCAGAAAGCCGAGCGGCCAGCCGCCCTGAATAAAGGAGTAGCTCAGGCCCGGGCGCTTGCGCTTCTTCTCGTCTTCGGTGACCTGGTAGACCTCGTTCATGTAGGTCGCGTTGACGGCCTGCTCGGAGAATCCCAGACCGCCAAATGATCGAACGATCACGAGCAACCCACTGCTGAGGAAGGCCATTCCGGTGGGGATGATGGCGGTGAGGCCGGAGACGATGGCCGTGCCACCGACGGTGACCATCATGCCCTTGCGTCGTCCGAGGCGGTCAATGACCGGGCCGACGCCGAAGCAGACGATCGCGGTGCCCACTGCGATCCAGGTGTTGATCGCGTAGGCTTCCGGCGCGGTCCAGCCGAAGGATTCTTGCATGGCGGGAAGGAGCGTGCCGAACAGTCCGTAGTCGAAGACGGCAACGGTCCAGGCCAACAGCGCCAGAATCGTGGCGGTGCGGGTCTGCTTCACGGTGAAGGCGGGAAAGCGACGTTTCTCGTTGACGGTCGCCGCCGTGAGATCGAGGGTGGGAGATTTCAGTTTCATGCGGAGGGAACCTTTCGGGGGGAACGGGCGAGGAACGAATCTGCAATCTGGTCGAAGGTGTTCCAGCTGACGCCTTCGTGGGAGTTGAAATGCTCGATGAGGCGCTCGAGCATGAGGAGCACTTGTGGGCGTCCGGAGACGTCGGGGTGGATCGTCATCGTGAAGACGGCCTGATCCATTTCGCGGTAGACCCAGTCGAACTGGTCTTTCCACATCTGTTCGATATCGCGTGGGTTCACGAAACCGTGCGAGTTGGGGGCGGCCTTGATGAACATCATGGGGGGCAGGTCATCGAGGTACCAGTTGGCGGGAATCTCGACCAGGTCGGTCTCGGTGCCGCGCATGAGCGGCTCCATCCAGGTCTGGGCGTTCTGGGCGTAGTCGATCTTTTTCCAGCTGTCACCGACGCGCACGTAGTACGGCTCGAAGTCCTTGTGCATGAGCGAGTGGTCGTACTTGATGCCGCGTTCGAGCAGAATTTCGTTCGTCACCGACGAGAATTCCCACCACGGGGCGACATACCCAGTGGGGCGGCGTCCGGAGACGTTTTCGATCAGTTCGATGGATCGGTCCAGGATCGTGGTCTCCTGTTCGCGGGTCATCGCGATCGGGTTCTCGTGGGAGTAGCCGTGCACGCCCATCTCGTGGCCCGCGGCAACGATCATGCGGGTGAGCTCGGGAAAGGTCTCGATGGAGTGCCCTGGAACGAACCAGGTGGCGGGTAAGTCGTACTTGTCGAACAGGCGAATGAGCCGGGGGCCACCCACCTCGCCGCTGAACATGCCGCGGGAGATGTCGCACGGGGAGTCTTCGCCGCCGTACGAACCGAGCATGCCGGCGACAGCGTCGACGTCTACTCCAAATGCAATCTGGATATCTTTTTTCATATCTGTGCCTTTCGTTGCACTAACAAATCTGGGCGGACTCGGTGATGGCTGCCCCGTACAGGGCAAACGCGTCGGCGATCTCATCATGGTTGCGATCGAGCTGCAGCAGAAGGCTGAGCAAAATCAGCGATTGTGAGGGCCGCAGCAGGCCAGTGGGGATGGCACCGGCCGCGACGAGGTCTCGTCCTCCGCCGGCGCCGTAGACCGGGATGACCGGGCCGGCACTCACCCGGGTGCTCGTCACCACGACGGTGCCGGCCGCGGCGGCGGCGGCGACGGCGACGCACAGGGCGGGGTTGCCGTTGCCGCTTCCCGTCGCTTGCAACACGATTCCGCTGGCCCCGGCAGCCACGGATGCCTGCAGCAAGAGTCCGTCCGCCCCCGGATAGGCAGACACCACGTCGACGCGTCTGGCCTGGCGGAGAGGGAGGGGCGGGAGCGGGAGCGGTGGCATCCGCTGGTCCTGGCGGGTGATTACGACGTCACCGGTGGCGGTCAGGAAACCGGCCGAGCCAAAGTCGGGGTTGGTGAAGGCATGGAGCGCGAAGGTCTGTGCTTTGCGCACGCCGCGGGCGGGGAATATCTCGCCGGCGAAAACGATCAACACGCCGAGGCCCGCTGCCGCGGGTGAGCCAGCGACCGCGATGGCATCGGCGAGGTTGCCGGGACCGTCGGGGTCGGCGGCGTCGGCGGATTTCTGCGCCCCGGTGAAAACCACCGGGCTTACGTGGTCGTGGGTGAGGTCGGCCAGGTAGGCGGTCTCTTCCATCGTGTCAGTGCCGTGCGTGACAACGACCCCCCGCACCGATGGGTCGGCGAGGGCAATCTTGATCTGCGCGCAGATCTCGATCATGTCGACGAGAGTGAGCAGGTAGGACCCCTCACAAGCGACGTCGACGACCCGCACGGGGTAGGCCGGGGCTGTGGCCAGACCGCCGAGAACTTCTGCACCGGCGTCGGCGGCAACCGCGGCGCCGCCTTCCGCAGAGCGGGCGCGCGACGAGATGGTTCCACCGGTCGCCAGCAACACCACGTGGGTGCCGGCACGATCTGTCATTATTTTCTCCGGAGGTCGGTACCCAAACGATTGGGTTTCTTGATGCAAGAGTAAATACCCAATGTTTCGGCCGACTGCACGCGTCATTGCGGGTACGTAACGTTCATTACCCAATCGTTTGGGTAGTGAGGTGGTCAAACTATAGAATGAGATCCACAGGCAAGTCAAGCTTCGTATCCGGCTTTCTCGGATAACGGAAACTGGAGACAGCGACATGACAGGCATCAGACCGGGGTCCGTCACCCTGAAAGATCTGGCCGCCGAACTCGGCCTGCACCCGTCGACCGTGTCACGGATCCTGCACGGGAAGGCTGACACGGCACGCGGCGCCGCCGCGCCGGTCACGGCCCAACGTGTGCGTGACCTCGCCAAGAAGGTGGGCTACTCCCCCGACCCCCAGGCCACGAGCCTGCGCACGCGGCGCACGCATCTTCTCGGAGTTATCGTTCCGCGCCTTTCCGACCTCGTGCTTGCGGTTATGTACGAAGGAATCGACGAGGCAGCCGACGACGCCAACTACTCCACATTCGTCATGAACTCTCGTGACGATACATTGATACAACGGCGCAAGATGGAAATCATGCTGTCTCGGCGAGTAGACGGCCTCATCATCGGTGACGCGCACCTTGACGGCAATATTCTCGACGAGCTCACCGAACGCAAGGTGCCTTTCGTGCTCATGAACCGCGCCATTGCCGGTTTTGCGTCAGCCACCTGCGATGACACCCTTGGCGGAGCTCTGGTGGCGCAGCACCTGTGGGACCAGGGCCACCGCGATGTTTCCATCATCGCTGGTGAGCCCTATGCCAGTACTGCAGTCGATCGCACGCACGGCTTCGTCTCCCGGTTTCGCGCGCTCGGCGGAACGATCCCCGAGGGCGCCATCGTGTGGTCGCGCTTCGACACAACGGGCGGGCACACCGCAGCGGATAGCATTCTGCGCGGCACACATCGTCGCCCCAGTGCGATCTTCGCGGTCAACGACTTCGCGGCCATCGGCGCCATGGGCGCCGCAAATTCACACGGATTGCACGTGGGCCGCGATCTGGCAATTGTCGGATTCAATGACACGTCGCTGGCCGCGCAACTGCCCATCGCGCTGTCGTCGGTGCGATCACCGATGCTCGACATCGGCCGGGTCGCCGTGAAGTTGCTCCTCGGCGTGCTGAACGGAGACGCCGTGGAGTCGGTTCGACTCGCTCCTGTTTTGTGCGTGCGAGACAGCAGTGATTTCACATGGGTGGCGGGATAAAAGGCGGCTACTGCTCGAAAACGGTGAGGCTGGCCAGACAGGTGTATCCGGGCGGGGCTGGGGCAGGGGGCGGTGGGTGGACAGATGCCGTCGCATCCGCTTCGCTGGCAAACGAACTCCCAGGCGTCGCCGTCGGGAACGATCTACATGGGCATGAGGCACCGGGGGCAATTGGGCGTCGCGCCTCGCCCGGAACGCTGCTCGCCAGCTCGGCCTCGGAATAGGGCAGGCCGAAGTAGAGCTGCGTGCCGGGCGTAACGAATGCCTGCTCAGAGCCAGGTATGGCCGGCATCGGTGGAGCGCAGGGTGAGGTCGCCGATCCAGAGCCAGAGCTTATTGTCGGCGGAGGCGGAGGCCGCGATGTTTCCGGCTAGGGCGGTGGGAGTCACGGCGGTGACGTAGACATCCGGTGTCGGTGGATGTCGGAGCGCGGGCCGGGTCAGCGGAGTCGATACCGAGGTCGATGACGCCGCCAAAGTACGGTTGAACTCCTGGATGAGTTTGGCCATGCCGGCTGATCCGAAAAGTTCGCTCGGGTTGGGCGCAATGCGGCCGGCGGGCAGCGCGAATAACTGTCCGCGGCCCCACGGCTGAATCACGTCGGCAAGTTCGGCGCGCCCGATCAGAACATTGGTGAGGCCGACAGCGCCCTCGACGTTCATGTATTCGGGGATCTTCGGGCGACGCAGGGTGGCGTCGACGAACAGAACGCGAGCTTCCGCGTCAGACAGGGCGATGTCCAGGTTGGCGCTCATCGTGCTCTTGCCTTCACCGCCGAGGAAAAATGACGACAAAGGAGCGATCGGCGCGGCCCCGATCAGCTTTTCTTGAACACAGTGAGGGCCCCGGGTCCTTGGCTGGTCGCCACGTCAACGTTGACGCTCCTTGGCACATCATCTTGAAATACCTAGGAGCAGTGACCGACTCTTTTTCTCATCGTTGATCGCCGTCCCTGGTGTCCGGAATGTAACGTTAGCGACGGTAGGCACTCACATCGGTGGCCTTGACCGAAAGCCAGACCGTCAAGCCCACCTGCAGGCCGAGGTCGGCAACCGCGGCGGGGGTGAGTTCTGCGATGATCTCGGGGTCGCCGCTCGTGCGCAGGCGCACCCCGCCGGTGCCCGGCTCAATGCCGGTGACCCGGGCCGACCAGACGTTGCGGGGGCTCGCGTGACGGGGCTGTTCCGTCTGCACGACAACGGATGCCGGGCGAAAGACGGCCGCGGCGGCTTCTGCGCCGGGGGTTGCAGAGGCGGGAGTTGTGGGCGACAGGGCTGCGGCATCCGCTGGGCGCACCCAGAACGTGCGGCCGTCTGGGGCGACGACCGCGCCGTTCTGCGCGGTGCCCACCACGAGATTGACGCCGGCGAGCGCCGCAACGAAGGGGTTTTGCGGGGCCGCGAGTACCGCTGCGGTCGTGCCTTCGTCGATGAGCGCGCCGTGGTGCAGCACGGCGACGCGGTGGGCGAGCACGACGGCGTCGACGATGTCGTGGGTGACGATGATGGCGCTCGTGCCCGTTTCGCTAAGCTGCTCGCGGATGAGTTGACGGATGAACGGTGCTGTTTCCGCGTCGAGGGCGGCCATCGGCTCGTCGAGCAGGAGCACTCGCGGGCCGGCCGCGAGGGCTCGGGCGAGGGCGACGCGCTGCTGCTGCCCGCCGGAGAGGGCGCCCGGCAAGCTGCTGCCGAGGCCGGCCAGGCCGACCCGATCGAGCCAGCGGTCGGCCTGCACCCGAGCCTCGGCGGCGTTCAAATGTGCTTCGCCGACGCGCAGGGCGAAGGCGATATTGTTGCGAGCGCTGAGATGAGGAAAGAGCAGGGGCTCCTGCCCGAGGAGCCCGATGGCCCTCTTTTCCGGCGCAATGAATCGGCCGGGCGCGGTAAGGACTGCGCCGTCGATCGTGACGGTTCCGGAGTCGGGCGTCGCGAGGCCGGCGAGCAGCTCGAGCACGGTCGACTTACCTGAGCCGTTCGGGCCGAGCAGGGCGAGCACTTCGCCCGGCGCGAGAGCGAGCTTCAGGTCGAGCGTGAACGAGCCTCGGGTGAGGTGCAGGGTGGCGGTGAGGAGGTCGTTGGCGGCGGATTTCCAGAGAGCGGGAGTCACGAGAGCGGGCTCCGACTTTGGCCAGCGATTCGGAGGTCCATCCCTGCCGGGAACAAGGTCGGCTTCGCGGTCACGTTTCGAGCTCTTTCCTGGTTCGTTGTCCCGATCGGCCGAGGTCGGCTTTCGGGCTGGGCGCGGCCGACTGCCCTCGGTGACACCGGCACGCACGGTCGGAACGTGCGCCCCAGCCGGCGTGAGTCGGCGGAGCTGGCGCGGCCAGCGGCATCCGTTTTCGGGATGGTCACGACAGTACGCTCGCTCGGCGGGTTCCGACCAGCACGAGAATGATCACGGCGACCGCGATCAGCAGCAGCGACAGGGCGACGGCCTGGTCGGTCGTCACGCCCGAGCCGTTGAAGGCGGTGTAGATGGCGAGCGGCATGGTGCGGGTGACTCCGGCCTGGTTGCCGGCGAATAGGGCGGTCGCGCCGAATTCGCCGAGGGCGCGGGCGAAGCTCAAAACGGTGCCGGCCAGTAGTCCGGGGCCGACAAGCGGCAGCGTGATGCGGGCGAAGACGGTGCCACGATGGGCGCCGAGGGTCGCGGCGACCCTCTCGTAGCGGGTGCCGGCGGTGCGCAGCGCGCCCTCGACGGCGATCACGAGAAACGGCAGGGCCACGAAGGTCTGCGCGAGGACGACGGCCCCGGTCGTGAATGGAATGCGCAGGCCGGCGAGTTCGAGGGTGTTGCCGAGCACACCGCCGCGTCCGAGCAGGGAGAGCAGCGCGATGCCGCCGACCAGTGGCGGCAGCACGAGCGGCACGGTCACGAGTGCGCGCAGCAGGCCGGCGACGCGCGGCCGCGACCGGGCGATGACGACGGCGAGCGGCACGCCGAACAGCAGGCAGAGCAACGTCGAAACGGATGCCGTCGCGAGCGACAGCCCCAGCGGCTGCAGCGCTTCCGGGGAGAGGAGCAGGGAGGGGAGGCCGGGCCAGTCGACCTTGAGCAGCAGACCGGCGAGCGGCAGCACGAGCAGTCCAAGGCCGATGCTCGCGGGCAGGTAGAGCAGGCGCGGAATCATGCGCGACCGTGCCCAGTGCTCGGGCCAGGGGGCGTGACGTGTCTGAGCATTGCTTTCCGGGCCCGGGCCCGGAAAGCGGGCCCATGTTCGATCATGGGCCCGGTTGCATAAGGTGGGCCCAGGCGGGCGATCCCGTATCCGCGAACGGTTGCCGTTTCGTCGCAGCCTGCGATGTGCCGCGGGAGGNGGGCCCAGGCGGGCGATCCCGTATCCGCGAACGGTTGCCGTTTCGTCGCAGCCTGCGATGTGCCGCGGGAGGTTTCTTCCGTTCCGGGCCCGGGCCCGGGCCCGGTCGGTGGGCCCATGTTCTATCCTGGGCCCGGTTTCCGGGCCCGGGCCCGGGCGCTCTCGAACGCTCACGGGGCGAGAAATCCGTGGGCGGCGAGCACAGACTGCCCCGCCGGCGAGAGCACGAGGTCAACGAAAGCTTGGGCCGCCTCGGCGTGCGCGCTGCCTTCCACGACCGCGATCGGATAGCGCCCGATGACCGCGTCGGCTCCGGCCGGGGTCCGGCCGTCGATGCGGCCGGGGTTGGCGGCGACATCCGTCGCGTAGACGAGGCCGGCATCCGCTTCGCCGCCGGCGATTTTGGTAACGACGGCCGTCACATTCTGTTCCTCGCTGGCGGGCGTGAGAGTGACACCGGCGTTGGCGAGCAGGGCAGCGGATGCCGCACCGCACGGCACCTGCGCCGCGCACAGCACGGTGATCACGCCGGGGCGGGCCAGATCTTCGAGGGTGTCGATCTGCAGCGGATTGCCCGGGGCGACCGCGATGCGCAGGGTATTGCCGGCGAACACGGTGGCCGGGCCGACGAGCCCGTCGTCGGCCAGCGGCTGCAGGTTCTTCTGGTCGGCGCTCGCGAACACGTCGGCCGGGGCGCCGGCGGCGATCTGGGTGGCGAGGGTGGAAGATCCGTCATAGGTGACCTGCACATCGACGGCCGGATTCTGCTGCTCGAGCAGTGTCGCGAGTTCGTCGAAAGCGCCGGTGAGCGACGCTGCGGCATAGACGCTGAGGGTTTGGGACTCGAGATCCGTGCCCGTGGCGGTCGAGTCGGTTGCCGCGGAATCTGTGGCGGTCGAGGGTGCACAACCGGTGAGAGCCAGGGCGAGCACGGCCAGAACGGCGAGGGCCTGGGGGAGGCGGGTCACGTCATCCGTCCCGGAGTTTCGACGATCACATTGGTGGCCTTGATCACGGCGACGCTGAGCGACCCGACCTCAAGCCCGAGTTCGCGCACGGCCTCGCTCGACATGAGCGAGACGACGCGGTGCGGGCCACACTGCAGCTCGACCTGGGCCATGACTGTGTCCATGGTGATGGCGGTGACGATGCCGACGAAGCGGTTGCGGGCGCTGCGGCCCACGCTCGACGGGTCTGCCGGGGTGCTCGCCTGGTCGACGGCGAAGGCGGCGAGCGCCGCTCCGTCAACCGCGAGGCGACCGGATGCGTCGGCATCCGCCACGAGACGGCCACCGTCGACCCAGCGGCGCACGGTGTCGTCACTAACGCCGAGCAGCTCGGCGGCCTCACTGATCCGATATTGCGTCATGAATTGCACGATAGCACCGCATCTGCGGATTTGACCCACTGTCTGGGTCCCTGTCATCGCGATCGGCCGTGGCTAATTCAGGAAGCCACCGAGTGAGCCCGACCACCGGGGCATAACTCCTGCAAATTGATCGCGGCGGTCGACCAAGCCCCCGTAAATACGGGCATCGCACTGCCGGGAGCGAGAAATTGCAGGAGTTAGGCGCCGGCGACCCGGGGCGGACGGGGTTCGTGACATCACGCTGGACGGATGGGAAGGCAGAGGAGAGCGCGGGATGGGTGGCCGAGGGGCCGCGCAACGCCTAGCGTTAAGCCATGGCCATTCCTCCCCTCGTTGAGCCCGTAGACCGCCTCAGCGCATCTGAATCCGTGCGGACCGCTCGCCAGCGCCGCCTCCCCCAGCTCAACGAACTCGGCCAGCGCCGCCTCGCCAACGCTCGGGTTCTCGTGCTCGGCGCCGGCGGGCTCGGCTCCCCCGCGCTGCTCTACCTCGCGGCAGCGGGCGTCGGCACCATCGGTATCGTCGATGGCGACGACGTGGAACCGAGCAACCTCCAGCGCCAGATCGTTCACGGTCAAGCGGATGTCGGTCGCCCCAAGGTAGACAGCGCCGCCGAGCGTATCGCCGAGATCGCCCCGGAGACCACCGTCGTTCGGCACGCCGAGCGTCTGGTCGCGAATAACGCGGCCGAGATCCTTGGCGGCTACGACGTGGTCATCGACGGCACCGACAACTTTCCGACCCGGTTCCTCGTGAACGACACCTGCGCGCGGCTCGGACTGCCGCTGGTGTGGGCATCCGTTTTGCGATTCGATGCCCAGCTTTCGGTGTTCTGGGCCACCCCGCCCGCGGGCTCAGGCGTCACCGGAGTGCACCTGCGCGATCTGTTTCCGACACCGCCGGCCGACGGTGAGGTGCCCAACTGCGCCGATGCCGGCGTGCTCGGCGCTCTCTGCGGCCAGGTCGGATCGCTCATGGCGACCGAAACCATCAAGCTCATCACCGGAATCGGTTCCCCGCTGATCGGCCGGGTGCTCGTGATCGATGCCCTGTCCGGCCGATTCAGCGAGATTCCACTGGTCGGAACCGGCATCGCCGCCGAGCCGACCGCTGCCGAGGTCGCGGCCGAGGTCGCGGCCGAAACCGCCCGCGTCGCCGCAGAGAATACCGCCGAGGTTTCGGGTGCCGAACTCGTGGAACGTCTCGAGGCCCAACGCGCCGGAAACGACAACTTTCTCGTGCTGGACGTGCGCGAGCCGAACGAGAATGCCGAGAGTTCCATTCCGACGGCCCGACTACTGCCGCTCGGTGAGCTCCTCACCGACGGGGTACTCTCCGACACCGGCCGGGCCGCCCTCCCGGTGGAGACCCCGCTGATCGTGCACTGCCACGCCGGGGGGCGAGCCGCCCGCGCTGCTGCCGCGCTGCGCGAGGCCGGATTCACCGACGTCTCCGTGCTCACCGGCGGGATCGTGGCCTGGGACGACCTCGTCACGGCCGGACGCGCGCCCGGCATCGGCAGCCGCTGGCCGTCCCTCGAGCCGACTCCGACCGGGCGCCACGCGTCGGCTCCGGATGGCAGCGCAGCGCCCGCCAGCCCGACAGCTACAACTAACCGATGACCGAGACGAATCTGCCCGGCGGTTCCGCTCCGGACACATCATCCCTGCCGAACGAACACGATGCGCTCGCCGGGGAGCCGTCCGAGGTTCGACGTGCGCACGCTGGCAGCGCGCACGAAGATGGGCATGGGCACGACCACACGCATTCCGACAGAGCGGATGCCTGCGCGCCGGCCGCATCCGCTCGCACCGTCGCCGAACAACTGGCGGTCATTCTGGCCGACCTGAAGCCGCTGGTGCCGGTGCGTGTGTCGCTCGACGCCGCGCGCGGCCTGGTGCTCGCCGAGGACGTGCTGTCAGCGACCGATACTCCTCCGTTCGACAACTCCGCGATGGACGGCTACGCCGTGATCCGCGCCGATCTGCTCGGCGCCTCGGCGCAGAACCCGATCAGCCTGCCCGTCGTCGCCGACCTGGCCGCCGGCACCGCCGAGAACCCACACCTGATGCCCGGGCAGGTCGCGCGCATTATGACGGGCGCGCCGATTCCCGACGGAGCGGATGCCGTCGTTCCGATCGAAGACACCGACCAGGGCACCGACCGGGTCACCATCGTGCGCGCCCCCACGGCCGCGGCGCACGTGCGCCGCGCCGGCGAAGACGCCCACGCCGGGGACCGCGTGCTGGGCGCGGGAAGCGTGCTCTGGCCGACCCGGGTCGCCGCAGCGGCGAGCGCCGGAACCAGCTCTGTGCTGGTGCACCCGGCGCCACGCGTCGCGGTCATCTCCACCGGCAGCGAACTCGTCACCCCCGGCAGCCCGACTCGTCGCGGTCAGATTCCCGACTCCAACTCCTTTCTGTTGGCGGCGGCCGTCACCGAAGCCGGCGGCGTTGCCATTCGGGTGGGGGCCGTGCCCGACGACGACGACACGTTGCGCGCGTTGCTCGCCGACTTGGCCGGAACGGTCGACGTGATCGTGCTCTCCGGCGGCGTCAGTGTCGGAGCGTACGACGTGGTCAAAGCCGTGCTACAACCCCTCGGCACCGTGCACTTCGGACCGGTCAAGATGCAACCCGGCAAGCCCCAGGGGTTCGGACGCTGGCCCGCTACCGAAAACGTGCCCGGACCGCTCATCTTCGCCCTGCCCGGTAACCCGGTCAGCGCCTACGTGTCGTTCGAGGTGTTCGTGCGCCCCGCGCTGCGCCGCCTGCTCGGGCACCCGGAGCTGCACCGCCGCACCGTCACGGCGACCGTCGCCGACGGCTGGAATTCCCCGCCCGGACGCGCCCAGTACATGCCCGTCATCGTCACGCACCGTACCGATTCTGGAACCGAGACCGGGACTGACACCGGCACCGACGGAACCCGAGACGGAACCCACATCGAGGTGCGCCCGGCCTCCCGCGGCGGGTCGGGTTCGCACCTCGTCGCCGGGCTGGCGCAGGCAACTGGTCTTGCCATCGTGTCCGAAGACACGACTCACGTTCGCGGCGGCGACCTCATCACTGTCATGCTGTCATCATGACGTACACCACCGACATTCCCGACGCGACAGTGCCCACCCAGCCGTTCACCCACCTCGACTCGGCCGGACAAGCCCGCATGGTCGACGTCACCAACAAAGTTCCGACCGTTCGCAGTGCCACCGCGGCGGGCTTCGTGCGCTGCGGCGCCACGGTGATCGCGGCACTCCGCGACGGCACTGCTCCCAAGGGCGATGTGCTCGCCGTGGCCCGCATCGCCGGAATCCAGGGCGCCAAGAAGACCGCCGACCTGCTCCCCCTCGCCCACGTCATCGGCGTGCACGGCGCCGTCGTCGACCTGATCGTCGAGGATGACCGGGTGAGCATCACCGCGACCGTGCGCACCGCAGACCGCACCGGCGTCGAGATGGAGGCGTTCACCGCCGTCTCGGTCACGGCTCTCGCCATCGTCGATATGGTCAAGGGCCTCGACAAGTCCGTCACGATCGAGAACGTGCGGCTGCTCTCCAAGAGTGGTGGCAAGTCCGGCGACTGGCTGCGCAGCCAAGGCTAAGCGGATGCTCCCTCCCGTGACCGTGCCCAGGGCACGCCTCATGAGCCCACTTCCGGCACTCACCATTGACCTCATCGTGCTCGCGGGCGGGCGTGGCAGCCGCCTCGGCGGCGTGCTCAAACCCGCAGTCGAGGTGGCCGGGCGCACTCTGCTCTCCAGGGTGCTCGACGCCCGACCGGTCGCCCGGCACACCGTCGTTGTCGGCCCGCCCGCAGCGGTTCCCGCCGCCGACAGGCCTCCGCTCGCCGCGTACCCCGCACCCTCGACAGGTGCACCTGCACCCGATCCCGATCCCGCGTCGCCCACGGCCACGGCCACGGCCCTAACCCCCGCAGCCGCAACGCCCGCCGCCGGTACCGCCACGCCGTCCGCACTGATCTGGGCACTCGAAGACCCACCGTTCGGCGGCCCGGTAGCCGGAATCGCGGCCGGCCTCGCCGCGCTCGAGGCGCACGGCGCAGCACACGTCGAAGTACACTGCGAGGCACACGGCGCGACCAAGGTCGAAGCGAACGTTGACGAGCCCGCCACCTGGCTGCTCGTGCTCGCCTGCGATCTTCCGTGGGGAGCGGATGCTGCGCGCCTGCTGGTCACCGCGGCATCCGCTCTGGAGGAGATCGGTGAACAGACCGACGGTGTGCACCTCACCGATTACACCGGCCACGCCCAGTGGCTCGCCGGAATCTACCGGGCGCCCGCCCTACGCGCGGCCGTGGACCGCCTCGGCGATCGCGTCAACGGCGCCAGCATGCGCAACCTACTGTCGGGGCTGAAGCTCATGGGGCTGATGGACGAATCCGAAACCGGGGTCGACGTCGACACGTGGCAGGATGTTGAGAGCAGCACCGCGCGTTTGACCGGTGCACCCGAAGCACGACCCGAGGAGTGACCAGAATGAGTTCAGCACCGCTGCCTCCCGAAGCGCTCGACGACTGGCTGACCGCCCTCGCCGACCGGCTCCAGCTCGATCCGGCCGACGTGCCGGTCGGCGACCTGCTCGACGTGGCCCGCGACGTGGCCCACAATGTAGCCCGGCCGGCTGCACCACTCAGCACCTTTCTGATCGGCCTCGCAGCCGCGAAGAATGGGGGTACCGGTGCCGCAATTGAGGCCGCCTGCGCGGCCGCGAGCGAACTCGCCCTCGACTGGACTCCCGAAAAACTGTGATGGCGACCCTGCGGTTCTTCGCCGGAGCGGCCGAAGCCGCCCAGACCGAAACGGCCACGCTCGATGCCGGCACGATCGGCGAGCTGCGCGCCGAGCTCGGCGAACGCTACGGCAACGAGTTCGTGCGCGTGCTCGGCCTCTGCTCGCTGCTGGTGAACGGCGCCCGCGCCGCCGATGACACCGTTGCGCTCGCGCCGACGGACACCGTTGACGTCCTCCCGCCCTTCGCCGGCGGCTAAGTACCAGGGGCTCCCCGCATAACTGCGGAGAATTTCGCCCAATGGCCCCGATCAGCCGCCGAAACAGCGATCTCCGCTCTTCTGAACGGCACCCGCGAAGTAGCGCTGTCGGCGAGGCTACAAACCGACCCAGGAGTGCGTTCCGTCGACCTCGTATTGCTTCTTCCAGATCGGGACCTCTGCCTTGACGGCCTCGACGAGGGCTTCGCAGGCCGCAAAGGCGTCGCCGCGGTGGGCGCTCGCGACCGCAGCCACGAGGGCGAGGTCGCCGACCTCGAGGTGTCCGATGCGATGACTGACCGCCAATACGACCAGCGGATGCTGCGCCAACACCCGCTCGGCAATCTCACCGATAATGCGCCCCGCGTCGGGATGCGCGCTGTAGTCCAGGCCCGTGACGCGCCCGAGCGCATCGGGATCGTGGTCCCGCACCTGTCCGATGAACGTCACCACGGCACCGTGGGAAACGCCCGAAACGGCCGAAACGTGCTCGGTGACGTCGAGCAGCGACTCGGTGACACGGGCGAAGCCGAGCGATGCGCGGCCCATACCCGAAGAATCCGCGGCCGAGAAATCCGCGTCCGACGCAGGTGCCCCCATCAGTGGTCGCCGCCGTCGAGCTGGTCGATGATGTGCCGCACGAGCGGCGCGAGTATGGCCACACCGTCCCGCACCGCGCCAACTGAACCCGGCAGGTTCACCACCAGGGCTCCGTTGTTGCCGACCGAATCGGCGATGCCGGCTAGGCCGCGGGACAGCACCGCGGTGGGAATCGTCGCGACGCTGATCGCGCGCATCCGCTCGGAAATGCCCGGAAGAATCGTGTGCAGCACCGTCGCCGTGCCCTCGGGCGTCAGGTCGCGCGCCGATACGCCCGTACCACCGGTCGTCACGACCAGGCGGGAGCCGTCAGCGAGCGCCGCCGAAATAGAGCCAGCCACACTTTCAATTCCGTCGGGGACGACCCGTGGCGGCCCGCACGGAATGCCGACCTCGCCGAGCGCATCGACGACGGCCGGGCCGGACCTGTCTTCGCGTTCGCCGCGCGAACAGCGATCAGACACGGTGATCACGACGGCCCCGAGTTCGGCCCCAAGTTTGAGCTGAGTTTTCACCGTTCTACAGTACCGCGGCCCGCCCGGGGATAACCGGATGCCGGCGACCCCCGACTCAATCACCTTGGTCGACGGCAAGCTCGATCAACAAAAGGGGTGCGACCGCGGACGCGATCGCGCCGGGCCGCCGACATCCGCTTCGCTCCGAATCATTTTTCACGGCGTTTGTGCGATGCGTCGGCACCGGCAAGCGAACAAGCTGGCTACTAAGCGGGCCTGCTGCCCGACCAACCAGCCGAGGAAACCATGTCAACCGTCTCACCACCACGCGTCACGTCCACGCTGAAGCCGGACCTCTCGAACTGGGATCCGGAAAACGAAGAGACCTGGGATTCACACCTCGCCTGGCGTACCCTGTGGATCACCACGTTCAGCATGACCCTCGGCTTCGCGGCCTGGTATCTGGTCAGCGCGATCGCTCCGCGGCTGAACGACATCGGCTTCGACCTGAGCACCAGCCAGCTGTACTGGCTCGTCGCGCTGCCCGGCCTGGCCGGTGGCCTGCTGCGCCTCGTCTTCATGTTCCTGCCGCCGATTCTCGGCACCCGCATTCTCGTCGCCCTCTCCAGTGCGCTCCTTCTGCTGCCCATGATCGGCTGGACCATGGTCGCCCGCGACGTGTCGACGCCGTACTGGGTGCTGCTCGCGCTCTCCTTCGCGGCCGGTATCGGCGGCGGCAGCTTCTCCGGTTTCATGGCTTCGACCAGCTATTTCTTTCCCAAGCGCCTCGCCGGAACGGCCCTCGGCCTGCAGGCGGGGCTCGGCAACTTCGGCATCGGACTGATCCAGCTACTCACCCCCTGGGTCGTCGGCTTCGGCCTGCTCGGCACCGCGGTGCTGACCCCGGAGAGTGACTCGAACGGCGAACTGGTCTGGCTGCACAACGGCGGCCTCGTGCTCATCCCCTGGGTGCTGCTCGCGGTCGTCCTCGCTCTCATTTTTCTACGTAAAGTGCCGATCAAAGCAAACTTTCGGCAGCAGATGGACATCTTCAAGGTCAAGCACACCTGGATCATGACACTCATCTACCTCATGAGTTTCGGCGCGTTCAGCGGCCTGGCGGCCCAAATGGGCCTCATCATCCTCAACGTCTACGGCGACTTCCCCGATGCACCCAACCCCCTCGCCTTCGCCTTCATCGGCCCGGTCGTCGGCGCCCTGGTGCGTGCGGCCTCCGGCCCGCTCTGCGACCGGTTCGGCGGTGCCATCTTCACCTTCATCGGCGGCGCCGGCATGGCCGTCGGCACCCTGGTCACGGTATTCTTCCTCACCCCGACCAGCGTCGACGAGTTCAAGGGCTTTCTCACCGGCATGATCACCATCTTCTTCTTCTCCGGCCTGGCCAACGCCGGAACGTTCAAGCAGATGCCGATGATCTTCCCCAAGCGCCAGGCCGGCGGCGCGATCGGCTGGACCGCCGCGATCGCCGCCTTCGGCCCATTCATCGTGGGAATGGCCCTCACGGCCATGAGCCCGACCACTTTTTTCATCGGCTGCACGGTATTCTGCGTGCTCTGCACGGGCCTGGCCTGGTTCTACTACGCCCGCCCGGGGGCACCCAACCCGAGCTGACGCTCGACTCCCGCCCGGAGCCCCCTCCTCCTCCAGCGGGGGGCTTCGGGTCTTTCCCGGCCCAGGGCCATACTGAAACGATGAGCACACACGACGACGCTGACTCGATCGACGATGCAGCAATCGGCGGCAGCCCGATCGGTGGCGACCCAGCCTGCTGGCTCGAACAGGTCTGCCCCGAGTGTGGCGCCTTCGTTCCGGGCGAGCTGCCCGCCACCTGCTGGCGCTGCGACACCGTGGTCGCGCCGAGCTGAAACCTGGCATCCTCTTTTAAACGGATGCCGTCCCGCCGCCCCGCGGGCAGCCACCGTTGGGCGATGGCGGTCTCGAGCGATCGCGCGGGTGATGCGCCGCTGCGCGGGAGGCGCAACACCCGCGCACTGGCGCAACTCCAGCGCGACGCGTGGCGCTGGAGTTTTGGCCAGTCCCGAACTCCCGCGCACTGGCGCAAGTCCCGCGTAGCGCGCGCAGCCGGCACAGCCGCACCTCGCCCAAACCGCCAAACCCTCGTACAGTCAGAGCACACCCCCGAGGAAGGACCACGACATGGCCGACCAGCAGAATTTTGTGATTGTGGGGGCGTCCCTCGCGGGGGCCAGCGCTGCCCGAGCCCTGCGCGAGGAGGGCTTCGACGGAGAGATTCACCTGATCGGAGCCGAAGAGCACCGTCCTTACATCCGTCCACCGTTGTCGAAGGACTACCTGGCCGGCACGGCCGAACGCGACTCCGTCTTCGTGCAGAGTGCGAGCTGGTACCCCGACCATGAGGTGCAGCTGCATTCCGGCACCCGGGCGGTGAGCCTCGACCTCAGCGCGCACCTCCTCGATACCGACGACGGCGCGCAACTGAGCTACGACCGGCTGCTCCTGACCACGGGCTCCCGGCCGCGACGCCTGACGGTGCCGGGTGCAAACCTCGGCGGAGTGCACTACCTGCGCACCCTCGACCACTCCGACCTGCTGCACTCCGTTCTGGCGGACGGCGGCAAGCGACTCGTAGTCGTGGGATCCGGTTGGATCGGCATGGAGGTCGCCGCAACCGCCCGCACCCTCGGCAACGAAGTCACTATCCTGGAACGCGGCCCGGTGCCGCTTGCTGCGGCGCTTGGCGACGAGCTCGGCGATCTGTTCGCGAGCCTGCACGAGCGCAACGGCGTGGTCATCCGCCGCTCCGTGACCGTCGAAAGCTTGGTCGGAACGGATGGCCGGGTCACCGGAGTGCTCCTGGCCGGCGGCGAAACCGTGCCAGCCGACCTCGTTCTGGTGGGCATCGGTGCGGCTCCGAACGTCGAACTCGCCGAAAAGGCCGGGCTCGCAGTCGACAATGGAATCCTGGTCAGCGCGAGCCTGGAAACCAGCGATCCCCACGTGTTCGCGGCGGGCGATGTGGCCAACGCGGAGCATCCGCTCATCAAAGCGCGACTGCGCAGCGAGCACTGGGCGAATGCCCTGAACGGCGGTACGGCCGCGGCCCGAGCGATGCTCGGTCAGAGCGTTTCGTTCGATGCCATTCCCTACTTCTATACCGACCAGTTCGACCTCGGCATGGAATATTCCGGATTCGGCATATTGACCGACGGCGCCGAGCTGGTCTACCGCGGCAACCGGGATTCCCGCGAGTTCATCGTGTTCTGGCAGCAGACCGGCCGCGTCGTCGCGGGCATGAATGTCAACGTCTGGGACGTCAATGACACCGTTCAGGCTCTGATTCGTCGGGGCGAGCCGGTCGATCCCGCTCGCCTCGCCGACGAATCCATTCCCCTCGAGTCGGTCTAGGCAGCCCCGGCTCACGCCCGCGGCAAGAGGATGCTGCCTCGCCGGTCGAGCCGCGCCAGCGGGGCTAGGCCCGCGTGTCTGCCAGCTCGCTCGGCGCAGACTCCGCGGCGTCGTCGTCCGTGAACGGCTGCTCGGTGCGCGGTGCGTTGTAGAGCGTTTCGTCCAGGATTCCCTGGCGCTTGGCCACAATCGTCGGTACGAGCGCCTGGCCAGCGACGTTGACGGCGGTGCGGCCCATGTCGATGATCGGGTCGATGGCCAGCAGCAGGCCCACCCCGGCCAACGGCAGTCCCAGCGTGGACAGGGTCAGCGTCAGCATGACGACGGCGCCCGTGGTACCGGCGGTCGCTGCGCTCCCCAGCACGGAGACGAGCACGATCAGCAGATACTGGGTGAGGTCCAGCTGAATGCCGAAGAACTGGGCCACGAAAATGGCGGCGACGGCCGGATAGATCGCCGCGCAGCCATCCATTTTGGTCGTGGCTCCGAGCGGAACGGCGAAGGATGCGTAGGCGCGGGGTACACCGAGGCTGCGCTCGGTCACGCGCTGGGTCAACGGCAGGGTGCCGATGGAGGAGCGCGACACGAACCCGAGCTGCACCGCCGGCCACACTCCGGAGAAGTACTGCCTCACGGACAGCCCGTGCGATTTGATCAGCACCGGGTAGACGACGAACAATACGAGTATCAGGCCGATGTAGATGGTGCCCGCGAACTTGCCGAGCGACCCCATGGTGTCCCAGCCGTAGACCGCAACCGCGTTGCCGATCAGGCCGATCGTGCCGAGCGGCGCGATTCGAATGATCCACCACAGCACCTTCTGAATAACCGCCAGAGCGGATGCGTTCAGGTTGAGGAAGGGTTCGGCCGCCTTGCCCACCTTCAACGCCGCGATTCCCACCACGATGGCGATGACCAAAATCTGCAACACGTTGAAGCTGATATTGGTCGTCGCGGTGCCGTCAACGACGCTGGTGCTCGCGCCCAGACCGAGGAAGTTCTTCGGGAACAACCCGGTCAAAAAAGCCCACCAATCGCCGGTTCGACCGGAGTACTGGCCGGCCTCGGCAATGCCGGTTCCGGCACCCGGTTTGATCAGAACGCCCAGGCCGATACCGATCAGAACGGCGATCAGCGCGGTAATGGCGAACCAGAGCAGGGTATTCCAGGCCAGCTTCGCCGCGTTGGATACCTGGCGCAGATTGGCGATGGAGCTGACCACGGCCGTGAAGATGAGTGGCACGACGGCCGCCTGCAGCAGCGAGACGTAGCTCGATCCGATGATCTTCAGCGTGGCGCCGAGACCGGTCGGGCTTTCTTCGATGCTACCGGTGTATTTGGCGAGCAGCCCCAGGCCCAGGCCGATAATGAGTGCGGCGATGATCTGAACGCCGAAGGAGCGTACCCATTTGGGGATTCTGCTGGTGCTGACGCGATCTGCTGAAGTCACTAGTACGACACTTTCTGTTGCCATTCGTGGTACCGCGCACGCTCGACTGCCCCGTTCCCCGGGCCGGCCAGTACTCGTCGAGGCGAGTGTTCGCGTGTGGGCGGCTCTAGCTGCAAGCCCAAATGGCGGCGCACTATTCCGCTTCGGCACATTGTGGCGATACGCCGGTTACTCCGAGAGGTACTCCGCGAGCACTCGAGCATGGTTCACGTGCGGGTCCTTGGCTCCGTAGATCAGGGTTGTGACGCCCTTGGCGATGAGCGCGCGCAACGCCGCTACCGCCACCTGGGTAGCCGCCACAGAGTCGAGTTCGGCGCGATAACGCAGCGCGAACTCGTCCAAGCGCTCCGGGTCGTGCTTCCACCAGGTGCGCAGCTTCGGCGACGGCGCGACATCTTTGAGCCACTCGTCGAGCTCGGCGCGCTCCTTCGAGACACCGCGCGGCCAGAGTCGATCAACCAGCACCCGGTATCCGTCATCAGCGGATGCCGCGTCATAGGCCCTCTTAATGCGCACCATGAAAACAGCCTACTTCCGTGAGCGTTCGAGCGGGCGCTCGCTCTTCTCCCAGCCGCGCCGCGGCGGGCGCGCCCCGGCACCGCGGGGGTCATCGCGCGAGCGGTAAACCACGTAAGGGCGAACGAGGTAGCCGAGCGGCGCCGAGAACACGTGCACCAGCCGGGTGAACGGCCAGAGCAGAAACAGCGTCGTCGCGGTGAGCACGTGCAGTTGAAAGAAGAACGGCACGTCGCTCATGAGCGAGGGATCGGGCTGAAAGCCATACAGCGAGCGGATCCACGGCGAAATCGACCCACGATAGTCGTAGCCGCCGCCGAAGATTTGGTACAGCACCGTCGCCGTGGTGCCACACAAGATCGTGCTGGCCAGGAACACGTACATGACCTTGTCCATGACCGTGGTGACGAGCAGCACCCGTTTGGTCAGGCGTCGCCGGTAGATCAAAATGGCGAGGCCGGCCACCGTCAGTACGGCCGCGAAGGTTCCCAGCCAGGTCGCGCCGAGGTGATAGATATGCTCGGTCACCCCGAAGAACTCGAGCCACGGCTTCGGGATGAACAGGCCGACGACGTGCCCGCCGATCACCATGAGAATGCCGTAGTGGAACATCGGCGAGCCCCAGCGCAGCAGTCGGTTCTCGTAGGTCTGGCTCGATCGCGACGTCCAGCCGAACTGGTCGTAGCGGTAGCGCAGCAGGTGCCCGACCACGAACACGCCGGAGGCGGCGTAGGGAAAGGCGACCCAGAGCAGGTAATCCCAGGCGGTCATACTCTCGGTACCCATTTCTATCTGGCCTCATTCGCGTGCGCGGAAAACGGCTTCAAATTGCCGAGGTAGGTCATGCCGACCGTCTCGGTCGGCGGCCCCTCGTTGACGAGGTCCAGGTAGCGTTCGCGGGTTTCATCATCGATCTCGGGCAACGACAGCGACACGGCGCGCGCCAGGTGGGCGTAGGGGCTGTCGAATTTCTCCAGCGCCGTACGCAGAACCTCGATGCCGTCGCGGTGCGCGGCGAGTAGTTCCTGAGCGATCGGCGAGTCCGACAGCGCCGAGAACTCCAACACCATCGGCAGGTAATCCGGCAGTTCGTCGGCGTCGACCTGCCAGCCGGCCGCCCGATACGCCTCGACAAAACGCACCAGCGCCATGCCGCGGCGACGAGTATCGCCGGCCGCGTAGTAGGTGAGGTACGGGCAGCACTTGCGCTTCAGATCGAAGATCGCGGTGAAATGGGTGGCGAGCTCCTGCTCGCTCCAGCCGTCGATCGCCGTGAAGAACGCGTCGAACGCCTCCCGCAGCGGGTCGGGCAGTTGAATAACGCCTGAACGCACCAGCGAAAACTGCCGCTGCCGCTGGGGCGTGGGGTAATCCAGCAGAATCGACGCCGCCATGTGCGCGATAACGCCGTGCGCGGGCGTGAGCGGCACGGCGGCCATGAACCGCGGGGCCACCTTCGGCGCCCGAAAGCCGAAATTCACCCGCGCAGCGAGTGCCGCAGGAAGGCGGGTGGCGGCGCTCATGCCGCGCTCCCGGCATCCGCTTTGGGCGGGAACATGCCCTTCGGCACCCCGCCACCATTCCAGTTGAGCAGGTTGACCCGGCCAGGGGTCACCGGGCGGGTCTTGATGAGCGGCGAGTCGCCGACCATCTGGTTGTAGTTGTCAACGGTCGCATTCAGCGGCATGCCGGGGGTGTTACCGTACGGGCCCGCGGGGCCGGCGTCGCCGCCGTTGTGGGGGCCGGCGTGCTCGCGCGGGCCGCCCATTCCGGGGCCGCCGTCATTGGAGAGTGAGCAGCCGAGCTCGTCGAGCTCCCGCGCGGTCTCAACGTGCGCCTTCGGAATGACGTAACGGTCCTCGTACTTGGCGATCGCGAGCAGCCGGTACATGCCCGTGATGGTCTCACCGGTCATGCCGACCGCGTTCGGAATGCGCTCGTCGGCCTCGTTGCCGAGATTGATGTCACGCATGTAGGCGCGCATCGCGGCGAGCTTGCGCAGTGACAGCTCGACCGGAACGACGTCGCCGGCCGAGAACAGCCCGGCGAGGTATTCCACCGGGATGCGCAGCTTGTCGATCGCGGCGAACAGGGTGCGCGCGTCTTCGCCGTCGCTGCCGGAGTTGCTCACGACGTCGACCACCGGGGACAGCGGCGGGATGTACCAGACCATGGGCATGGTGCGGTATTCCGGGTGCAGCGGCAGCGCCACCTCGAACTCGGAGATCAGCTTGTAGATGGGGCTGTTCTGGGCGGCTTCGATCCAGTCGTCGGCCATGCCCTCGGCCTTGGCGGCGGCGATGACCTCGGGATCGAACGGGTCGAGAAAACAGGCACGCTGGGCGCCCTGCAGGTCGTGATCGTTTTCGATCGAGGCCGCTTCGAGCACCGCATCAGCGTCGTACAGCATGAGGCCAAGATAACGCAGACGTCCGACACAGGTTTCGGAGCAGATGGTGGGCTTGCCCTGCTCGATCAACGGATAGCAGAGCGTGCACTTTTCGGCCTTGCCCGTTTTGTGGTTGAAGTACACCTTCTTATAGGGGCAGGCGGAGACGCACATGCGCCAGCCACGACAGGCGTCCTCATCGACGAGCACGATGCCGTCTTCTTCGCGCTTGTACATGGCGCCGGAGGGGCAGGCGGCAACACAGGCGGGGTTCAGGCAGTGCTCGCAGATGCGCGGTAGATAGAACATGAAGGTCTCTTCAAACTCCATCTTCACCTTCTCGCTCATCGTGGCGAGGATCGGGTCCGAGCTCGCGGTCTCCTGCGAGCCGCCGAGGTCGTCGTCCCAGTTGCCCGACCACTTGATGTCGATGTCCTGGCCGGTCAGCAGCGATTTCGGCCGGGCGACCGGGCTCTGCGTGCCGGCCGGAGCGGTGGTGAGCATGTCGTAGTCGTAGGTCCACGGCTCGTAGTAGTCGTCGATCTGCGGCAGGTTGGGGTTGTTGAAGATCTGCGAGAGCTTCTTCAGCCGTCCGCCGGCCTTGAGCCGCAGCCGGCCGCGCCTATTGCGCACCCAGCCGCCCTTCCACTTGTCCTGGTTTTCGTACTCACGCGGGTAGCCGATGCCGGGCCGGGTCTCCACGTTGTTGAACCAGGCGTACTCGACGCCGGTGCGGTTGGTCCACACCTGCTTGCAGGTGACCGAGCAGGTGTGACACCCGATGCACTTGTCGAGGTTCATGATCATCGACATCTGGGCCATGACACGCATTAGTAGTCCACTTTCTGGCTGCGACGACGAATCACGGTGACCTCGTCGCGTTGGTTCCCGGTCGGGCCGAGGTAGTTGAAGGCGAAGGACAGCTGGGCGTAGCCGCCGATCAGATGGCTGGGCTTTAAGAGGATGCGGGTGAGCGAGTTGTTGGTACCGCCGCGCATACCGCTGGTTTCGGCGACCGGCACGTTGATGGTGCGATCCTTCGCGTGGTACATGTACACCGTGCCCTCCGGCATGCGGTGCGACACGATCGCCCGCGCCACGACGACGCCGTTGCGGTTGTACGACTCGATCCACTCGTTGTCACGCACGCCGATTTTGTCGGCGTCCTGCGGGCTCATCCAGATGGTCGGGCCGCCGCGGGAGAGCGAGAGCATGAGCAGGTTGTCCTGGTATTCGGAGTGGATCGACCACTTCGAGTGCGGGGTCAGGTAGCGCACGGCGACCTCGGCGTGTCCGGTCGGGGCTTTACTGGTCGCGCCGACGATCGAGTCGTCGAACAGGCGGTGCATGTCGAGCGGCGGCCGAAAGATCGGCAGTTGCTCACCCAGTTCGATCATCCAGTCGTGATCGAGGTAGAAATGCTGGCGACCGGTGAGGGTGTGCCAGGGCTTCAGATGTTCGACGTTGATGGTGAAGGCGCTGTAGCGGCGACCACCGTGCTCTGAGCCGGACCATTCCGGGGAGGTGAGCACCGGGACCGGCGCGCCCTGGACATCCGGATAGGAAAACCGTCGGCCCTCGTTGTCGCTGGCGAGCTGGGCCAGCTTCACGCCGGTGCGTTCCTCCAGCTGCCGAAAACCCTGCGTGCCGAGACGGCCGTTGGTGGTCCCCGACAGCGCGAGCACCATTTCACAGGCGTGGATCGCGGTCGACAGTCGCGGACGGCCGGCGGCCGGGCCATCAACCACGAGGCCGTTCTTCTTGCCGAGGTAGGCGACCTCGACATCGGGGTTGAATTTCACACCCTTGGTGACCATGCCGAGCTTTTCGGTGAGCGGCCCGAGCGCGCCGAGCTGCGCGGCGAACGCCGGGTAGTCACGTTCCACCACGACGAGCCCCGGCATGGTGACCCCGGGAATGAGCGGCTGGTCGTTCAACACGGTGCCGTGCGGGGTGGCCATGCCATCGGGGGTGTCGTGTTGCAGGGGCGCCGCGACCAGGTCTTTGCGCACGCCGAGGTGCTTCACGGACATTTCCGAAATCTTCGCGGCGAGCACGTGAAAGATGTCGAAGTCGGTCTTGGCCTGCCACGGCGGCGCGATCGCGGGGTTGAACGAGTGAATAAACGGATGCATGTCCGTCGTCGAGAGATCGTTTTTCTCATACCAGGTGGCTGGCGGCAAGACCACGTCACTGTAAATGGTCGTCGAGGTCATGCGAAAGTCGCTCGTGACCAGCAGGTCGAGCTTGCCTTCCGGCGCACTCTCGTGCCATTTCATGGTCTTCGGGCGGCGCGCCGGCATCGATTCCACGGCGCGCACGGCGGACGGCGCCCCGAGCAGGTGCTTGAGGAAATACTCGTTGCCCTTGCCGGAGGAGCCGAGCACGTTGGCCCGCCAGACCACGAGCACCCGCGGAAAGTTCTCGGGTGCGTCCGGGTCTTCGCAGGAGAACTCGAGCGAGCCGTCCCCCAGCGAATCGACCACGTACTCGGCCGGTTCCTGCCCAGCGGCGACCGCGTCGTCGACCAGGTCGAGCGAGTTGCGGTTGAAGGTGGGGTAGCTGGGCATCCAGCCGCGCTTGGCCGATTCGACCATGGTGTCCGCGGTGGTGCGTCCCTTGAATATCCCGGCGCCGAGCGGGCTCGCGAGAGTGTCTGCGCTCAGGCCGTCGTAGCGCCACTGGTCGGTGGCGAGGTAGAAGAAGCCGGTGCCGATCATCTGGCGCGGCGGGCGCACCCAGTCCAGTCCGAAGGCGTACTGGCCGTACCCGGTGAGCGGACGCACCTTTTCCTGGCCGACATAGTGGGCCCAGCCGCCGCCATTCACGCCCTGGCAGCCGGTCATGGTGGTGAGCGCGAGAAAGGCACGGTAGATGGTGTCGGAGTGGAACCAGTGGTTGGTGCCTGCGCCCATCAGAATCATCGAGCGACCCTGCGAGTCTTCGGCGTTTTGCGCGAATTCCCGGCCGATGCGCGCGGCGGCCTGCCACGGCACCGAGGTGATCTCCTCCTGCCAGGCTGGAGTGCCGGGGGTGGAGGCGTCGTCGTAGCCGGTGGGCCAAACGCCTGGCAGGCCGTCGCGGCCGACGCCGTACTGAGCGAGCAGCAGGTCGAACACGGTCGTCACGAGCACACCGGCGACCTCGCGCACGGGTACGCCGCGGCGCACGATGCCAGCGGCGCCGGCGTGCTGTTCGCCGACGCTGTCAACATCGGGCGTTCCGTCGAAGCGGGGCAGGTCGATCGCGACAGAGCGACCGTCGTAATCGGGGGCATCCGCTACAGAAAGGAGTGGGTCTCGACCCTCGAGGTCAAGGTTCCATTTACCCTTGTCGGCCTCGCTGAACCGGTGCCCGATCGACCCGTTCGGCACGAAGGCCTCACCGTTCTCGTCGAGCATGACCGTCTTGAAAGCTGCACTTGAAACGGATGCGTCGGTTCCAGGCAGCGCGTCGGCCGTCAGGAACTTGCCGGGAACCCAGGCGTCCTGGCGCGGAACGAGCGCGATCAGGTAGGACGAGTCGCTGAACTTCTTCATATAGTCGACGAAGCGCGGGGTGCGGCGGTCGACCAGGAATTCCTTGAGCACGACGTGGCCCATGGCGAGGGCGAGGGCGCCGTCGGTTCCGGGGTGCACGGCGAGCCACTCGTCGGCGAACTTGGAGTTGTCGGCGTAGTCGGGCGAGACGGTGATGACCTTCTGGCCGCGGTAGCGTGCCTCGACCATGAAGTGCGCGTCGGGGGTGCGGGTGACGGGAACGTTGGAGCCCCACATGATGAGGTAGCTGGAGTTCCACCAGTCGGCCGATTCGGGTACGTCGGTCTGGTCGCCGAACACCTGCGGGCTGGCGACGGGGAGGTCGGCGTACCAGTCGTAGAACGAGAGCATGGTGCCGCCGAGCAGCGAGATGAAGCGGTTGCCGACGCCCTGTGACACGATCGACATGGCCGGAATCGGACTGAAGCCGACGACCCGGTCTGGGCCATAGGTTTTGATGGTGTGCACGTGGGCGGCGGCGACGATCTCGGCGGCTTCGTCCCAGCTAGCGCGAACCAAGCCGCCCTGGCCGCGGGCGCTCTTGTACTGGCGGGCAGTTTCGGGGTTGCCGGTGATCTCAGCCCAGGCCAGCACGGGGTCACCAAGGCGAGCCTTCGCTTCGCGGAAGAGGTTCAGCAGCACATCGCGCACGTAGGGGTACCGCACCCGGGTGGGCGAGTAGGTGTACCAGCTGAACGCGGCGCCGCGGGGGCAGCCGCGGGGCTCGTATTCGGGTGAATCGGGGCCGACACTCGGATAGTCGGTCTGCTGGGTTTCCCAGGTGATAATGCCGTCCTTGACGTACACCTTCCAGGAACAGCTGCCGGTGCAGTTCACGCCGTGGGTACTGCGCACCTCTTTGTCGTGGGTCCAGCGGTCACGGTAGAACGCGTCGGCGGCGCGGCCGCCGGTCTTGAACACGCTGCGCAGGTCCTCGCTGGTTTCGCCGCGGCGCAGAAAGCGGCCGAGCTTGAGCAGCGAATCGGCGACCGGACCGTCGGTACCGGGCTTGCTGGTGGTGCTGGTTGTGCGTGTTTTCACGGCTGCCCCTTGCCTGCCGGGGAATGCCGAAGCGCTATTCCCCCTCAGAACGAGCTAAGCCGCTGCCCCCCGCGGCCGACAACCGCAAAGTGCCGGTAATAATGTTTCACCCCGGTTCGCGAGAGCGCAAAAAGTGCCCGTTTGGGGTGTCCAATCGGGCACTTTTTGCGCTCTCGCGTTCAGCGGGAAGGGGAGCCACGTCGATCACGCAGAGGTGCGGGGCGTCGATGAGGTTCAGGCCGACCGCGCGAAGGGGGCCGTCGGCCTGCTCCAGCACTCCTTGAATCAACCGGTAGTGCACGCCGCAGACCTCGGGGTGATCCTTGACCATCTCCGAGTACGGGCAGTCGTGCAGGTTGACCTGTTCACCGTTGGCGGCGACGCTCGCGTCGAAGCCGGCCTGATCCAGGTGGTCGTCGAGGGCATCGAGCTGACGCCGGGCTGCGGGGCCGGTGCAGCCGGCCAAGGCGGGCTGGCCTGCAGGAAGAAGCAGCAGCATCCGTCTCAACTGCTCGGCACGCTCCTGCGCGGCCTCGATCTTGCGGGCGCGAATCGAACCGAGTTCGGTACTGACCCCGCCGGCGGCGCTGTAGAGCATCTTCGGGCGACCCTTGCTGTCGCGCGGCTCGGGCGCACAGGTGACGAAACCGTCGTTGATCAGGCGATCGAGGTGTTCGCGGGCGGTGTTGGGGTGCAGGCCAGCGGCTTCGGCGAGGTCGTTGACCGTCATCGTTCCGCGACTTTGCAGCTGAAAAAGCAGGTTCATGCGGCTCAGACTGGCGAGCGTTTTATAACTCGGAGGTTGGGCGGCCATGACTCTATTATGACCTCCCAGGCGTGAATCAACTGCAGCGGGTAGCAGCAGAAACTATCACTTTCTCCCCCTCCCGCCGCAGATTCTCCGGCTGAGCGGCTGGGAAGCAAATCATTCAACGCAAAGTAATAGTCTTAACAAACGAAATACGCAGGAAGTGGGACCACATGGCGGCAAAAGCCCGCACGCGACCAAAGGCAGTAGTCGAGTCCACTGGTGGTGAACCCGCAGACACCCTGCGTGACTATTACGAACGGATGTCGCTGGTGCGGGCCTTCGAGCTGCGCTCCAGCGAGATGTATGCTCGCGCCCAAATCGGCGGCTACTGCCACCTGAACCTTGGCGAAGAGGCCACCGTGGTTGGCCTGATGGCCGCCATCGAGACCCGCGACTACCTGTTCACCGGCTACCGCGACCACGGCTACGCGCTGATGCGCGGCCTCTCCCCCGAGCGCGTGATGGCCGAGCTGTTCGGCAAGGTCACCGGCGTCTCCGGCGGACGCGGCGGCTCGATGCACCTGTTCGACTCCGAGGCGCGCCTGCTCGGCGGCTACGGCATCGTCGGCGGGCAGATTCCCCCGGCCACCGGCGCCGCGCTCGCCCTGAAATATCAGGAAACGGCCAGCCCCGACGCTGCGGCCGTGATGTGCCTGCTCGGCGACGGCACCACCAACATCGGTGCGTTCCACGAATCGCTCAATCTGGCCGGCCTGTGGAAGCTTCCGATCGTCTACGTGATCGTCAACAACGGCCTCGGCATGGGAACGACGGTGGAGAAGGCATCCGCTGAACCCGATCTGTACAAGCGTGCCGCGTCCTATCGCATGCCCGGTATCCGGGTCGACGGCGACGACGTTCTCGCCGTGCGCGACGCCGCCCGCGACGCCCTGAAGCAGGCTCGCGAATCCCGCCAGCCGGTGCTGCTCGAGGTCATGTGCTATCGGTTGCGCGGCCACTCCGTGGTCGACCCGGCCCGCTACCGCTCGCCCGAAGACACCACGATCGCCCAGCAGTCCGACCCGGTGCCGAGCTTTCGTGCCGAGCTGATCGCCTCCGGCGTGCTCAGTGAAGCGGATGCCGCCGCCATCGACGAGGCCGCCGACGTGCGCGTTTCCGAGGCGGTCGTGTTCGCCGACGAGAGCCCCGAGCCCGAGGTCGCCGACCTGTTCAAGTATGTATACGCAACCCCGGTGGCGAATGCGCCATCCGCTTTGCCCGGAGAACCCGTTATGGACGCACTGTGATGACTACCGAAGTAGCAACAACCCGCACGATCACCTACCGCCAAGCACTCAATGAGACCCTGCGCGCCGAGCTCGAACGCGACGAGAAGGTCTTTCTGGTCGGCGAAGAGATTGGGGTGTTCGCGGGGTCATACAAGATCACCGCCGGACTGCTCGAAGACTTCGGCCCCGACCGGGTGCTCGACGCCCCGATCGCCGAGGAGGGTTTCGTGGGCGCAGCCCTCGGCGCCGCGATGCTCGGCATGCGGCCCGTGGTCGAGATCATGACCATCAACTTCAGCCTCATCGCGATCGACCAGATCGTGAACCACGCCGCCAAAATGCGCTCGATGTTCGCCGGCCAGGTCTCCATTCCGCTGGTCATTCGCATGCCCGGCGGCGGCGGCCAGCAGCTCGCCGCGACCCATTCGCAGAACCTCGAGGTCTGGTACGCGCACATTCCCGGGCTCAAGGTTGTCGCCCCGTCGACCCCGGCCGACGCGAAAGCGCTGCTGACCGCGGCGATTCGCGATGACGACCCGGTGATTTTTCTGGAAAACCTCTCGCTGTACAGCGCCAAGGGCGAGGTTCCCGACGGCGAACAGGTCGCCGAAATCGGCAAGGCTGCGGTCGTTAAGACCGGCACGGACCTCACCATCGTGAGCTATTCGCGCGGCACCACGACCGCCCTCGAGGTGGCCCATCAGCTCGAAGCCGAGGGCCTGTCAATCGAGGTCGTCGACCTGCGCAGCCTGCGTCCGCTGGACCGCGACACCATCTGCGCCTCGGTGAAGAAGACCGGCCATGCAGTCGTCTTCGAAGACGACTGGCTCAGCTACGGCATCGGCGCTGAGATCTCGGCGACCATCGGCGAGGGCGTATTCGACTTTCTCGACGCCCCTGTGCGCCGCGTCGCCGCCGCCGAGGTTCCGTTGCCCTACGCCAAGGCCCTCGAGAAGGCCGCGCTGCCCAGCGCCGCCGACCTCGCCAAGGTCGTGCGCGAAGTACTCAACATCTCAACTACCGCGAACGACAAGTAGGAGCCGGCCATGCCCGACGTCATCATGCCCCGCCTCTCCGACACAATGGAGGAGGGCGAACTCAGCCGCTGGATGAAGCAGGTCGGCGACGAGATCCACAAGGGCGACGTGCTCGCCGAGATCGAAACCGACAAGGCCACGATGGACCTTGAGGCCTTCGACAACGGTGTCCTCGAGCAGCTGCTCGTGGTCGCCGGTAGCCTCGTGCCGATCGGCGAGGCAGTCGCCCGCATCGGCGACGGCAGCAACATCGTCAAGGATGGCGCGACACCCGCTGCGCCGGTTGCGACGGCTGCGACGGCTGCGACGGCTGCTCCAGTTGCGACCACTGCCCCGGTTGCGACCGCTGCTTCGGTAGCGGATACCGCGGCTCCGGCCGCGCCCGCCGCCGTGGCACCCGTTGTCGTGGCACCCGCCCCGGTGTCCACCGGCGAGCTCCGTACCTCGCCGCTGGCCCGCAAGATCGGACGCGAGCATGGAATCGACCTGCACACGATCGCGGGCACCGGGCCGCAGGGCCGTATCACCCGCACCGACGTTGACACGGCGATCCTGGCTCAGGCATCCGCCGCATCCGCTCCGGTGCCGGTAGCCGCTGCGGCAGCCCCGACCGCCGTTTCGACCGACTCGGTCTCCGTGCCGGTCAGCCGCATTCGCGCCGTCACGGCACGCCGGCTCACCGAGAGCCAGGCCGTGCCGCACTTCTTCCTCACCAGCGTCGTCAACGTGGAGCGGCTCGTCGCGTTCCGCGCCGACGTGAACGCTTCGCTCGAGACGGTCGGCAGCAAGGTCAGCCTGAACGACCTGTTCGTGCGCGCCTGCGCGGTCGTGCTGCGCGCGCACCCCGAGGTGAACGCCTCCTGGGGTGACGGCGTCATTCTGCGCCACAACCACGTGAACGTTGGCGTCGCCGTGGCGACCGACGACGGGCTGCTCGTTCCGGTGGTGGCCGACGCCGACCAGAAGTCGCTCGCCACCATCGCCACCGAGACGCGCGCTCTGGCCGGGCTCGCCCGTACGGGCAGCCTGTCCCTGGCGCAGATGTCTGGTGGAACCTTCACCATCAGCAACCTCGGCATGTTCGGCATCGACTCGTTCACCGCCGTACTCAACCCGCCGGAGGCCGGAATTCTGGCGATCGGCGCGGCCACCGAGGTCCCCCAGGTGCAGGGCGGCCAACTCGTCAGCGTGCCCATGGTCAAGATCACCCTGACCGTCGACCACCGAGTGCTCGACGGGGCCGTCGCGGCCGCGTTCCTGCGCGACCTGACCCAGCTGCTCGAGGAGCCGTTGCGCATCGTCCTCTAAGCCGGGATCCCCCGCCGCCGGCGCTGCTCGGGCGCCGGCGGTACCTCTTTCGCGGCGACGACGTCGGCCATCGCGAGAGTCACCAGTCCGCGCTTGGTTTCCACCGAAACGGATGCCGCGCTGCGGCTGCGCAAAAACCCCAGCGCGTCCGTATACCCACCGGGGATTCGCGTGCGCACGACGACCCGGGTGCCGAGCGGCGCATCCGCTAGAAAAGCGAACGGATCGCTCATCGCATCAGGCTGTACTCTTCGACCCGCGCCGACTCCCCGGCGATCAGAATGATGTCGCCGTCTTCGATCACCGTGTCGAGCGACGTGTAGCTCCAGCCGGCGCCGGGGCGGTGAAAGGCCGTGACGGTGATGCCGTAGCGGGCGCGCACTTTGGCCTGGCCGAGCGGTACGCCGATGAGCGCGCGCGGCGGGGCCGTCTTGACCAGCGCGAAGTTCTCGCCGATCTCGATGTAGTCCTGCATGGCGCCACGCACGAGGTGGGCGACGCGCTGCCCCATGTCTTTCTCGGGGTAGATAACGTGGTTGACGCCGAGTTGGGTGAGAATTTCCCCGTGCGGGTCGCTGACGGCCTTGGCCCAGATATTCGGAATGCCGAGCTTGAGCAGCAGGGACGCGGTCAGAATGTTCGCCTGAATGTCACCGCCGATAGCCACCACCACGCTCGAGAAGTCGGGCACCGAGAGCTCGCGCAGCGTCGCCTCCTTGGTCGAGTCGGCGCGCACCACGTGCGTGAGCAGCCGGTTGTGCGCCTGCACGATCTCTTCGTCACCGTCGATGCCGAGTACCTCGGTGCCGCTCTTCATGAGTTCGAGGGCCAGGGAGCTGCCGAACCGGCCGAGGCCGATGACGACGACCGATTCGGCTTCGGCCAGGCGGGCCGGGTCACGATGCCCGAACAGCGAATATTTAGCCAATGATCGGCCTTTCCTTGGGGAGTTCATAGGTGGTGTGCCGTTCCCGCAGGGCGATAGCAGAGCCGATGGTGATCGGACCGAGACGGCCGACGAACATGAGCAGGATAAGAATGATCTGCCCCTCCCAAGGCAGCCCAGCGGTGATTCCGGTGGACAATCCCACGGTCGCGAAGGCGCTGATCGCCTCGAACAACAACGCGTCCATTGAGATTTCCGTCATGAGCATGAGGGCCGCGGTCGCGGCGATGATCACGCCGACCGCGAGCAGGGCGATCGTGATCGCCTCCCGGTGCACCGCCCGGGAGAGCCGCTTACCAAAAACGTTGACGGCAACCTCGCCGCGCAGCTCCGTCCAGAGGATGAAGAACAAGACGGCGAAGGTCGTGATCTTGATGCCACCGGCGGTTCCGGCCGGGCCACCACCGATCAGCATGAGCGCGTCCATTCCGAGCAGGCTCGCCGAATCCATCTGGCCGATGTCGATGCTGTTGAAACCCGCGGTGCGGGTCTGCACGGACTGAAAGAATCCGGTCAGCAACTTGCCGGGCCAGTCCAGCGGCCCGAGCGTATTCGGATTCGACCATTCAACGGCGGTGATATATACCGTTCCGAGACTGAGCAATGCGATCGTGCCGGCCACGACGATGCGGGTGTTCATGGTCCAGGTGCGAATCGACCAGGCACTCTTTGACCGAGGATGACGCAGTTGCCGCCGCAACTGCACGATCACCGGGAAGCCCAACCCACCGAGGATGACGGCGGCGCTGATTGGCAGGCAGATCCAGGCATCCGTTGAAAAACCCATCAGGTTGTCGCTGAACAGGGCAAAGCCGGCGTTATTGAAGCTCGACACGGAGTGGAACACCCCGAGCCAGACGGCCCGGCCGACCGGTTCGCCGTAGCCGATCATGAAACGTACGGCCAGCATGATCGCGACGGTCAGCTCGATGGCGAGGGAGATGCGCACGACACCGAGCACGAGTCCCTTAACGTCTTCGAGACCGACACTCTTGGTTTCGGCGGCGGCCGTGATGCGCGAGCGCAGCGAGAGTTTGCGGGCGATCGCCAAACCGACCACCGAGGCGAACGACATAATACCGAAGCCGCCGATCTGGATCAGCCCCAGAATCACGATCTGGCCGAACGGCGTCCAGTAGACCGCCGTGTCGACGACGGTCAGACCGGTCACGCAGACGGCGCTCGTGGCGGTGAACAGCGCCTCCATGAAGGACGCCCCGCCCGGCCCGACCCGCGCGTTCGGCAGCATGAGCAGCGCGGTGCCAACCAGGATGGTCAGGGCAAAACCGGTGACGACGACTTGCGCCGGGTGCAGGCGATACCGCTTCGATGTGTTGCCGCGTTCGCGGACGGCCCGTGAGTGCACAGAGCCAACTCTACGCTGGGAGTGCGCGCTGGCTCGGACGTGCAGGAATGTGGGGGCTTCAGGCTCCCCGGGCCTGAAGCGTGGGCGGACCCGGCTCCGCGGGCCCACCTTGTGGACCCGGGCCCAGTTTCTAAACTGGGCCCGCATTCCGGGCCCGGGCCCGTGCAGAAACGTGCCGGCCGCGATTGTGCGGCTGATATTTGTAGTCGGTTGGACGGGCTTCGTCTAGCCCCCAACTTCGGTCGGCGACTCCGACAACAAGTGCGCAATACTCAATCTGGGGGATCGACGATGACGATAAGTGATGAGGTGGAACCGGCGCAAATACGTGTGCTGCGACCGCGGGAGCGCATCGTTTCGCACGCGGTCATCGCGGCGCTCGCCCTGTTCATCCCGCTCTTTCTCGTGTTGTACTGGCTGTCCATTCCGCGCCAGACCTGGCCGTTTGTGCTCGAAATCCAATGCGGGTTGACCGCCCTTGGCATGATCTTCGGGCTCGGAGTCAGCAAAATGGCCCTGCGCGTCACCCCCGACCGACTATCGGTTCGGAGTCTGCTCGGTCACGAAACGCCCGTCGCCACCGCCGATATCGGCAGCGTGGTGCTGGTCGAGCTCTATCAGAGCGGGACGGTCGATTGCCTGCCGCACCTGTATTTGCTTGATGCTGCCGGCGATGTGCTCGTGCACCTGAGTGGCCAAATCTGGTCGCGGTCCACGATTGAGAGTGTGATCGACCAGCTCGGTGTCGCTGTGCTGCGCCCACCCGACCCGCTGACCGTGGCCGAACTCGGCCAGCTGCGGCCTCAGCTGGTGCGCCGCCTGGCGCGACACGCAGCCCGGCTGAACGGCTGAACGGCTAGTGCCCGCGCCCCGACACCACATCGGCCACCCGCGCGAGCGGTGACGTCGTGCGGCGGCCGGTCAGCTCGGTGCGGTCGGCGAGCGAGTAGGCCCGATAGAGCGCCGTGACCGCGAGCCAGCGCAGCGGTTCCGGCTCCCACGGGCGCACCCGATGGTTCACCCAGGGCAGTTCGGTGAGCGAACTGCTCCGGCCGAGAATGAGGTCGGTCAGGGTACGGCCGGCCAGGTTCGTGGTCGCCACCCCGGTGCCCACATAGCCGCCGGCCCAGGCCAGTCCGGTCTGCGGGTCGAGACCGACGGTCGCGGCCCAATCCCTGGGTACACCGAGCACGCCCGACCACGCATGATCGATGCTCGCATCCTTCGTCGCCGGGAAGAAGCGCACCAGAATCGCGCGGAGGGCGTCGATGGTGGCTTGCGGGGTCTGGCCGTCGGCATCCGTTTTCGAACCGAATCGGTAGGGAACCCCGCGCCCGCCGATGGCGATGCGGTCGTCGCTCGTGCGCTGCGCATACATGTAGGCGTGCGCCATATCACCCAGGGTTTCCCGGCCCGACCAGCCAATCTTTTCCCAAACGGATGCGTCGAGCGGCTCGGTCGCGATTAGCGACGAATTCAGGGGAAGCCAGGTGCGATGCAGCCCCTTGAGCGTGGCCGTGAAGCCCTCGGTCGCACGCACAACGAACGCGGCGTCGACGGTACCGTGTTCGGTCACCGCCTGGTTGGCCGCGATCTCGCTCACCGGGGTGTTTTCGTAGAGCTCAACGCCGAGCGAAACGACCGTGCGGGCCAGCCCGGCCACGAGCTCCGCCGGATTGATGCGGGCGCAGTGCGGATGCCACATACCCCCGGTCATTCCCGCCACGTTGATGCGGTTTTGCGCCTGGGCCCGCGAGAGCACCTCGACGTCGGTGTGCGCCCAGGTCTGCTCGGCCCGGACGGCAGCTTCGAGGCGGTGCTGCTGCGGGGCATCGTAGGCGACGGTGAATTCGCCGCCCTTGACGATGCCGGCGTCGATGCTCTCCGCTGCGGCCACGCGGATGACCTCGTCGACCGTGTCGTTCATCGCGGCCTGAAAGTTTTCAACCGCCGGGCGGCCGTGGTGCTTCAGGTACTGGTCGCGGCCACCGGTGATCGAGTTGGTGAGCCAGCCGCCGTTTCGTCCGGAGGCGCCGAACCCGGCGAAGCGGGCTTCGAGCACCACAATGCGTAGCTGCGGCGCCGCCTTCTTAAGGTAGTACGCGGTCCACAGTCCGGTATAGCCGGCGCCGACAATGACGACGTCGGCGCCGGTCGACCCGGGCAGGGTCGGCCGGGGCGCTGGCTGGCCGAGCTGGTTCCACCAGAACGAGACGTCGCCATTGCGCACCGGGGTCACTCGAGTCACGATTGCGCTGCCTTCTTTCGGTCTCGTTCAAGCCGCAGCCGGGCGGCGAGTGCGCGCTCGCCATCGAGCTTCGCGGCGACCGGAGCCCACAGCACAATTGCAACTCCGGCACCGATCAGTAGCCCGCCGATGGTGTCGGTCAGCCAGTGCACACCGAGGTAGGTACGGCTGAGCAGCATGACGATCGTGTACGCGGCACCGGCCAGGGCCACCCACAACCGCGGAAAGATGATGGCGAGGCACACCGCCATGGTCGCCGCATTGGCGACGTGGCCAGACGGAAAGGAGCCAAAATCGGACGTGACCAGCATGTCCTCCGGTCGGGCACGGCCAAAGACCTGCTTCAGGACTTGCACAGCGCCGGCACTGACCACGGTCGCCACGAGATAGTAGCCGGCCGCCCACGGACGTTTGATGAACACGATGACCAAGGTGATGACGATCGGCACGATCAGCACGCCGAACAGACCGCCACCGAGGGCGTTCATGAACAGCGACGGAACCTCCCAGATCGGAGAGCGGTGTTCGATCACCTCGCCCATCCACTCGGTGTCGACCTCGAGGGCGAGTCCGTTGGCACGCACGACGACGACCAGGCCAAGCAGTGCGGCCAATGCGACGGCAGCTATCCCGCTGATCACGGGCCAGCGGCGGGAGATGCGGCGCGCTGCGGGGTCGGCGGCACGCTCCGGAGACTTCGGGTTCGTCATCCCGCCATCGTAGAACAGCCGCTCCGGATTGGGCCGTCGGCGGGCCGGACCCGCGCCATCCGCTCCCCTGAATGTGTACCCGGATGTGCACCCCCGCACCTGCACCGGGCCCGGGCCCGGGCCCGGAACGTGGGCCCAGGTTAGATCATGGGCCCGCGACCGTAAGGTGGGCCCCGCCCGCGTGCTCCCGCAAATCTTGGGCGCGTTCCCCGACGGGCCGAACCCGCACCATCCGCTCTCCCCGAATGTGTACCCCCGATGCATGCCCCCGCACTTGCACCGGGCCCGGAACGTGGGCCCAGGTTAGATCATGGACCCACGACCGTAAGGTGCGCCCGCAGAGCCTGGTCACGTCAACCTGGTCCGCACCCGCTCAGACTCAACAATTCGCACCGCGGCGCGGTCCCTGATCCGCGTTGCTGGGTTCAGTTGGCTTCGGCGTCCTGCTGCCGCTTGAGTGCGAGCATGAGCGGGCTCTTACTGGGCAGCGGAATCAGCGTCTGCGTCGGGTCGATGCTCGCGGGTGGTTGCAGCCAGAACTCCCCCGGCTCGCCAATCACCCGCCAGCCTTCCTGATGAAGTCGGCGGTGGCAGGGGCCGCAGAGCAACAGCCCCAGGTCGATGTCGGTCGCGCCGGTGTCGCGCACCCACTGGTCGGCGTGGTGCGCCTCCGTTCGGGAGGGTGGCATGTCGCAGCCCGGAAACATGCAGCCGCCGTCACGTACGCCCATGGCCACGCGCTGCGCCTCACTGAAAGTTCGCATGGTGCGGCCCAATTTCAGCGGATGCCCCGCCTCGTCTACCAACAGCCGCAGCTGGCCGGTGTTGCAGAGAAACCGTTGCACCGTTTCGAGGGAGATCGGGGCGGGGTTGCCCTCAAGGAATCCATGCCCCACCCGCCCGCGCTGCCCGGTCTGCTCGCTCAGGCCGCTCCGCCCGGCCTGCTCACTCTGCCCGCTCTGCCCGGCCCGCTCGCTCTGCCCGCTTTGCCCGCTTTGCCCGGCCTGCCCGGTCTGCCCGGTCTGCCCGGTCTGCTCGGTCTGCTCGGTCTGCTCGCTCAGGCCGCTCTTCTCGCTCTGACCGGATTGCCCGGTGATCTCGTTCCGGGCTTCAGCGACGTCGGCCGGCACGAATCCGGCTCGCTGAAGGTCGGCCTGGGTGACGATGATCCGCACCGCCGGCTGGCGTCCGCCATACATTTTGGTGGGGTCTGCGTCGGTGCCGGTCTTGAGCAGCGTGGTGAAGGAGTCCGCGGCGATCTGGTCCACGGTACGCGGGTCGTTCCGTACCCGGTCCGCCCAGGCCTCCTGCTCCGGATCTACGAAGCGCACGCCTCCGCGCTGGCGCGGGCTGGTGACACAGTCGTAGGCGCTGAGCCAGTACTCGCCCTGTTCGGGGGCGAACAGCCCGCTGAGCACGACCATGCCGTCCTGGCGGCGGAACAGCTTGAACTTGGTATCGTCGCGGGCCTGCTTCTCCCGAGCCCGAATGCCAGCCTCGTCGAGCTGGTCCCGCAACCGGCGAGCCCGGCGGAATACCAGCTCAACGTTGAGCCCGATCACCTCCGGCACCAGCGCCGTGAGCGCGGCGCGCAAAATATCAGCGGACACGGCCAGGTCGATCTCGCCCAGACCTCGGCGCAGCGCGTCGGCCTGGTCCACCGTGAGGGTGCCGGCGGCAACGGCATGCACGATCGGCGCCTGCCACGGCACTACCGGCCGGCCCGCCAGTCCACCGGCATCGATGCCACCCGCACCGTCGTCATCGCCTTCCGCCGCCAACTTTTCGGCAGCATCCGTTTCACCCATCAAAATGCCCGAGGCGACCAGCTTCTCTGCCTCCCCACGGCTGGAGCCGTTGACGTGTTGCACCATTGCCACCGGCGTCGCGAACCCCTGCCGCGCAGCCAAACCCTCAAGGCCCAGCTCGGGCCGGGACCGGCGCGCGACCGTACCGGCCATCCACGCCGCAAACACGTCGAGCAATCGCCGGGCCTCAGCCAGTGACCGCTGCCCGGCCAGCACATCGGCCTCACCCAAAGCATCAAACGCCGCGCTGCAATCGCCGAGAGCGGCGACCCGATCGGCCGCCCGGCGAAGCTCATCAGCGAGGTTGTGCATACCCCAATTCTCCCACCGATCCCCAGAAACCCCGAGAAAAGCTCATTATCAGTGGATGACGGATCGAAACTATCTCCTGTGGAGAAGCTCCGGAGAAAATCAGCGCTCGAGCGCCGGAACGCTGCGCGGGCGCACGATTAGCCAGAGGGCGAGCAGCGACACCACCGCGGCGACTCCCATAACGGATGCCATCGGTATCGACGTTCCCACTCCCAGCAGTCCCACAATCGGCGAGATCAGGCCGGCCACACCGAAGTTCGCCGCGCCAAGCAGCGACGCCGCGGTTCCGGCCTCATGCCCGTGCGCGTTGAGGGCAATGACCTGAACGCTCGGCAAAGTGAATCCGCAGGCGGCGATGAAGAACCACAGCGGAACCAGAGTGCCCCACAGTCCCATGCCAGCAAAGTCCAGGAGCACGATCGCCCCGGCGGTGAGCAGCAGCACAACGGTAGAGACCGACAAAATCCACTGCGGCCCAATGTTGAATCGGTGCATCAGCCGCGAGCTCAACTGCACACCGGTGACGACACCGAGCGAGTTCACGGCAAAGAGCAGGCCGTATTCCTGCGGACTGAACCGGTAGACATCCTGAAAGAGAAACGGCGAGGCCGAGAGATAGGAGAACAGCCCGGTGAAGGTCATCGCCCCGATGATCGCGACGCCGACGAAGGTGCGGTCGCTCAGCACCGCTTTGTAGCGCTGCGCCAGGGTGTTGTGCCCCTTCACGTTGCGCTCGCTCTCGGGCAGCGTCTCCACGATCCAGAACGCGACGGCCAGAATCACAATGACGCCGTAGGCGGCGAGCACCCAAAAGATGCCGCGCCAGTTCATCACGAGCAGAAGCTGCGAACCGATGACCGGCGCAAGCACCGGCGCGAGGCCGCTGACCAGGGCCAGCCGGGAGAGCATACGCACGAGCGGCTTGCCGCCGAACAGGTCGCGCACCATGGCCATCGCCACGACCGCACCGGCCGCAGCGCCAAAGCCCTGCAGCACGCGGAACCCCGCGAGCACAATAATGTCGTTCGACATCGCAGCACCGACACAGGCGAGGATGTGCACGCCGGTCGCCAGCATGAGCGGCAGCCGGCGGCCCACCTTGTCGCTCCACGGACCCACGACGAGCTGCCCGAACCCGAAACCGATCATGGTTCCGGTCAGGGTGAGCTGAATGACCGACGGCAAGACACCGAATTCGCTCTCGAGTGTCGGGAAGGCCGGCAGGTAGAGGTCGATCGTGAACGGGCCCAGGGCAGTGAGGGCTCCCAGAATGAGAATGTAGACGATGCGCTGTCGCCGGCTCAGCTTGTCCCCGGGGTGCACGGCAGTCGAGGAAAGTTGCGCGGCACTGATGACGGGGATGCTGGCGGTAATCACGTAGCGGATGTCCTTGGTTGGTTTAGTGAGGATGGCTGGCGGGCGACACGGCCACCCTTGCGCTAAGCGCGGGGAGTGCGAAAGTATTCCCTCGATCCAGCTGCGGGTCGAGCAGCAGCGCCTCGAAGGCCAGCTCGGCCGCCCCGATCAACAGCAGATTCGAGCCGAGCAGCGCGGGCGCGATCTGCACCCCGTCGAACGCTGTCCCGAGTGACAGAGCGGCGACCGCGCGGCTGAGCCGGTCGGGGTCGGCGGCGTGCAGCGCGGCGAGAAAGCCGCCGAGCACGATCACCTGCGGGTTGAGCACGTTCACCGCGCCAGCCAGGGCTACGGCCAGAAAGTCGAGCTGCCGGGCGACCTCGGCGTGCACCGCCGCGGAATCGGAGGCGAGCAGCGCGCGTTCGAGGGTGTCGGCATCCGTTTCGCTCGCGCGCAGGCCCAGCACCTCGAGCAGGGCGTCGCGGGTCACCTCCGCTTCGAGGGTGCCTTCGATGCCCGCCGAGTCTTTCTGCCCGCTCGCACTGACCCGGATGTGCCCGAATTCTCCGGCGTAGCCCGCTCGACCGCCGGCCGCGACGCCCCCGACGACGAGGCCGCCACCGATTCCGCTCGATCCGCCGTTGAGGTAGATCAAGTCGGTCATACCCTGCCCGGCACCAAAGTAGCGTTCGGCGGTGACGCCGAGGCTCGCGTCGTTGGCCGCGACGACGGGCAGGCCCGTTGCCGCCGCGAGGAGGTCGCCGAGCGGCTCGTCGACCCAGCCGAGGTGTGGGGCGTGGCGCACCAGCCCGTCGGACGCACGCACCAGGCCGGGCACAGCAACGCCTATTCCGATTATGGAATATTCGCTCAGGTCGTTTCGCAGATCGTCGATGATGCCGGCGGTGATCGCGACGGCTTCGGCGGCCGTCGGCGACGACGACGTTGCGAAGCGGATGCGGCGGTGCACGACGCCGCTCAGAGCGACCACTCCCACGGTAATCGCGTCGATCTCGGGGTTCACCGCGAGGGCCACCACGCGGTCGCTCGCCGCGACGATCGGACTCGGCCGACCGGCCAGTTTGGTCGGGTCGGGCGCGCGTTCCTCAACCAACCCGCGCTCGACGAGTTCGGCAACCAGGGCGCCGATGGTCGACCGGTTCAGGCCGGTCAGTCGGGTGAGCTGGGCGCGCGATGCTGCCCCGCTCCGGTGCACCAGGCGCAGAATAATCGACAGGTTACGGCGACGCAGATCGTCATGGTTGGTGCCCTGCATGGCGTCCACTGCTCTCGACTCTCATTTTTCGGTCAGAATTCAGGTTACCGCTCCGGATGGACATCGTGGGGTGATACGTTGCCAGAGTCAACAAATCATCGACGGCGCTGACGGACACGGGTGCCAGACAGGGACGTCATGGACTTTCGTTATCTCGGCAACAGCGGATTCAAAGTTTCAGAAATCACCTACGGCAATTGGCTGACCCACGGTTCGCAGATCGAAAACGACACCGCGACGGCCTGTGTGCGCGCGGCCCTCGACGCGGGAATCAGCTCCTTCGACACCGCAGACGTGTACGCCAACACCGTGGCAGAGCAGGTACTCGGGGACGCGCTCAAGGGCGAACGTCGCCAGTCCCTCGAGATTTTCACCAAGGTTTTCGGCCCGACCGGCCCCAAGGGTCACAACGACGTCGGCCTCTCCCGTAAGCACATCCTCGAATCGATCGACGGCTCACTAACCCGGCTGCAGACCGACTACGTCGACCTCTACCAGGCGCATCGCTACGACGTGGAGACCCCGCTCGAAGAGACCATGCAGGCCTTCGCCGACGTCGTGCGCCAGGGCAAGGCCCTCTATATCGGGGTGAGCGAGTGGAACGCCGAGCAGCTACGCGCCGGCCACAAGCTTGCTACCGACCTGAATATTCAGCTCATCTCCAACCAGCCGCAGTATTCGATGCTCTGGCGCGTGATCGAGTCCGAGGTGGTTCCGGCCGCCGAGGAACTCGGCGTCTCCCAGATCGTCTGGTCCCCGGTTGCGCAGGGCGTGCTTACCGGCAAGTATCTGCCGGGGCAGGCGCTCCTCGAAGGCAGCCGGGCAACGGATGCCAAGGGTGGCGCCAATATGATCCAGCGCTGGATGAGCACCGAGGTTCTCACGGCCGTGCAGAAGCTGCGCCCGATCGCCGACGACCTCGGGCTCACCATGGCTCAGCTCGCGCTCGCCTGGGTGCTCGCGAATAAGAACGTCGCCTCCGCCATCATGGGCGCTTCCCGCCCCGAGCAGGTCGCCGACAATGTGAAGGCCGCCGGAGTGCAGCTCGGCTCTGAGGTGCTCACACAAATTGACGCCGCCGTACGCGACCTGGCCGAGTTCGACCCGCGCAAGACCGTCTCGCCGGAGCAGCGCGAAGCGTAAGCCAGCGGCATCCGTTATTAAAAGAAAGAAGGAGTATTTAATGAGAATCGCCGTTACCGGTGGCAGTGGCAAGCTCGGGCGCAGCGTCGTCGCGCGCCTGACCAGCGAGGGCCACGAGGTCACCAACCTCGACCAGTCGGGAGTGCGCGGCGCCGGATTCACCCAGATCGACCTGACCGACTACGGCCAGGTGAGTGACGTGATGTTCGGCATCAACGACCGCACCGACGGTTTCGACGCCGTCGTGCACCTCGGCGCCATACCGGCCCCGGGCATTTTGCCCGACGTGGCCACCTTTCACAACAATATGCTCGCGACCTACAACGTGTTCCAGGCCGCGCGGCGGGCGGGCATCAAGCGCATCGTGTACGCCTCGAGCGAGACCACCCTGGGTCTACCGTTCGATATCGACCCGCCGTACATTCCCGTTGACGAGGAGTACCCGGCCCGCCCGGAGAGCACGTATTCACTGGTCAAGCACCTCGAAGAGCAGATGGCCATTCAGCTGGTGCGTTGGGATCCGCTGCTCAGCATCACGGCGCTGCGCTTCTCCAATGTGATGGACCCGGAAGACTACGCGGCCTTCCCCGGCTACGACGCCGACGCGACCCTGCGCAAGTGGAACCTCTGGGGCTACATCGACGGGCGCGACGGCGCCCAGGCCGTGCTGCGGGCGCTCGAGCAGGCCCAGCCGGGCTTCGAGACGTTCATCATCGCGGCCGCCGACACCGTGATGAGCCGTTCGAGCGCGAGCCTGGCGGCCGAGGTCTTTCCAAACGTTTCCGTCACGAAAGAGGTGGGCGAACACGAGACCTTGCTGTCGATCGACAAGGCGAAGCGGATGCTCGACTTCGCCCCCGAGCGCAGCTGGCGCGATCACGTGGCGGGTCAGTAGCACCGTCCCAGGACAATCCGTGTAACGAACGCCGACAGATCCACTCTGTCGGCGTTCGATTGCTGCGCGTCGAACGACAGCAACGCGACCTACCAGTTGCTTGGCACTGCCCCTTCGGGAACAAGATCCGGGCGCTCCACCGTGCTGGTCAACTCGACGACAGAATGGTCGTGGGCGGCCCGCAAGATGGCGTCCATGATCTCCAGCACGTGAAAAGCCAGCTCGGCCGACGCTCGGTGTGGTCGATCGGTCGCGATCGCCCTGGCCATGTCGGCGAGGCCATATCCGCGCCCGGCGTCCGCATACCCGGCCTCCGGCGACACCTCGCGCCACTCGCGATCGTCGCTCGTGAACAGCTCGGTCACGTCGCTGAAACGGTTCGGGTCTGGCACCGCGATCGTGCCAAGGGTGCCGTAGATCTCGATGCGCGGCAGCCGGGCCGCCCAGACGTCGAAGCTCATCATGATGGTGGCGGTGACGCCGGAGGCGTGCTCCAGCAGCGCCGACACGTGCGTGTCGACATCCACTGTGATGCTCGTGCCCTCGAGCGGGCCGGTCGCGACGGTGCGCTCGCGGCCGGAGCGACCAACGCTTCCCGACACACGAACGACCGGTCCGAGCAACGAAACAAGGGCGCTCAGATAGTACGGACCCATGTCGAAGAGCGGCCCGCCGCCTTCCGAATAATAGAACTGCGGGGCCGGATGCCACAGCTCGTGCCCCGGCGCTGTCCAGAAAGCGGATGCCGCCACCGCAGTGCCGATGCGGCCAGCGTCGAGCAGTGCACGGGCGGTCTGCACGCCAGTGCCCAGAACGGTGTCCGGAGCCGATCCAACTCTGAGCCCCCGTTCGCTGGCCAACTTGAGAACGGGCGCCGCCTCGGCGGGATTCAACGCGAGGGGCTTCTCCCCGTACACGTGCTTCCCCGCTGCCAGCGCGCGCAGGGCCACCTCGGCGTGCGCCGCCGGAATGGTGAGATTCAGCACCGCGTCTACGCCGGGCGAGGCAATGAGCTCGTCAACGGTCAGTGCCAGCACGCCCTGCTCTGCGGCCACGGTCGCTGCGCGAGAAGCATCCAGATCTGCAACCGCCACAAGCTTAAGTCCGGGGAGCTTGGGAAACTCGGCGAAGTACTGCTCGCTGATCTTTCCGACGCCGATTATTCCTATTTTCAACGGGCCGCCCATAGCAGTCCCCTCTCGATCATGGTGCGCACGCTGTCGTGCTGCAGAATATCGACCCGGTGCCCTGGCGTGGAGACGAAGATCCGCCCCTGACCCCACTGTCTCGTCCAGATCGCGGGGGACGTCACCGGTCGACGCCACGGATCCCACGGGCGCACGGCCTGCGTCGTCGTGGCCAACACGTCGTTATAGTCGTCGTGCAGCACCCAGTACTGCTCGCTGACGAGGTCGAAATCCTCGATGCCTGCGGTGATCGGGTGATCGGCAGCGGCGGGCAGCATGTTGACGCGGTAGGGCACGTAGTTGTCGGACTGTTCCCCCGTTCGCTCGGCGGGTGCCTTGCCGGGGTGGGCCGCGAATTGACCGCCGATGAGCTGAAGGTAGTCAACATTGTTGCGGTACGAATCGGCGATGCCGCCGTGCCAGCCCCCGAGCCCCGTTCCGTTTTCGATCGCCGCCCGGAGTCCGGCAAATTCGTTCTTTTCAATCGTGGTCATGGTGTTCGTCTGCACGATCAGGTCGACCGTAGCCATGTACTCGGCATCAGCGTACGTCGCGGGTGATTCCTCGACCCGCACAGTGAAATTGTTCGTCTCGAGAAACGGAATGAAGAGGTCCGTCGTTTCGATGGGTTGGTGGCCGTCCCATCCGCCGCGCACGACGAGCGCATGACGGGGAGCGGATGCTGTGGGGATTGCGGGGGTCATAAAGTCCTTCGTTGAGTGCGATAGAGCGCCATTGCTTTTCCTCATGCTGTGGGTTGGATGACTATTGAAAGGTAGGGATCCAGACGCTGCCCTCGGTGGCGCTGCGCTCGGCCGCGTCGAGCACACGCTGCACCTGAAGACCGTCGGCGAACGACGGTTCGGGGGCGCGATGCTCCGCAATGTCGAACACGAGATCGCGAACCTGGTGCGAGAATGGGTGCTCGTAGCCGATGGTGTGGCCGGTCGGCCACCACGCTGACACGTACGGATGCTCCGGCTCCGTCACCAGGATCCGGCGGAAACCGCGCAGACCGGCCGGGTCGGTTTCGTCGTAGAAATCGAGCTCGTTCATGCGCTCGAGATCGAAGGCCAGCGCACCCTGAGATCCGCTGATTTCGATGCGGAAGGCGTTCTTGCGGCCGGTGGCGAAGCGGGTGGCCTCGAAGGTGCCGATCCCACCGCCGCTCAGGCGCGCTGTGAACAGGGCAACGTCGTCGACCGTGACCGCGCCGCGCTCTGTCGACGCGACGCCGCCGAGGCCCACCGCTTCGCCGAGCAGCGGCCGTTCGGTGACGAAGGTGTGCAGGGCGCCGCTGACGGCATCGAGGGTTTGGCCGGTGATGAATTGCACAGCGTCGATAGCGTGCGCACCAATATCGCCGAGCGAGCCGGAGCCGGCCAGCGTTTTATCCAGGCGCCACGTCATCGGCCCCTCGGCATCGACCAGCCAGTCCTGCAGGTACTGGGCGCGCACCTGGCGAATCTCACCGAGCCGGCCCTCCGCCACGATTTGGCGGGCAAAGGTGATCGCCGGAACGCGGCGGTAGCTGAAACCCACCATTGAGCGGATGCTACGCGCGTTCGCCGCGTGGGCGGCATCCGCCATGCGCGCAGCGTCAGCGATGTTGTTGGCCAATGGTTTCTCGCACAAGACGTGCTTGCCGGCCGCCAGCGCCGCGATCGCGATTTCCGTGTGGGTGTCGCCCGGTGAGCAGATGTCCACCAGGTCGATGCCGGGGTCGTCAACAACGCTCCGCCAGTCCGTCTCCGCGTGTGCCCAACCAAATTTCTGCGCGGCGGCAGCTGTACGGGCGGCGTCCCTGCCCACGATGGTGTGCATTATCGGTTCGAGGGGAAGGTCAAAGAAGTGTGGAGCTACTCGCCACGCCTGCGAGTGGGCGGCCCCCATGAAGCCGTAGCCGATCATCGCAACGTTGAGCTGTGGCATCCGCGTGACTCCTTCGTCCGGTGGCAGCAGCCAGATGACCGCCAAGACCAAGATATACATGTCGCAAAGCATTACGCAACATGTAGTCCATGGATAGGAAACCTTTCGTTCTTAGCCATTAAGCTGCGCCGTGCTTCCGCGGTGCACGAGGTTGACCGCGAGATCGAGCCTGATATTCTCGGCGTGACCGTTGGTTCGCAGCTTGAGCACGAGCCTGGTGGCTTCCTCGGCCATCTCCACAAGCGGCTGACGCACGGTGGTCAGGGCAGGGTCAACCCACGAGGCCACGGGCAGGTCGTCGTACCCGACGATCGATAGGTCGCGCGGGACCTGCAGCCCGAGCGCTCGAGTCGCGGCATAGAGCCCGATCGCCTGCAGGTCACTACTGGCGAAGATGGCGGTCGGTCGGTCGGCCTGCGCGAGAAGCTCGTGCCCCCTGGCCACGCCGGACTCTCGGCCAAAGTCACCGATTGCCACGAGGGCGGGGTCGAACTGGATCCCGGCCGCCTCCAGGGCAGACCGGTAGCCGGAGAGGCGAGCAAGTGAACACAGCATGTCCTCCGGACCGGTGATGATGCCAATTCGTCGATGCCCGAGTTCGATCAGGTGACGCGTGGCCAACAGCCCACCCGACCAGTTAGCCGACCCGATCGACGGGACGTCCGGGGCGGGGTCTCCGGCCGGGTCGACCACGACAAACGGTATGTTGCGAGTGTTCAGCTGACGCTTGTGGTCGTCGGAGAGGTCAGAGAAGACCAAAATCACCCCGAGTGGTTGGCGCTGCAACACACCCTTGATCCAGTCCGGCGACGGAGAGTGGCGGTCCCCACTCTCAGTGAGAATGACACTCAGGCCGTTCTGCCGAGCCACCCGTTCGACACCGCGAATGAGTTCGAGCGACCAGATGCTGTCAATGTTGTTAAAAACCAGCTCGATCAGGGTGCTGTTTGACTGCTCGGATCCACGCCGGTTGTAACCGTGCGATACCAACAGATCTTCTACCCGCACTCGAGTCGCTGTCGACACCCCGGTTCGGGCATTCAATACCTTGGAGACCGTGGACATCGACACGGATGCATCGTGGGCAATTTGAGCCAGTGTCGCGCGGCCATCTCCTTGGTTGAGAAATGTTTCCTGAGTCATAGAGCTAACTCTAATCAGTGTGATGAGCGCGCTGGTCAGTTCAATCTCGGTCAGATCCAAGCTTGCGTTCTCCCGGACGCGGATGCCGTTACTTCGCCGTTCGGATTGCCGCGACATCCCGGGCAAACCCGGCCAGGTCGCGTGAAAGCTCGCCGGCATCGACCAGGCCGTGAAGGCGGCGCCATGCAGCCCTGTGCGCAGTCTCCCACTGCGTCGGGAGCAAGGTTGCGCCCTCGGGTCCGGAAACAATGACAGAACCGGGCGCCGCCGATACCGGGCTCGGAAGCTCTACCTCGACCGAGGTCTCCGACTGGAGAATGCGGAGCGTGGCCGATACCGGACCCGAACTCGAGAGGATGGCCGAGAGGCTAGCGGATGCACCGCCGACCAGATCCGCGAGCGCGTCGTATCCGCGTGAATTCTTTCGCGCGAACCGGAGCCGACTGATCGGACTGACAACCGTTCGAACAAGGGACAGTTGATTAAGCAGCACGCGCTCGATGTCGGACCCGAGGGGCACGTTTACCCGTGCTTCGATAAAGCCGTCAGCATCACAATGCTCGACGAACGCATCCGCACTAGCGGCCACAGCCGGGTTGTGTGTCCAGGTCGCGTCGATAACCACGGGTACACCGGCGGCATCCGCTTGTTTGATCAACGCCACGACGTCGAAGGCCACAGGGTCGACTATGAGCACTCCACGAGCGCCCGATTCGATGGCGTGCTTCGCAGCATCCACCCACCCGTCCCCACCGGCGATGCCGACCAAGTCTGCTGCAGCGAATGCTTGGTGCAGCGACACCGGAAGGGACGCTATCACCTGGGCGATATCTCCCGCCTTGTCTGCGGCGGATGAAGCAGTCACAGCGAACTGGGTTGTCATGCTGCTGCACCTACTGCAGTCATCGCGTTTCGCACGAATTCCGATGCCCGGTCAGCGACTTCGACGGCAAAAGTCAGGTCGTCGATGAGTATCGTGACATCGAGTGGATCAGCCGTACCGCGAGCCACGGCGGCCAGATATCGCCATTCTCCCTCGTACCCGTTGTAGGAGTAAGGACCGTACACCTCGGACCGGTTGCCACGACGAAGGACCGCCGTCGCCGACCCCGCCTGCACATACGACGGGGAGAAGTCGATCCGCAGGGATACCTGGTCACCGATGGCTTCGAAGATCCACTCCGGCCGCCAGGAGTTGGTGTTCACGCCGCGCACCTGCACATTTTGGTCGCCGATGCGGAGATTGACGAGATAGCCAGACGGGGAAAGTACTTGCGCAGACAAGACCTCCATGTCGGTGAAATCCGGACAAAATGAGCGAACGAGCGGAAGGTCATGGATGGCCAGTCCCATGATGCCCCCGCGCATCATTCCCGCTGCGACTTCCGGGTCGGTACGGTCGCGCTGCTGCGCCACCGGTCGCGTAATGATCTCGGTCGCGAAATCTTCGAAGCGGGAATTCGGAGGCAGCACGATCGAGTATCGGATGGTATGTGCAATGTCTACGAGATCGCCCCAATTGTCTTTGGCGGCGAGCCATCCCGGGTCGAAGGTATGCATGGCCCCGACAATGATCGGAACACCCGTCTCGATGGAAACTTTCGCGATCTCCTCCGCCTCACTTTGATTCATCGCGAAGGGCTTCTCGCACAGCACTGCCTTCTTGCCCGCACGGCAGGCAGCGATAACCTGCGCGGCATGAAACTGATGCGGACTGCACACGACGACGATCTGCACACGGTCATCGGCAAGTAGCTCGTCGACATCTGTTGTCCAGTCGGCCCCAACTCGGCCCGCGACGGACTGCGCTATGTTCGCGTCGACATCCATGATGTGAGCGATATGAAGAACGTCTCGAAGCCGCGCCAAGGTCGGTATATGGATGGCCTGCGTAACCGGGCCAGCGCCCAGAATACCTACGCCGAGGGTGGATTCGGTCATGTTTACTCCGTTGTGGTGTGGTGGTGCCATCAACCGATCGGGATTGGCAAAGCGCCAAGCGCACAACAAAGCCGCAGGGCTGGGACAGGCGATCCTCTGTCGATGAGTGACCCGCTAAAAGTATTCCGTCATTCACCTTTTGCGCAATGAACCTCAGAGAGATAAAGATATTTTCGTATTTTTTTTGGCAATATTCCCCTAGGCTCTGGTCAACCCCGGAGATTGCTGCCGGTGCTTTCAATCAGGTCGATGATTGTTTTCGCCCGTGCCGGAAGGACCTCGTAGTTAAGTACGCTCCGAACCAGTTGCGTTTTTTCGACGTGACGCCTTCAAAAGTTTTTGTTCAATGACGAATGAACGATGTGCAGGCTCTGCCTCGGCCATCGGAAGGGAAACAACTCATGGCATCACAATTTAGCGGCGTCGCATTCACCAGGCGCGGATTCATCGGCGTCGCCGGCGGCCTTGCCGCTGCGGGGCTTCTCGCTGCGTGCACTTCCAGCGAGGGTGGTTCAGGCGGGGTTGCGTCAGGCGACGGCGAGATCAAGTTTTGGAATATGCCCTGGGGTAACACCGAATTCAACAAACTCGACGAACAAATTACCGGCGACTACGTTCCAACGGCCGGAATGGGCGCGGCGAGCTACCAGATCATCCAATGGGCGAACTTCACCCAGACTTTCTCGGCGGCAGTCGCGTCCAACACCGGCCCGGCAGTGAGCTCGGGCGGCGGTACCCAGGCGTTCCAGTTCGAGTCGCAGGACAAGATCGCCTATGCGGACAATCTGATTGAGAGCTGGAAGGCGAACGGGCTCTACGACGATTTCCTCCCAGGCCTCATCGACACCATGAAGGTGGAGAAGGGCTACGCCGCCGTTCCGTACAACCTGGACATGCGTGTCATGTGGTACAACAAATCGTTGATGGAGAAGGCTGGAGCTAAGCCACCAACCGATTGGCAAGGCTATATCGATGCCGCTGCAGCGTTGAAGAAAATTGACGTCTACGGGTATGGCACGGCCGCCGGGGCGGGCTCCTTCACCGGCAGTCACGTCCTCACCGGCTGGATGGTTAACAACGGTGGCGGCCTGTTCGATGAAGAGCAGCAGCCGAATTGCGTAACACCGGCGAACATTGAGGCCATGGAATTCGTGCTCGAGATGGTAAAGAAGGGCTACGTTGACCCGGCCAGCGTCACCTACACAAGCGCGAACGCGGACAGCCAGTGGGCGGCAGGTGCATTCGGCCTCGGCTTCGACGGCGGCGGTCTTGCCGCGAATGTCGGTGGCGACGTTGGTCCTCAACTCGTCGTTGGCAGTCCATTGACCAGCCCAGCGGGCACGAAGGGGTCACTGTATTTTCCGAACAACATCATGATGTACAAGAACAGCCCGAGCCAGGAGGCTTCCGAGGCCTTCCTCACGTACTACTACCAGAACATGAAATCGCTCTGGACCGAAGGAACCGGCATCGGCCTGCCCCCGCTCAAGTCGATCACCGAGACACCCGAGTTCAAGACCAACGCGAACAACGTGACAATCATCAATGAGTGGCAGCCCATCGCCCGCACCTGGGCGGCGCCCGGGGGTGACGCGTTGTTCCTCGGCGTCACCGCGGTCGATGGAACTCCCGCGATGGAGACGTTCACACAATCAATCCTTGGTGGCAGGACGGACGCCAAATCGGCTCTCACCGCCCTGCAGACCGCTATCGAGGCCAGCCTGGCTTCTTGACACGATTCGCTCGGCAGCAATAGAGAGGAACGCAAATGTCGACGAACACGCTAACGGATCGGCTTCAACGCGCTCGTAGCGGCGTCGGTGTATCTGGTCCGGGGATGGTCCCCTCCCGTCTGGGCAAGAAACGCATCAACGCCAGAAACTGGACCCTCTTGGCTTTTGCCGCGCCGGCGCTATTCCTGCTCGTGCTGCTCAACCTGTATCCAGTCATCTACGCCGGCATCCAGTCCGTGCGCAACGGCGATCTGATTGATGCAGGCAATTTCGTGGGGATCACGAACTACCTGAATGTGCTCACGGATCCAAGTTTCTGGACTGCGACACGGTTCACCGTGATTTTCACCCTGACCGGCGTCTTCGGGAGCTGGCTGATCGGGCTCGGGCTCGCGCTGCTACTACGCACCAAGGTCCCAGCAGGAGGAATATTCAAAGTACTGCTCCTGCTGCCCTGGGTCGTCCCCGTCGTCGTGTCGGCGACATCCTGGAATTGGCTCGTTGCCACCCCGCAAAGTCCTCTGCCGATGCTGGCGGACGCACTCGGGCTCGGCAACGTGCTGTTTCTTGCCAATCCCGTACTCGCGCAGGTTACCGTCTGCGTCTTCAAGGTGTGGGTAAGTTTTCCGTTCATGATGATGATGATGTCCTCGGCGCTCGCTTCCGTGGATGTAAATGTGTACGAGGCAGCCAAGGTCGACGGTGCGACCAGCTGGCAGGCATTCAGACACATCACCATGCCGTTGATCTCCCGATCGACCTACATCAGCTGGATCCTGATGACGATCTTCTGCGTCAACGACTTCCCCACCATCTTCCTCCTGACCGGTGGCGGTCCAGTCAACGCAACAACCTCGCTCGTCGTGATGGCCTACAAGACCGTATTCCTCAACTTCCAAACCGGCCCCGGTGTTGCAATCGCCTTCGTGATGACTCTGGTACTGGTCGTAATCTCCGTTCTGTTATACCGCCAGATTCGAAAGGTGGACGTCGAGTGAGTACCGAAACAGTGAGCCATCGGCTGGTGACAGTCACCGCCACAACGACGGCAAAGAGACCGGACCAGAGCCTGCGCGGGCAGTGGTGGCGTTTCCTTCTGGTGCTGACCATCACGTTGGTCGTGCTGGTGCCCATAGCGGCGGTGGTCATGCTTTCCCTGCAGCCAGCGCTGGGAAGTACATCCACAGCGTCGTTCACCCTCGAGAACTTCGCCACCGTATTCGCGGAGACGAACGTTAGCGCTTGGATGATGAACAGCCTGTCGGTAACGCTCGTTACCGTGCTGATCTCGGTGCTCGTGGCGGCGCCGGCTGGCTATGTACTCTCCCGCGGGCGCAATCGGTTGGTATCCGGATTTTCGCTCGTGCTCTTCGTCGTGCAGTCACTCCCCGTCGTGACCGCGGTCATCCCATTGTTCATCCTCTTCGCCAAGATCCAACTCGTCGATAGCCTGGCCGGGATCACGATCATCTATGTCGGCTCAACGATGTCGGTGGCGATCTGGATGATGGCTGCCTACTTCGACTCCATCCCGATCACTCTCGAAGAAGCCGCCTGGATGGATGGCTGTTCGGTGTTCGGAAGCTTCACCCGCATTGTCCTGCGCAACTCGCTGCCCGGCGTTTTGTCAACAGCGATCTTCTCCTTCTTGCTCGCCTGGAATGACTACCTGATCGCTGTCGTGTTTCTGCGCTCGAACGAAAGCTTCACCCTGCAAATTGGCCTGCAAACGTTCTTTCAGCAGAACGCGACGAACTGGGGTCTGGTCATGGCCGTTGCCGTCATCATGATGCTGCCCCCCGTTCTCCTGTTCGCCTTCCTGAACAAGTACTTCAGTGTTGGAGGTATCGGAGGCTCGCTCGCCGGTCGGTGAGCCATCCGCCCGCGGCCATAACGGATGCTGCAGTGTCGTGAAAAGCGGGTGGTGACTTGCGCCCACGACCGTGTTTACCGACGCGGCGGGTCGGGTGTCAACGGATTCGCCGGTGACTACCAGCTCAGTGTTGGGGCCGACTTCGACGCAAAAGACACAGCCCCCCCCCCCCGATTGGTGATCAGTCCTCCGGAAAACAAAATTCGCGTCACCCACCCTGCGAGAAGCTGTCCTCGCCGTAGCGAGTCAGCAGGGCACGACACTCAAGATCAGTGCGTTATTTGACAACCGCGCGCCTAACGACTAACTGGCTCGCTCGCCCCGAGGGCGGCGAGCTCGCTGCGGCGCGGCATGCCCTCCCAGTCGCCGGGAACCAGGCAGGCGTAGGCGCCCACGGTCACTGCGGTGGTCAGCCGGGTGGGCACGTCGCGGCCGAGCAGGTAGTCGGCGAGGTAACCGGCAACGAAACCGTCCCCGGCACCCACCGTGTCGACCACCGTCGTGGGAATGGCCGCCCGCTCATATTCTCGGCCCTGCACCACCGCGACGGCGCCGCGCTCGCCCAGTTTCACTACGGCTTCCCCCGCCCCGGCCTCGATCAGCCGATGCGCGAGAAGCAGCGGTGTCGCCGCCTCGCCCACCGCGATGGCCGCCTCGTCGTCGCCCGCGAAAACCAGGTCAACCAGCGGCAGGATGAGCCGGTAGACGGCGCCCGCCTGCTCGGGCGACCACAGTTTGCCCCGAAAATTGAGGTCGAATGACACGGTGACTCCGGCGTCCCCGGCCACCCGGATTGCCTCGAATACGGCGTCAGCAGCGGTGTCAGAGAGCGCGGGCGTGATGCCGGTCAGGTGCAGCAGGGACGCCGAGCGAATGAGTTCCGGGTCGATGTCGTCTGGCCCAAGCCGCGACCCGGCATTGCCGCGACGGTAGTACCAGACGCGGGTATCCCGGCTCGTGCGGCGCTCCTTGACCATGAGCCCCGTCGGTGCCTCCGAATCGCGGATTCCCACCACCCGCACGCCCTCTGCGCTGATTTCGCGCAGCACGAGGTCACCGAGGGAGTCCTCGCCCACCCGACCGATCCAGGTGACCGGCGTGCCAAGGCGTCGCAGCGCGATGGCTACGTTGCTCTCTGAACCGCCAATGCCCACGGTCATGGCCCGGGTATGCTGCAGCGGCCCAAAGGTGTCTGCGCTCATCAGGGCCATCGTTTCGCCCAGGGTCACAACCGAGGGAGCGACGGATGCGGCGCTCATCGCTGCGCCAGGGCATCCGCTGCGAGGCTGGTCACTCGCTGCGCCCGTTCGGCGAGCGCCACGAGCGACCCACCTTTCAGCGCGTCGCCCACGAGCGGGCCGCCGAGACTCACGGCGAGGGCACCGGCGTTCAGCCAGCGCGGAATGTCTTCGAGGCCGATCCCGCCGGAGGGAACGAACTCCAGGTCGGGAAACGGCCCGCGCAGGTGCGAACCGTACTGCGGCCCCACGGTTTCGGCCGGGAAAATCTTCACGGCGGTGGCACCGGCGGCCCAGGCGCCGTAGAGCTCGGTGGGCGTCAGCCCGCCCGGGAACACGGGAATGCCCTCGCGCACGGCGAGCGCGATCACGTCGAGGTTTACGATCGGGGTCACGAGATAGTGCGCCCCGGCCGCGATGGCGAATTCGGCCTGCCGCACGGTCACGATGGTTCCAATCCCCACTTCGACGTCGTCGCCCACCCGCGTGAGCAGGGCGGGCAAATGCTCGAAGGTGCCGGGTGTGCTGAGTGTGAGTTCGATCGAGCGCACGCCATTCACGGCGAGCGTGTCGACCACGGGGTCGTAGTCGGTCGCGGCGCTCGCGCGCAACACGGCGATGATCGGATGCTGGCGCAGTCGGGCGGATGCCGGCACGCGGGCCGGCGACGGGGCGAGGGTCACGATGACTCCTGGGTTTGTTCTTCACGGGGGTTGAAACTTGGGACGGCACTGGCCGTCGACCGACGAACGATGAGTCGGGTGGGGACGCTGCCGGTCTGGTGCGTTTCGGGGTTGAGCACAGCGGCCGCAGCAAGGGCGCCAAGGGCTCGGCTGGAGCTGTCGACGGTGGTCAGCGCCGGCCAGGCGAGCCCGTCTGGGAGGGAATCGTCACAGCCGATCACGCTGATTCGGCCCGGAACATCGATGCCGCAAGCGCGGAGCGCCGCGAGCACTCCGAGCGCGACCTGGTCGTTGAAGGCGAGCACGGCAGTGGCCCGGTCGGTGTCGAGGCCGGTGCCCGCCGCGAGCCCGGCCGCGAAGTCGGGCCGCTCGATCCCCACGATGGTTAGGTTCAACCCGAGTTCGCCGCAGACCCGGATAAGTGCGGCTCGTTTCTGGCGCGCCGACCAGGAACGGACGGGTCCGTCGAGATAGGTGAGCCTGCGGTGGCCGAGCGCGTGCAGATGGGTGACGGCCGACGTGAAGCCGGCGTCCACGTCAATGACCACCTGGCTCAGCCGAGGCGGCACGACCACGCCGACATCGAGCCGTCGGTTGGCGAGCACGACCGGCAGCCGGCCGGCCGCGGCCACGATCTGTTCGTCGGTCAGCCGGCTGGAGGTGAGCACGAGGCGATCCACCTGGGTGGACATCTGGCGCACCAGGGCGTACTCGCGGTCGGGATTCTCATGGGAATCGCCGATCACAATGCCCATATCGTACGCGCCAACGAGCGATTCGAGTTCGGCCAAGAAAGAGGTATAGAAGGGGTTGGTGATGTCGGGAAAGATCACACCGATGTTGCCGGTCGTACCGGTCACAAGGCCGCGCGCCAGTCGGCTCGGGGTGTAGTCCAGTGCAGCGGCTACTCGCACGACGCGGTCTTTGGTCGCGGCTACAACGGCATCGGATCCGCTCAGCGCTCGAGACGCGGTGGCGATCGACACCCCGGCGGCCTCTGCTACCTGTCGAATCGTCGTAGCCACTTGACCCGTCCGTCGGAAAGAATGAGAATAGGGAATGAAATCGTTTACATTCACCCTATAGCAACCACAAGGATCCCGCCAGATGCCCACCAGAGTCCTGCTCCGCGACGTTGCCCTGCACCTGAACGACCGGGACGAGGTGGCTGTCGCACTTCGAACACTTGCCGCTGGCACGCTCATCGACCTCGGTCCCGGAAGAGCGGAACTTACGATTCCCGCCGAAATTCCGCGCAGCCACAAGTTCGCTCTGGCCGCCATCGCCGCTGGCGCACAGGTCCATAAGTACGGGCAATCCATTGGCCGTGCGACCGCGGCGATCGCGGCTGGCGAGCACGTGCACAGCCAGAACCTCGGCATGGACAACACCGGGCGCACCCACGAGTTCGGCACCAGCCGCACCGCCCTGGCTGTGCCGAACGAGCCGATGCCCACGTTCCTCGGCTACCCGCGCGCCGACGGCCGGGTGGGCACTCGCAACTACGTGGGCATTCTCACCTCGGTGAACTGCTCCGCCACCGCGGCAAACCTCATCGCGGAGGCCTTTCGTGGTTTCGCGCTCGACGAGTTCGAGAACGTCGACGGCGTGATGGCCCTCACACACCAAAGCGGATGCGGCCTGGTCCCGACCAGCGAGGGCGCCCAGGTTTTACTGCGCACCCTGCACGGCTATGCCGCCCACCCCAATTTCGGTGGCCTGCTGGTGGTGGGACTCGGCTGCGAAATGGTTCCGGTGGAGTCACTCGTGACGGGCTACGACCTGCCGAGCGACACTCTCGTGTCCACCATGAATATCCAGGGCGAGGGCGGCGTGCGGGCCACGGTCAAGGAGGGCATTGCCCGCATCCGCGCCATGCTTCCCGAGCTCAATAAGCGAGGCCGGGTTCCGGTTCCGGTCTCCGAACTTGTACTGGGTCTGAACTGCGGCGGTTCAGACGGCTTCTCGGGCATCACCGCGAACCCGGCCCTCGGAGTGGCGTCTGACCTTCTCGTGGCCTATGGGGCAACATCCGTTCTGGCCGAGACTCCAGAGGTGTTCGGCGCGGAGCACCTGCTCACGAGCCGCGCGGTCTCGCCCGTGGTGGGGCAGCGGCTGCTCGACCGCATCGAGTGGTGGCAGGGCTACGCAAAGCAGGGTGGGGGCAGCCTCGACAACAACCCCTCCCCCGGAAACAAGACTGGCGGGCTGACCACCATTTTGGAGAAGTCCCTCGGCGCCGTCGCCAAGGCCGGGCAGGCCGACCTGTCCGCCGTGTATGAGTACGCCGAGCGCATCACCGAACGCGGCCTCGTCTTCATGGACACCCCCGGATACGATCCAGTTTCGGTGACCGGCATCATCGCCGGTGGCGCCACGGTCGTGTGCTTCACAACCGGCCGCGGCTCAGTGTTCGGCTCCAAGCCCACACCCTCGATCAAGCTCGCCACCAACTCGGAGACGTTCAACCGGATGCCCGATGACATGGACCTCAACGCGGGCCGCATCGTCGACGGCACGGCCACCCTCGCCGAAGTCGGGGCCGAGATCTTCGACCTGATCATCCGAGTTGCGTCGGGCGAACAGACCGTGAGCGAAGAACTCGGCGTTGGCCAGGAGGAGTTCATCCCCTGGCAGTTCGGCACCGTCACCTGAGGCGCGGACCACGGTTCCCTGCATCCCCCGCGAGGTGCCACCTTTTGCCCCATCACCAGCTCTCATGGGGCCAAAGATGGCACCTCACCTGAGGGGCGACGCCCCCAAGGGGCCGAAGGTAGCACCTCGCGAACGACGCCTCTCGCTACCAGTCGTGCATGGTCCCATCGCGCTGCAGGCGGTTCACCGGCAGGTACGCGGGCGTGTAGTCGAAGGTCGCGGCGAGCGCCTCGTCATACTCGACCCCGAGGCCGGGGTTGTTGCCCGGGTGCAGCAGCCCGTTCTCGAAGGTGTAGCTGGTCTGGAACACCGAGAGGGTGTCCTCTGAGTGCTTCATGTACTCCTGGATGCCGAAGTTGTGAATTGCCAGGTCGAGGTGCAGGGCAGCGGCCTGGCCGACCGGCGAGATGTCGGTGGGTCCGTGGAATCCAGACTTGATCTGGTAGATCGCCGCGAAGTCGATGATCTTTTTGAGTGCGCTGATGCCGCCGGTGTGGGTGACGGCGCTGCGCACGTAGTCGATGAGCTGCTCGGTGATCAGGGTCTGATAGTCGAAGACTGTGTTGAAGATCTCGCCGATGGCGAGCGGCGTTGTGGTCTGGGCGCGCACCCGGCGTAACGCTTCCTGGTTCTCCCCCGGGGTGCAGTCCTCGAGCCAGAACAAGTCGTAGGGCTCGAGTGATTTACCGAGGATGGCCGCCTCGTTCGGCGTGAGCCGGTGATGGCCATCGTGGAGCAGCGGCAGGTCGTAGCCGAACTCCTCTCGCACGGCCGCGAAAATCGTCGGGATGTGGTGGAGGTAGGCGCGACTGTCCCACTCCTCCTCGGTGGGAACCGAGCTGCGCTTGGCGGGTTCGTAGTCGTAGCGCTCGCCGGGCTTCTGGTTCGTGGCCACACCGTAGACCTGGCCGAGACCGGGCACGCCCGTTTGCACGCGGATGGCCTTGAACCCCTGGTCGAGGTGGTTCTGAATGGAGTTGAACAGCGACGGCAGATCCGAGCCGGACGCGTGCCCGTAGGCGAGGGCGCCCGTGCGGGAGGCCCCACCGAGCAGTTGATACACCGGCTGGCCGGTCACCTTGCCCTTGATATCCCAGAGGGCAACGTCCACCGCGGCGATCGCCGCCATCGTGACGGGCCCGCGACGCCAATATGCCCCGCGGTACAGGTACTGCCAGGTGTCTTCGATCGCCTGCGGGTCGCGGCCGATCAGCAACGGCACGATGTGCTCCTGCAGGTAGGCCACCACCGAAAGCTCACGCCCGTTCAGGGTGGCATCGCCAAGTCCCGTCACGCCGTCCGACGTGGTGATCTTCAGGGTGACGAAGTTGCGGCCGGGACTCGTGACGAAGACTTCTGCGTTTTCGATGACGCTCATAATGCGACTCCTTCTGGTAATACAGCTACTGGTGTGATGCCATCGGATACGTCGTCGCGGCGCGCGTACGCCGCCAGCGGCAGGGTGTAGGCGAGGTCGATGGCAGTCTCCGTCGCCTCGTCGAGGGTGAGTCGGTGTTCGGCCACGAGCCCCGCGAGGTAGCCGGCGTCGATGCGCCGGGCGAGGTCGTGCCTGGCCGGGATCGACGCGAACGCCCGGGTGTCGTCGACGAAACCGCTCGTGTTGTAAAAGCCGGCTGTCTCGGTGACGAGCTCACGGAACCTCGCCATGCCTCCCGGCGAATCGAGGAACCACCAGGGGGCGCCGAGTCGCACGGACGGATAAGCACCCGCAATCGGGGCGAGCTCCCGCGAATACACGGTTTCGTCGATCGTGAATAAAATGATGCGAAAACGTGGGTTGAGGCCGAAGGCGTTGAGCAGCGGCTGCAGCCCGCGAGTGTAATCCACCGGGCGGGGAATGTCGAATCCGTTGTCCGGTCCAAAAGCGGCGGAGATCTCGTCGGAATGGTCGCGCTGCACTCCGGGGTGCAACTGCATCACGAGGCCGTCTTCGACCGACATGCGAGCGCTCTCGAACAGCATGTTGGCTGCGAAGGCCGCGCCGGTGGCCGCATCGACCGGCCCGGTCAGTGCTTTGGCGAAGATGCGCTGGGCATCCGCTGCCGACAGCGGGGTGGTGTCGGCGGTGAGGTGGCCGTGGTCAGTGGCCCGGGCGCCGGCCGCCACGAATGCGAGGCGGCGCTCCTGCACGGCCACGAGGAAACTCGCGTAATCCGTGATCTCGGTACCATTGCGGGCGGCGAGCGAGCGCACGGAGGCGCGCCAGGCTGCGCGATCGGGGTAGAAGATCCCGTCGGGCCGGAAGGTGGGAACGACGCGCTCGCCCCAACCGTCTGCGGCGAGCGCCGCGTGTTCGGCCAGGTCGGAATCCGGCGCATCCGTTGTGCTAAGAATCTCAATGTTGAAACGGTCAAAGAGTGAGCGGATGCGAAATGCCGGCGTTGCCAGGGTGGCCGACAGCTGGTCGTAAATCGCGTCAGCCGTGGCGGCAGAGGGCTCCTCCGTAATGCCGAAGACCTCCACCAGCTCGTGTTCCATCCAGTACCGGGTGGGGGTTCCCCGAAACAGCTTCCAGTTCGCGCAGAAGCGCCGCCAGACGAGGCGGTGGTCGGTCTCGTACGGGTCGCCGTTCAGGGGCCGAACGCCGAGATCTTGTTGACGGTAGCCCTGGGACACGAGCATGCGTACGAGGTAGTGGTCTGGAATGATGAACAGTTCGGCCGGGTCGCCGAAGGCATCGTTGCGCCGGATGGCCCCGGCATCGATGTGCCCGTGCATCGAGACGATCGGCAGTGCGGCGACGCTCTGGTAGAGCTCACGGGCGATCGAGCGCTGGGTCGGTTCGGCCGGGAGCGCCCGGTCAGGGTGAAGTTTCCATGGCGTTTTGGCCATTTTCTGCCTCCTCGTTGAAACAAAATGAATGTTGTTGCAGTCGGTCGAGCCTGATGAACACGTCGTTGCCGGGTCCGCTGAGACCACTATATGCACGTAAATAGAGCTAGCGGAACGGTCGCGGGCGCCATCAGTGCAAACTTTCTCCCGTTATAAAACTGAGACTTGACGAAACACTGAAAAGGTTTGCAGAATGTAGCCACGGTCCGCAAACGCTCGGACCATTACACAGGGTGGTGGTGAGCATGGTCGTGACTATTCGCGATGTGGCCCGCGCCACCGGCGTATCGATCTCAACGGTCTCGCGGGCGCTGGCTAACCCGGATCAGGTCGCCGAGGCTACGCGCCTCCACGTGCAGGAGACGGCACGAACCATGGGCTACCGACCGAACCGCGCTGCCAGGGGACTCGTCACCGGCCGCACCGGAAGCATCGGCCTCGTCGTGCCCGACCTCGAAAACCCGTTCTTCGGCTCGATCTGCAAGGGAGTACAGGCCCGCGCCCGCGCCGCCGGCTACGCCGTATTCATCGCCGACACCGACGAAGACCCTCTTCTCGAAGACGAAGTCGTGCGCAGCCTCACCAAACAGGTCGACGGCGTCATCCTCTGCTCGCCCCGCGGAACCGACGAGGCGGTCGGCCGCGTCGCCGAGGAGAGCTCGCTCGTTCTCGTGAACCGCACCCTGCCCGGAGTACCCTCGATCACCTTCGACAACGGCGGCGGAGCCCGCGCCGTCATGCGGCACCTGGTGGCGCTCGGTCACCGCACGATCGCGTATGCGGCCGGCCCGATCACGTCATGGTCCAACCGGGAACGCGATGTGGCCCTGCGCGAATTCGCCGAACAGTCCGACGAGGTCACGCTCATCGAACTGGGCAACTTTTCGCCGGTGTTCTCCGGCGGAACCCAGGCGGCGGACCTCGCGCTCGCGAGCGGAGCAACGGCCATCGTGGCCTTCAACGACCTGGTCGCCGCCGGGCTCGTCGATCGACTGCGACACCGCGGTATCAACGTACCCGCCGACATCAGTGTCACCGGATTCGATAACGTTCCCATGTCCACCCTGGTCTGGCCCAACCTCACGACCGTTGATTTTCCCCGGATCCAGATGGGGCGCGCAAGCGTCGACGCACTGCTCGACGCCGTTCTGGGCCGTTCAACGGTGCCACGCCCCAATCTCGAGATTCCGGTCGAACTCGTCGTGCGACAGTCCACCGGCGTCGTGCCTGCCAGCCCGGCGGCATCCACTCAATCGGCAGTGACCCCAGCTTCCAAACGCAGCCGTTTGGTCCGAACAGAAGGAATGAAATCGAAATGAGAGCTTTCACCCGCACCTATGTCACAGCGGCAGTCGCCGTGGCTGCCCTCGTTCTCACGGGGTGCACCGCACCGAATTCCGGTGCGGCGCCGGCAACTCCGGCCGCCAACGCCTCCGATGTGCCCGACAAACCATCCGCCCCCGTGACGTTGAACATTCTGGACGTGGCCGGCAACCAGAAGCTCACCGGCCCCATGGTCGACGCCTTCGTGGCAGCGAACCCCGACGTGATCTCCGCGGTCACCTGGGAGAGCGCCGGCGCGCCAGACCTCGTGGGTTCCATCAAACCTCAGGTCGACAGTGGCAGCCTGTCCATCGACATGGTCATGACCGGAACCGACGGACTGTCTGCCGGTATCGGCCAGAACCTCTGGGTTCCGCTCGTCACCGACTACGGCGACCGTTTGTCGAACCAGGAAGATTACATTGAGCCCGCCGCAAACATGCAGAAGCTCGCCGAGGGCTTCGGCGTCGTCACGACCTACTACCCGTCCGGCCCGCTGCTGCAGTACGACCCCGCCGTGGTGACCGACGTTCCAACCACCCCGGAAGAGGTTCTCGCCTGGGCGCAGGCCAACCCCGGCAAGTTCGGCTACGCCCGTCCGGCCAACTCCGGCCCCGGCCGCACCTTCCTGCAGGGCCTGCCGTACATCCTCGGCGACTCCGACCCGACCGATCCCGTGGACGGCTGGGACAAGACCTGGGCGTACCTGAAGGAACTCGGCCTCACCATCAACAACTACCCCACCGGCACCGGCCAGGTCATTACCAACATGGCCGACGGAACCTGGTCCATGATCCCCACCACGACCGGCTGGGATATCGAACCCCGCGCCACGGCCAAGATGCCCGCCAGCATTGAAGCTGCCCCGTTCGACGACTTCACCTGGGTAACGGATGCCCACTACGCGGTCGTCCCCCAGGGCCAGACCGCTGACAAAATGTCCGCCATTCTGCTGTTGCTGCAGGACATTCTCACCCCGGAGACCAACGCCATGGCCTATGACACCGGCTATTTCTACCCGGGCCCGGCCATCGAAGGCGCCACTCTCGACAAGGCGCCCCAAGCCAGCCAGGACGTCATCGCCGAGTTCGGCCGCGACTGGTACGACGACCTGATCGAGGAGATGCCCAAGGCAGCTCCGCTCGTGCCTGCCGCTCTCGTGCAGGCATTTGACATCTGGGACCGCGAAGTCGGCTCGGGAAAATTTGAGGCGAAGTAACTCATGACACGGTCGACCAATACATTTGATACCCTCGAACTGAAGAACGTCGGTCGCAGTTTTGGCGGCCAGAATGCGTTGGTCGACCTCAATCTCACGGTTCGGGCGGGCGAGTTCATCGCCCTGCTCGGACCGTCGGGATGCGGCAAGTCCACCGCACTCAACTGCCTTGCCGGCCTCCTCCCCCTCACCCACGGTGAAATCCTGATCGACGGCAAGCGCATCGACGTGCTGCCCTCCGAGAAGCGCGACTTCGGCATGGTCTTCCAGAACTACGCGCTGTTCCCCCACTTGTCTGTGGAGAAGAACATCGCGTTCGGGCTGCAGATGCGCAACCTGCCCAAGCCTGAGATCGCCCGGCGCGTGGCTGAGGGCCTGGCCCTGGTGAAGCTGCAGGAACAGGCGAAGAAATTGCCGGGCCAGCTGTCCGGCGGCCAGCAGCAGCGCGTTGCCATCGCCCGCGCCGTCGTGCTCGAACCGCGCCTCGTTCTCATGGACGAGCCACTCTCCAACCTCGACGCCAAGCTGCGCCTGGAGATGCGCACCGAGATCCGTCGCCTGCACCAGTCCCTCGGACTCACCACCATCTACGTCACCCACGACCAGGAAGAGGCCCTTTCCCTCGCCGACCGGCTCGTGGTTCTGCGGGAGGGCCGGGTGCAGCAGGTCGGCACGCCGGAGCAGCTGCACGACAACCCCGCCAATTGGCACGTCGCCGATTTCATGGGTTACCGCAACATCGTCGACCTTGACGTCGAATCGGTCGTGGGCGACCTCGCCAGAGTCTCCGGCCGGGGCATCTCGATCATGGCAACCCTGGCCCAGCAGGCGGCCATCGGTGACACGGTTCGCGTAGCCATCCGTCCCTCCGACCTGGTAGTTGCCGGGCCGGATACACCGCCCGGTCGCGATACCGTGCAGGCCACCGTGAACGTGGTGGAATACCAGGGGCGCGAGTTCGCGGTCGAGGTCACGACCACCCAGGGCCAGAATCTGTTCGTGCACGCCTACACCGCGCTCGTTCCCGGTTCGACCGTACAGCTCACCGTCGATCCGTCCCGAGCGCTCATCTACCGCACGAGCCTCGACGGAGTCGACGCGCCCCGGGAACTCTCGGCGGTGCGATGATGACATCCGCGACCAATACGGGCTCGCGGGCCCGGGGCTCGGCCAGCCTCAAACACCGGCTGGCCGAACGCGGAGTCGACACGAAACTATTGTTGCTCGTGCCGGCCATCGTGTTCGCGCTGCTGCTGTTCGTGTACCCCTTCGCCTACGGCATCGGGCTCACCTTCCAGCCGCTCGCGGCCACCCAAGAGCAGTGGGGCGGCGGATTCTTCGCCAACTACGTGGCGTTCTTCAAGGACGCGTTCATCTTTGACTCCGTCTGGATCACGCTGCGGCTCGCCCTCCCCGCCGCTTTGTTCAACGTGCTCGTCTCGATCCCGATCGCGTTCAAGCTCCGCAGCAAATTCCGTGGCAAGCGGATGCTGCAGACCTTGCTCGTGCTGCCCATCACGCTGGGTACCGTGCTCACAGCGCAGGGCCTGTTGATCTTTGCCGGGCGTCAGGGCTGGCTCAACCGGTTCCTTCTGGAAAACGGCATCATCGACCAGCCGCTCCAGCTCGTCAACAACTACCTCGGCGTGATGCTGTCCCTGATCATCTCCGGCTTCCCGTTCGCGTACCTGCTGATCTCGTCGTATCTTTCCGGAATCGATCCCTCGCTCGAAGCGGCGGCAAAGACCCTCGGTGCCAACTGGAAGCAGCGCTTCCGCCGGATCACGCTGCCGCTGCTCGCGCCCGGACTGGCCACGACGTTCATCCTCACGTTCGTGCTCGCGTTCAGTGTGTTTCCGTCGGCCCGGCTAGTCGGTGACGCCTCGGGTGAAACCCGGGTGCTCGCTCTGATGGCCTACCGGGCGTTCTCGGAGCAGCTGGATTACAGCATGGCTTCCACGATCGCAATCATGATGGGGGTGGTGGAGCTCATTGTGATCGCGTTCGTGTTCCTGGGCCGCTCCTTCCTCTACAAGGGTTCAACGGGAGGGAAGGGCTGATGTCCAACTCACGACTTAAAGCTGCTCCGCCCACCGAGGTGGTCAACATCGTCAAGAACCGCAACCGCGGCAAGCTGGCACCCGGTGAGAAGTCCCTCGTGGCCTCACCCGGAACCTGGTTCGTCTGGTTCGGCATCGCCGCGTTCTTCATCTTTCTGTTCGGCATCGTGCTCAGTGTGCTCGTCGACTCGCTCGGCAAGCCCTGGTTCAACACCTGGCTGCCGGAGAACTTCACCCTGGGCTGGTACCAGGAATCCTGGGCCCGATTCGACCTGACGCACATCATCGGGGTCACGCTTCTGGTGGCCGTCTCCGTGATCGTCATCTCGGTCATCATCGGGGTGCCGGCCTCCTACGTGCTCGCCCGCAGTAACTTTCCGGGCAAGAAGCTCGTGATGCTGCTGTTCCTGCTGCCCATCCTGATTCCGCCGATCACCTTCGGTATTCCGCTGGCCACCGTGATGTACAACTTCGGCCTCGGCCGCACCGTGCTGGCCGTCATCCTGGTGAACCTCGTGCCCTCCGTGCCGTTCGTGATTATCACGATGACGCCGTTTATCGAGCAGATCAACCCGTCAATTGAGAACGCTGCCCGCATGTGCGGCGCGAGCATGTATCGGGTCTTCACCAAGATCCTGGCTCCCCTGCTGATCCCGGGAATCCTGGCCGCAAGCATCCTCGTTCTGGTTCGAACGGTCGGCATGTTCGACCTCACCTTCCTGGTGTCCGGGCCGAGCTCTGACACCCTGGTGGTCGCCATCTACCGGGCGATGACGAGCGCCGGCGGCGGCGAGGCCCGACAGCTCATCTCCTCGATGGGCGTGATCTACACGGCGATGATGCTGCTGATTCTGATCATCGCCCTCCGTTTCATCAATCCCACCCAGCTGGTGGCCCAGGTCAAGGACTCCCGTGAAGACTGACTCAACCAGCACACTGGAGCGACTCTCGCTCGAAACATTGCGCGGCGGGCATCCGGTGGGAACTACCGGCCCACGCGTCGCCCCTGGCGCGCTCACCATCGGGATCGTGCACTTCGGAATCGGGGCCTTCCACCGGGCGCACCAGGCCGTCTTCACCGAAGACGCCGCCGCGGCCAGTGGCGACACCCGCTGGGGAATCCTTGGTGTCACCGGGCGAGCCGATTCCGTGGTCCGGCAGCTGCAACCGCAGGACTGCCTCTACGGCGTGCTGCAGAAGGGCGCTGAGGCCACCTCGCTGCGCATCGTGGGTACGGTTCGCGACGTGGCCTGGCCGGCTCGGGACTCCGAGAAAGTCGTCGCGACCCTCGCCCGTGCGACGACCCACATCGCGACGCTGACGATCACGGAAAAGGGCTACCTGCGCGCGGGCGACGGCATCGACCTGGGCCTTGCCGTCGTGCAACAGGATCTCGCCCTGATCGAGCGGGAGCTGCTCGGCGAATGCGACCTGCCGGCATCGAAAAGTCCGATCGGGCTGCTCGTTCGCGGCCTCGCCCGGCGCTTCCGCGGGGGCGCCGAGCCGTTTACGGTGCTCTCCTGCGACAACCTCGTCAACAATGGCGCCTTGACCCGTGCGTTGGTGTTCTCGCTCGTGGAAGCGCTGGCGCCGGGCGCGGGGCGCGACGAGCTGCAGGCGTGGCTCGCGGCATCCGTTTCTTTTCCCTCGAGCATGGTCGACCGCATCGCCCCGGCGACGACAGCGGCCGACCGGGCCGAGGCGCTCGGGCTACTGGGCCTTCGCGACGAAGCTCTCGTGGTGGCCGAGCCCTTCACGCAGTGGGTCATCGAAGACGACTTCGCCGGGCCGCGGCCCGCTTGGGAAGAGGCCGGCGCGATCCTGACCACTGACGTGACTCCATACGAGCGCGCCAAACTGCGTATTCTCAATGCGACGCACACCCAGCTCGCCTACCTCGGCGCCCTCAAGGGGCATGCGACCATCGCGCAGGCGATTGCGGACCCGGCTCTTCGTGCGGTAGCGCGCAGCACGATTGACGCAGATATCCTGCCGACCCTCGACGTGCCGTTCGGGCTCAACCTTGAGGAGTATCGGGACAGTGTGCTCGAGCGCTTCACCAACCCGAACCTGCCGCACACCACGCTGCAGGTGGGCATGGACGGTTCCCAGAAGTTGCCCACCCGCATTCTCGGCACGGCGTGGGACCGCTTGAATGCCGGCCACAGGCCCGCGGGGCTCGCGCTGACCGTGGCCGCCTGGATCACCTTCGTTGCATCGACTCTTCAAACGGATGGCCCAACCCTCGACGACCCGCTCGCCACCCGGCTGCAGCAGGCCGTCGCGTCCGTCGATGCCGCGGTGACGGAGCCGGCCGCCCTCGTGGACCGGTTCTTCGCCCTGGCCGAGGTCTTTCCGCCGGAGGTCAGCGCGTCGACTGAGTTTCGGGCTGCCGTCGTGGACCAGCTCGGTGAGGTGCAGCGGCTGGTGCGCACCTCGGCCTGAGCCGCGGCGCATGATCTGGGCCAGGCGCAGGCGTATCCGGCCACCGCCGAGTTCGCCATGCACCACGACGCACCCGATTCCTTCGGCCACTTCGTGACTGCAGTCCGGGTGCTTGGCGCGCATAACTCCTGCAATTTGGAATCGGCGCGCGATGTCAAGCTGTGTGGAGTCACTTGGCTTAGTTTTTGACGTTTTTGTCGGGACGATGATTGATCCCGACGATGCCGGCTGGGGCTGGGGTCGTGCGCGGAACCGTTCTGGATGCTTGCGGTGGTATCTCTGCAGAGCGAGGTCGCGCGTGAAATGGGTCCGTCGCCACGAGCCATCGTGGACTTCCTGCGGCGAGAACAACGCGATGCCGGAGTGTTTGTGGCTGGTGTTATACCAAGGCACGTAGTCGTTCAAGTGGTCGCGAGCGGACTCAAGGC
>NZ_SOGX01000012.1:0-88344 GCF_004403125.1 Cryobacterium sp. TMS1-13-1 | reverse complement strand
AAGCAGCACCACAGGCAGCAGCCCCACCCGAACCACCAGCCCCACCACCGCCCGACCCGCCCGCACCGCTGCCGCCAGCCGAACCGATCAGCGATCCGTGGAGTGGCGACTGGAACACCGACGACACCAACCCGAAACCGTTCTGATTCGCGAAGTACTTGCGCACACCGCAGGGCCGACCGGTCCGCACGCGTACCGCAGGCTGTTTTCGCCGTCGGCCCTAACGACCGCAGCGCGACCGACTTGAGGTTCGCGAAGCGCTGCTCATAGCGTGCGGCCAGCACGATGAGCAGTATGCCCCCGCCACCGAGCCAGAGGAACCACGGCATCGCGCTGTAGGCGAGGGAGATCCACGGCACGCGCCCGGGCCGAAGCCGGTGCAACGCCCGCGGCGGTTTCAAAGCGGATGCGCCCGATCAGCTCGGCGCGCCGCTCCAACGCCAGTGCGGCCTCCGTTGAACTGACCAGGAGCTCAGTCGATGACGGATGCCGCAGATCGAGCCGACAGACGGAACACACCGCCGACTTCAGCCCCGCGTGGCAGGCCGGGCAGAGTGCCGGGTCGGTGAGGTCGAGGGAGTCGCGCGGCCAGACGATGCGCCCGGCGTGCCGGAGGTAAAACTGTCCACGCTGAACTGGCTCGTGCTCTGACATCGATATCCCCGCGTCGATCGCCCTCCGCACAGGCTATCGGGCGGAGAAAACCTCCGGCTGGGCCGACGCGGCGGGTCTGCACAAGCGGGGGCGGTGAAGGAGCGCTGCCGATCAGAGGTTGTTCGTAGCGAGCCATCTGATCAGCACACGCTGAAATTCCAGCGGATGCTCCACGCTCGGCAGGTGCGCGGTGTCGCGGAACGTGCATCCGCTTGATTGCGGCAGCATCTCCAGCAGAAATTCATAATGGGCCAGCGCTGAAGTGACGTCGAGCTCGCCCACGGTGACGAGCGCCGGAACATCGATGTCGCTGACCCGGTCGAGCGCGGGCGGCTCAAGCGGAATCGAGATCGGCGCCTCCGTGGCGTGGATGACGTTGCGCAGGTTGAGTTCTTGCGCCAGGGCGAGAAAGGTCGGGTCGACGTCGGCCGGCTTACGGGTCGGCCCGACCGCCCACAGGGTGACCTCAAGCCGGGCCAGCCGGGGCCACTGGCGGGCGGTGAAGGCCGCATCGAGCTTGTCGAACAGGGCGTCTTCCCGCTCGGTGAGCGCCACCTCTGGAAATCCGCTGGGGCCGGAGCCGATCGTGACCAGGCCCGCCACCCGCTCGGGACTGGCCACGGCCAGGTCGATCGCAATCGTGCCACCGCGTGAGCAGCCGATGAGGGTAGCCCGAACGACGCCGAGATGATCGAGCAGCGCCGCGGCATCCGCTCGATTGGAGAATTCCACATTCTCGGTCGTCGTCTGGCCGAAACCGCGGGCATCAAAGCGAATGACGAAGTGGTGCGCAGCGAGTGCCGCGACCTGCGGATCCCACATGCGCAGGGTCGCAATGTCGGCGTGCAGCAACAGCAGGGCGGGGGATTCGGGGTCGCCCAGCGTTTCGTAGTAGAGCGAAGCGCCGGGAACATCGAGTCTGGGCATGCCCCGAGCGTAGCGCCACGTCCGGTGCGCCCGAAAGACCGGGCTCGTGCGATGGTTGGAATCGGCAGAGGCTGTTTTGACCTGGTGCGCGGTCCGAAACCCCTAGGCTCAACATAATGGGCGGTGTACTGGTCGGGTTTTCGATTATCGGATTTGTGATCCTGATCGGGTACTTTGTTGAGCGGTTCGGCATCGTCGGTGTCGGCACCGGCCGGGTGCTCAATCGGATGGCCTTCTTCGTGGCGACTCCGGCGCTGCTGTTCACGGTGCTCTCGCACGCGGATGTGACCGTGCTGTTCTCTGAATTTCTGCTCGCCATTGTCTGCACCATCGTGGTCGGTGTCGTCGTCTATGTCATCGCCGCCCGCTTGTTTTTTCGTCGACCGCTGGCCGAGACGGTGCTCGGTGCATCGACCGCGACGTACGTCAACGCCAACAACATCGGGCTTCCGGTAGCCATCTACGTGCTCGGCAGCGCGCAGTACGTGGCTCCCGTGCTGCTGCTGCAGCTGGTCATTCTGGCCCCGACCATTCTGGCCATTCTCGACCTCGCCACCCAGGGCCGAGCGTCGTTTCGGTCGATCGTGACTCAGCCCATTCGCAACCCGATGATTATCGCCTCGCTCGCCGGTGTGCTCGTGGCGATGCTGGGCATCACGCTGCCCAAACCCGTGCTGGCCCCGTTCGAGCTGATCGGCGGTGCCGCCATTCCCCTGGTGCTGCTGTCGTTTGGCATGTCGCTGCACGGCCAGCGCCTGCTGAAGGCCGGAACCGGGCGCAAACAGGTCGTCGCCGCGACCGTGATCAAGGTCGCGCTCATGCCGATCGTCGCGTACCTGTTCGGGCACTTCGTGTTCGACCTCGCCGGTGCCGAATTGTTCGCCGTCGTCGCCGTGTCGGCGCTGCCGACCGCGCAGAACATCTTCAACTTCGCCTCGCGCTACGACCGGGCCATGGTCGTCACCCGCGACACCGTGTTGCTCACCACGATCCTGTCCATGCCCGCCCTGCTCGTGATCGCGGCCCTCCTTGCCTGAGTGCCGGCAGAACTGCGGAGATTTTGCTCACATCTCCCGAAATCACTGGGTCACCGCACGGTGCGTTCGCGCGTGACCGTGAAGTTCTCCGCAGGTATGCAGGGGCACCAAGTGATTTTGCACGTGAAAGGATGAAAATGTCGCTCAGCACCCCCGAGGCCGGCTTGCCGGCCCCGTTCTCCCCGCCGAAACCCACCAGCCTGCCGATCAGTGACTCGGCCGACCGGTTCTACCTGAACCGGGTCTACTGCGTCGGCCGCAACTACGCCGACCATGCGCGAGAAATGGGCAATGACCCCGATCGGGAGCCGCCCTTCTTCTTCGCCAAACCGGCCGACGCCGTGTTCGCCGTGACCGAGGGTGTTCCCGCCCGGGGCGTGGGTGCGCGTGAGGTTCCCTACCCGCCCGAGACCGACAACCTGCACTTCGAGATGGAACTCGTTGTCGCGATCGGCGTTGGCGGCGCCGACATCGCGGCAGCGGATGCCCTCGGTCACGTCTTCGGCTACGCCGCCGGCGTCGACCTCACCCGCCGCGACCTGCAGGATGCAGCCAAGGCCGTGCGTCGCCCGTGGGACCTCTCCAAGGGCTTCGACTTTTCCGGACCGTGCTCGCCGATCGTCGCCGCGGCCACGATCGGTCATCCGGCCGCGGCCCGCATTTGGCTCGACGTCGACGGTGACACCCGCCAGGACGGGGACCTCGCCGACCAAATCTGGCCCGTCCCCGACGTGATTGCCGCGCTGTCCCGCTTCGTCACGCTGCGTCCGGGTGACCTGATTTTCACCGGGACTCCCGCCGGTGTCGGCCGCATTGAGCCCGGTGACGACGTCACCGCCGGAATCGAGGGGATCGGCGAGCTCGCGTTCCGCGTCGTCTGACCGGCATCCGCTTGCCTGGCAGCTCAGGCCAGCAGCGCGCCGAGGGCGGTCGTGGCGTGGCCGCGATGCTCATCGAGCAGGCCGATGACGAGCTCGGTGTCCCCGGCGGCGAAGGCGTCGACGATGGCGGCATGCTCGTGCTCGACCAAAGCCCGGTTGCCCGCCTGCTCGTAGTAGAGCCGGCGGTAGGCTTCGGTCGAATCCCAGAGCGCACGCAGAATGCGTTCCAGCCGGGGGAGCCCGGATGACGTCACGAGTACGAAGTGAAACCGCCGGTTGGCCTCGTTCATGGCGAGCAGGTCGCCGGCCGCATTAGCCCGCTCCACCTCGACGGCGGTGGCGCGCAGTGCGGTGAGCACGTGTTCGCCGCCGCGCGCGATCGTGGCGCGCACCGCCTCCGCCTCGAGCAGCTGCCGCAGTCGGTACACTTCGAGCAGGTCGGCGACCGAGAGCTCGGTCACCCGGTAGCCGCGATGCGGCTCGTGCACGACGTGCCCCTCGGTTTCGAGCGTGTTGAGGGCCTCCCGCACCGGAACCCGGCTGACGCCGAGGCGTTCGGCCAGATCCTCCTGTCGCAGTGGCTGCCCGGGAACAAACTCGCCGACGGCGATCAGGCGCCGCAGCTCAGCGAGCACGAATGCCGGAACGGTCGGCGGGCGCTGGGTCGGATTGGGAGAAGACACTGTCAAAACTCTAGCGAAAGGCCGGGATACCAGTGATGTGCTGGCCGAGAATGAGGGTGTGCACCTCGTCGGTGCCTTCGTAGGTGCGCACGCTTTCGAGATTGTTGGCGTGGCGCATCGGGGAATAGTCCAGCGTGATGCCGTTGCCGCCGAGCATGGCGCGGGCCTCCCGGCAAATGGCGATGGCTTCGCGGCAGTTGTTGAGCTTGCCGACCGAGATCTGGTGCGGAGCGAGCGTGCCGGCGTCCTTGAGCCGGCCGAGCTGCAGGGCGAGCAGCGTGCCCTTGTTGATTTCGAGCGCCATGTTGACGAGCTTCTGCTGGGTCAGCTGGTAGCCGGCGAGCGGCTTGCCGAACTGCATCCGTTCCTGCGAGAAGGCCAGCGCCGTAAGGTAGCTGTCGCGGGCCGCACCCATGACGCCCCAGACGATGCCGTAGCGGGCCTCGTTCAGGCACTCGAACGGGCCGCGCAGACCGCGCGCCTTGGGCAGCATCGCCGAGTCGGGCAGGCGCAGCTCGGTCAATTCAATCTCGCACTGAATCGAGGCTCGCATCGAGAGCTTTTGCTCGATCGGCGTGGCGACGAATCCGGGGGTATCGGTGGGGACGACGAAGCCGCGGATTCCGTCATCCGTCATCGCCCAGATGATGGCGACCTGTGCGATCGAGGCCAGGCCAATCCAGCGCTTGGTGCCGTTGAGAACCCAATCGGTGCCGTCGCGGCGCGCGAAAGTGGTCATGCTCGCCGGGTCGGAGCCGGCCGAAGGCTCGGTCAGCCCGAAGCAGCCGATCACCGAACCGGCGGCCATGCGCGGCAGCCACTCGTTTTTCTGCTCCTCGGAGCCGTGCTTGTGGATTGCGCTCATCGCGAGCGACCCCTGCACGCTCACGAAGGTGCGCAGCCCAGAATCGCCGGCCTCGAGTTCGAGCGCGGCGAGGCCGTACTCGACCGAGCTGCGCCCGGGGCAACCGTAGCCCGTAAGGTGCATGCCGAGCAGGCCGAGCCTGGCCAGCTGCGGAATGATCTCGAGCGGAAAGAACGCGTTCTCGTACCACCCGGCGATGTTCGGTTTGATCGTGGTGTTGACGAAGACCCGCACCGCATTGCGCAGGGCGATCTCGGGCTCGGTCAGCAGGGAATCGATGCCCACGAGGTCGGCGGCGTCGGTCAGATCGGTGTCAATGGCGGTAGTCATGAGTCGTCTTCCTTCAGTAGAGCGGATGCTTATGGTCAGAAAAAGGTCGCACCATTGTGTTCCCCGAGCAGTGGCGGCGGGCGCCGGTATCGTGCGGGGGTCGCGGAGAGGCTGATCGGGTTGGCGATCTGCTGGCTCACCCGCGACCGGTTCGAATCGGTCACCGGCACGACCGGGGCGAGGCCGAGTTCGGTGGCCAGTTCGAGCGCCTCGGCGATCGAATTCACCTTGCCGGCCGGCACACGCGCGGTCGCCAGCAGTGCGGTCCATTCCGTGGCCGGACGGGCGGCGAGCCGCGCTTCGAGCAGCTCCTTGAGCGCAGCGCGATGTGCGAGGCGGTCGGCGTTGCAACCGAACCGGTGGTCGCGTGCCAGCTCGGGGCGGTCGAGCACCTGTACGAGCGCGCTGAACTGCTTGTCGGTGCCGACCGCGATCGCGATCGGGTCGTCCAGGGTTCGAAACGTTTCATAGGGCGCGATGCTCGGGTGGGCGTTGCCAAGGCGCTGGGGGGCGACCCCGGTGGCGAGGGTGCTCGAGGCCTGGTTGACCAGCCCGGCGAGTAAAGACGAGAGCAGATTCACCTCGACTCGCTGGCCCAGGCCGGTCTGCTCGCGCGAGCGCAGTGCGGCGAGAATGCCGACGACCGCGTTCTGCCCGGTCAGTACATCGACGAGGGCGACCCCGACCTTGCTCGGTTCTTCGGCGGCCGAGCCGGTCACGCTCATCAGCCCGCCGACCGCCTGCACGAGCAGGTCGTAGCCGGGGAGCGCCGCGCCGCCGGCGCGGCCGAATCCGGTGATCGAGCAGTAGACGAGCTCGGGGCGCTCCGCGGTCAAACTGGCGTAGTCGAGGCCATATTGTTCCATGACGCCCGGGCGAAAGTTTTCGATCAAGACGTCGGCGCTCAGCGCGAGGGCGCGCGCTTCAGCCAGGCCGTTCTCGGTGCGTAAATCGCAGACCACAGAGCGTTTATTGCGGTTGACGCTCGCAAAGTAGCTACCCATGCCGTTCGGGTCGACCGGCGGCACCCATGCGCGGGTGTCATCGCCGAGCGGGTGCTCGATTTTGATCACGTCGGCGCCGAAATCGGCCAGCATCATGGCGGCAAATGGCCCGGCGAGCACGCGAGAAAAATCCGCAATACGGATGCCGTCCAGCGGACCCGTCGTGCGCGCCTCGTCAATAATCCCGGTCATTTGGATACTGTATCCAATTTGGCTAGGGAGGGAAAGGGCCGGACGCCTCGTGCGGTCATTGTGGGCACGTTTAGGGCGACCGCGGGCAGGGGGTAAGCCCTTCGTTACCAAACGGTTACGGGGGCGAATGGGTCGTCAAATATGGCGCAATGCCCATATTCCTGCGAGACTAGAGTTTTGAGCTTGCTCGCACCTCGAGTAATCACGTCCAGTACGTCGGGCATCCCAACAAAGGAATCCCATTGACGGATCAAACATTTCAACTCATTGCAATCGTTCTATATCTCGCAGGCATGGTCGCCATCGGCTACTTTGCCTTTCGTCAGACCAAAGACCTTGACGACTACATGCTCGCCGGCCGAGGACTCAAGCCGGGCACAGCAGCCCTGAGCGCGGGTGCTTCGGACATGTCCGGCTGGCTGTTGCTCGGTCTGCCCGGAGCCATCTACGTGTCCGGTCTCGTTGAGGCCTGGATCGCCATCGGCCTCACCATTGGCGCCTGGCTGAACTGGAAGTACGTGGCCCCGCGGCTGCGCTCCTACACCTTCGTGTCGAAGAACTCGATCACCATCCCGAGCTTCTTCGAGAACCGACTGAAAGACACGTCGCGCCTGCTGCGCGTGGTCTCCGGTCTTATCATTTTGGTGTTCTTTACGTTCTACGTCTCCTCCGGTATGGTTGCCGGAGGTGTGTTCTTCGAGGAGTCTTTCGGCTCCACGTTCGTCACCGGCATGCTGATCGTGGGCGGCGTCACCCTGCTGTACACCCTGTTCGGCGGTTTCCTCGGCGCAACCCTCACCGACGTTGCCCAGGGCCTCCTGATGCTCGCGGCTCTCATCGCCGTTCCCCTCGTAGCGCTGAACGCCACCGGCGGAGTCGTTGCGACCCTCGACTCCATCCGGGAGTTCAACCCCGACCTGCTGTCTTTGACCGCCGGCGGATCCGTGCTCGGTGTCATCTCGGCTGCCGCCTGGGGACTCGGTTATGTCGGCCAGCCGCACATTATCGTGCGTTTCATGGCCATGCGTACCCCGCAGGACGCCAAGGCTGGTCGCCGCATCGGCATCGGCTGGATGATCCTCACCGCCCTCGGTGCTATTGCGACCGCCCTGATCGGTATCGCGTACTTCCAGCAGAACCCCGACCTGGATCTCGCAAACCCGGAGACTGTGTTCCTCATTCTCTCGCAGACCCTGTTCCACCCCTTCATCGCGGGCCTCGTGCTGGCCGCCGTGCTTGCCGCGATCATGAGCACCATCTCCTCGCAGCTCATCGTCTCGTCGTCGGCGCTCGTTGAAGACCTCTACAAGATTGTGGGCAAGGATGCCGCGCCCAAGCAGCTGGTCATGCTCGGCCGTATCGGCGTGCTGCTCGTGGCCGTCATCGCAGGACTCATCGCGCTGCAGCAGAACTCGACCATTCTCGACCTGGTCGGGTTCGCCTGGGCGGGCTTCGGTGCCGCCTTCGGCCCGGTGGTCATCCTCTCGCTGTACTGGAAGAAGCTCTCCACCTGGGGTGCCTTGGCCTCCATGATCACCGGCGCTGTCGTCGTGTTCATCTGGGGCAACTCCACCCTCGGCGACACCCTGTACGAGATCGTGCCCGGCTTTGCGGCCAGCATGATCGTGGCCGTCGTGGTCTCCCTCGCCACGTACAAGCCGAACGCCGAGATCGATGCCGAATTCGACCTTTCCGCTGAGCAGGCACACCCGAAGTACAAGGCTCCGGAGAAGGTCTCCGTCTAACCAGTCCCAGACCGCGCACACCAACGGCACCCTACGTCGGCCTCACGGCTGACGTCGGGTGCCGTTGGTGTTGATATCAGCCCACCGGTGCCACGACGAGCAGATCATCGATGGTGCCGATCACCGGAGCATTCGTTGCCGAACTCGACAGGTAGACGGTGACACCAACACCACCGGCCGTCTGGAGCGATGCCGTGGCATCTGTTATGGCGCGCTGCCAGGTTGTGGGTTCGGTCGCTCCCAGCTTCCAGACCTTGGCCCGGATCGTGGTCGGGCTCGTTCCGGTGACCTGCAGCCGCATCTTGAGTTGATCGCCGGCGGCGAAGCTGAGGCTCGGCGCGTTGGTCGCCGACTGCAGCGTGACTTCCCCCGCTCCGGCCGAGTTCACCCTCGAGAGCGACAGGCCAACCAGCCCGGTGGAGCGCAGCACGATCTTGGCCCGGTAGGCGCCGACGCCGACGATGTTTCGTCCGCTTGCCGAGACGTAGATACCGGTTCCGGTGGGCATTTTGTCGACGGACACGGTGAACAGCAGGTCGCTCGCGGTGGAGGACACCTGGCCCAGGAAGGCGTTGGCCGTGGTGCCCGGGGTCGCGAGACGGATTCGGCCGGTACCGTCGACCGAGTACATGCTGACGCTGCCGGTGGTGGTCCAGGGTCCGCCCGAAAGCGCCGTACCGAGGCCGTTCGTCACCGCGCGCGTGAAGGCGTCGGTTGCGAGCACGGTGGCGTCCGGTGGCTTTGCCGGGCTGACGCCGCGCGTTGTGCTGTCGGTGGCGCTCGCAGCGTCGGTCACGGTCACGGTCAGGGTCACCGTGTAGTTTCCGGCAATGGCGTAGTCGTGGCTGGCGACCCGGCCGGTTGCGGTTGCTCCGTCACCGAAGTTCCAGGCGTAGCCGGCGATGGTGCCGTCCGGGTCAAATGACGCTGCCGCATCGACGCTGCAGGTCAAACTGGGACAGACGGCGGTGAAGGAGGCTACCGGGAGCTGGTTTTCCTGCGGACCCCCCGAAGCGATGGTGAAAGCATCCGTGAACGTGCCCGTTGCCGGCATAAACCGGGCAGCGAGTGAGTCCGGGGTGACCGACACGTCGAGGTTCCCGAAGCTGGGAGTGAGATTAAGTCCGGAGGAGGAGGCAAAATAGGGGGCTTCCGAGTCGGTCGTGACTACGTCCCGCAGGGGCGTGCCACCGGTACCCACGATGGCGAACACCGTTCCGGCGCCCTTCGAAAGGGCATTGTCGCCATCGGCGACGCAGCCGGCCGAGTAGCTCCCCGGCACGATCTGGCTGCAGGAGGCACCCAGAGCGAGCTGCCTGCTGCGGGCATACACGTGCTCATGACCGCTCAGGACGAGGTCTACACGCTTGTTGACCAGCAGATTCAGCAGTGCGGCACCGGGGTCGCACGCGTACTGACCAACCGACAGGCACGGCTTGTGCATTCCCACCACCACCCACGGAATCGCTTTCGTTCGGGCGTCGTCGATGGTGCTGGCGGTCCACTGGTAGCGCGGGCTGCCGGCGGCGTAGGACCAGACTCCATCGGGGTAGGTGAGTGCGGGGGAGATCATGACGTAGCGCACGAGCGGATTGACCTGCGGAACATCCACGTAGTATTGCCGCCCATACGTTCCGACCACGCCCGGAAGCTGATTGGGCAGACAGGCCGCGAAATCATTCACGTTGCCGTTCAGACCGTTGCTCTCGTGGTTTCCCGAGATGACTTCGAACGGGAACCCGGCTCCTACCCTGGAGGTGACGAAGTCACACCAGGCCTGTTCGGCGCCAGTGGCACCGTAGGACAGGTCGCCGAGCGCGAGGTGGAGGTCCGGCGCGATCGCGGCCACCTGGGTGAGTGTCGCCGCTGCCCCCGCACTGGCCGAAATATCGCCGGAGGCGGTGAAGTGCACCGAGGTGGCGGTAGCGGCGGCAGCAGCCTCGAACGCGGCGGGCGACGAGACTGAGCCCACGCACGCGATTAACACCAAGGTTGCCCCAGCAACTCCGGCCATAAAGGAAGTGACTGCCCGCATGAGCCTGCTCCTTGCACAGGGGAATGAATCGCGTTCGGGCGGTGGTGCGTGCGCCGCAGTCGGAGCGCGCGCCAGACGTCTTGCCCAGCAGGCTAGACCCTGCAGGTGGGGTGGGACAACCCCTCGGTGCGGCAGAAGAGACGAGGGCCTAGAAGATCATCGGGCGGTCGTCATCGTCGCCGCCCAGATCGAGGTCGACGAGCACCGGAACGTGGTCGCTCGGGGCGTCGCCCTTGCGCTCGTTGCGGTGGATGCTGGCATCCGTTACCAGATCGGCGAAGGCGGGCGAGCCGAGGATGAAGTCGATGCGCATGCCCTCGTTGCGCGGAAACCGCAGCTGCTTGTAGTCCCAATAGGTGAAGCCCTCCGGCACGATCGGGCGCACGACGTCGGTCAGGCCGGCTGCCTGGAAGGCCTCGAACGCCGCGCGTTCCGGCGGCGAAATGTGCGTGGAGAGACCGGGAACCAGCGTCGGGTCGCCGGCGTCTTCGTCGCGGGGCGCGACGTTCCAGTCGCCCATCATGGCCAGCGCGAGCGTGGGATGGGCCTCGAGCTCCGCGACCGCGTGGGCTTCGAGGGCCTTCAGCCAGGCCAGCTTGTAGTCGTAATGCGGGTCGCCGAGCGCCCGCCCGTTCGGCACGTACAGGCTCCACAGGCGCAGGTCGTTCACGGTCACGCCGAGCGCGCGCGCCTCGAGCGGCTGGTCTGGACCGACCGCACCCTTCAGAAAGCCGGGCATATTCGGAAAACTGGTGACGACATCCGTCATCGGCTCGCGGCTGGCAAACGCCACGCCATTCCACTGGCTCAGACCGTGAATGGCGAGGTCGTAGCCGGCGTCCTCGAACACCTGCGAGGGAAACTGCTCGGGCTTGCACTTGATCTCCTGCATGGCGAGAACGTCGATGTCTTCGCGTTCCATCCAGTCGACGATTCGTCCGGAGCGGGCACGAACGGAATTGACGTTCCAGGTGGCGATGCGCATGCCTCCAGCCTATAAGGGCCAGCGTGCCGCCCGGCCAAGCGGATGCCGCCTTCCGCGGTATCGAACGCAGCCCCGACCGTGTTGCGATTGAATGGACACGGATACACGGTAATGGGCGGAAAGGTTATTTTGACGGAGTTGCGGATTGGCTACGCGGCCATGTTGGAGCAGTTTGCACCGGCTGAGGCGGTCGCACTGTCGGCCTACGCGGAGCAGCACGGTTTCACCGGCGTGATGGCGGCTGACCACTTTCAGCCGTGGGTTCCAGCGCAGGGTCAGTCGAGCTTCGTCTGGAGCGTGCTCGCCTCGATCGCCGAGCGCACCACGGGCGACTTCGGTCCCGGTGTGACCGCCCCGACCTTTCGGTGGCACCCGGCGATGGTGGCCCAGGCTTCGGCGACGCTCGCGTCGATGCATCCCGGCCGGCACTGGCTGGGGCTCGGCAGCGGCGAAGCGCTGAACGAACACATCGTGGGCGCGTACTGGCCCGAGGCTCACGAGCGCATTAACCGCATGTTCGAGGCCATCGAGATCATCTCCAAGCTGTTCGCCGGATCCCTGGCCGACAAGGACGTCAAGCACTCCGGGCAATTCTTCAAGCTTGAATCCACCCGGCTGTGGACCATGCCCGAGGTCGCCCCCGAAATCCTGGTAGCCACGGCCGGCCCGGTCACCGCCAAACGCGCCGGTCGGCTGGCGGACGGCCTGATCACGGTCGGCGCCCCGCTGGAGAAGATCGCGATGCTGTTCGGCAAGTTCGACGGCGGCGCCCGCGAGGCCGGCAAAGACCCGTCGACCATGCCCAAGGTGTTGCAGTTGCATATGAGCTGGGCCGAGACCGACGAGGAAGCCATGACCAATGCCCTGCACGAGTGGCCGAACGGCGGCATGAAGTTTCCGAAGAGCGATATTCGATCGCCGTTCGAGTTCGAGCAGCTGGCCAAGATGGTGCGTCCGGAGGACTTTGAGGGCCGCATGGTCATCTCGGCCGACCCCGACGAGCACCGCAAATACATTCAGAAATTCGTGGACCTCGGCTTCGATCGCATCTACCTGCACAACGTCGGCCGCAATCAGAAGCAGTGGATCGACGTGTTCGGCGCATCCGTTCTGCCGAAGCTGGTGCGCTGATGCCGCACGACGCCCGGCCCGACGCGGCCGCCGCGGAAGTGGGGGCAATGGAACTGTTCGGCCTGAAGGTGTTCACCCTCGGTGGGTTCGGTGAGATCACGGCCGGTGACGACCTCGCAGCCCTAATCGCGGAAGCCGCTCGGTCCCGCCTGATTGACGGCGATATTGTGGCGGTGACCAGCAAGATCGTTTCGAAGGCCGAGGGGCGGGCTGTGCCAGCGGCCGACCGCGAACAGGCGATCACCGACGAGACCGTTCGGATCGTGGCCTCACGCGCCTACCCGGGCGGAGTCACCCGCATCGTCGAGAACCGGCAGGGACTCGTGATGGCGGCGGCCGGCGTCGACACCAGCAACGCGCCCGCGGGCGTAGTGCTGCTGCTGCCGGTCGATCCGGATGCCTCCGCTCGCGCGCTCTGCACAGCCCTTCGCGAGCGCACCGGCCTGCGGCTCGGCGTGCTGATCACCGATACTGCCGGGCGCCCGTGGCGCGAGGGCCAGACCGACATCGCTATCGGTGCGGCGGGGCTTGCGGTACTCGACGACCTGCGCGGTACAACGGATGTCTCGGGTCGCCGCCTCGACGTCACCGTCGCGGCGGTCGCCGACGAGATCGCCGGAGCCGCCGATCTGGTCAAGGGCAAGACCAGCGGCAACCCGGTCGCCGTGCTGCGCGGACTCGGCCGGCTGGTCGGCGACCTCGATGCCGTCGGCGCCCGGGCGTTACAGCGCCCGAGCGACACCGACATGTTTAGGCTCGGTACCACCGAGGCCCGCGCCGAAGGGTATCGCGAGGGGTTCGCCGCCGGGTTGGCTGCAGCAGCCGAGAAAAGCTAGATCGAGATCGTGAGGTTCTGGATCAGGCCGGTCTCGGCGGCGAGCTCGAAGCGGTAGCTGAGGTCGACGCTGCGGCCGGGAAAGTTGCCCTCGATGCGGTTGATGACGGTCGTTGCCGCCTCGTCCTTCTCGGTGCGCAGCAGGGTGGTCGTGTATTCGAACTCGGCGGCGCTGCCGGCCAGCCAGGCCGTTATGGCCGGCTCGCCGGTGTACGTCTTGCCGTCGTCGTCGACGACAGCGTTTTCGACAAAGGTCGCTCGAGCGGAGGCGGGCTTGGCGCTCGCGCTGCGCTCCAGATAGGTGACGATCGCCATGGGAAGCGCGCGAGCCTGTGCGGTGAGTGACTGTGACATGGGACCTCCTGGGCCGTTCAATCGAACGTACGGATGTTGACTACTCGACTCCTGAGGCTACCGCTTGCCGGGTTGCGCGGGGTTGCGCGGGTTTGCCGGCGGCGCGCTGATAGCGTGTTTACCGTGGATCAGACTCGGTGGGTGGTGGTCGTCCCGGTGAAGGGAACCGCCGGGGCGAAGAGCCGCCTCGGGGCCGGGGCCGGGCGGGCGGCGCTCGCCGATGCGTTCGCGTTGGACACGGTAGCGGCGCTGGTGGCGGCATCCGCTGTGGAGCGCGTGTTCGTGGTGACCGCGAGTGCACGGCTCGGCGTGCTGCTGGCCGCACTCGGCGCGGTCATCGTGCCGGAGGTGCCGGGCCCGGAGGCGGGGCAGGACCGATTGAACGCCGCGATCGAGCAGGGTGCCGAGGCCGCCCGGTTCGCCTGCCCCGACGCGAATCTGGCCGTTGTGACCGGAGACCTGCCGGCCCTGCACGTGGCCGATGTAGAAACGGCGTTCGCGCTCGCGGCCACGCACCCGCTCTCGATGGTGGCCGATGCGGAGGGCGTGGGAACAACGACGCTGCTCGCGCAGGCCGGCTACAGGTTCACTCCGCGGTTCGGTCTCGGCTCCCGCGCCGCGCACGAGGGCGACGGGCACGTCGTGCTGGACTTGCCGCCGAGCTCGTCGCTGCGACGCGACGTCGACACCGCAGCCGACCTCGACACCGCCCGGGCGCTGGGGCTCGGGCCGCACACGAGCGAACTGGTCTAGCTTCTGGCTCCGGGCCACAGCGCCAGGGCGGCGGCCGCCATCGCGGTCGTGGCGGGCAGGTCGGTCATCCACAGCGGCACAGCGGCAGAGCGGATGCCGGCGGCCCCGAGAGCGGGCAGGGCCACGGCATCCGTTTCGTCGATGAGCCAGCCGTCGAGGATGCCGCCCCGGCTGCGGGCACCGTAGTGCAGCCCGACCGCGAGTGCACTGGTCTCGACCCCGATCGTGCGGAGGCAGGCGTCGGCCATTCCGCGCACCGCCGCACCGCCGACAATCGGAGAGACGCCGACCACGCGGGCCGCGGTCGACCGCAGCGCATCACGTATGCCCGGAACGGCCAGGATCGTGCCGACCGACACGACCGGATTCGACGGCGGCAGCACGACGAGGTCGGCCTCGGTGATGGCTTCGAGCACCCCCGGCGCGGCGACCGCGTCAGCGAGTCCCCGCTGCTCGAACCCGGTGATCGGCACCTGCGCCCGGTAGCGAACCCACCATTCTTCGAAGTGGATATAGTCGCCCACGGAGTGCTCATCTATATTCTCGGCGAGGCATACGTGGGTTTCCACGGGCTGATCACTCATCGGCAGCAGCCGCACGCCGGGCTGCCAGCGGCGGCAGAGAAATTCCGTCGCCTCAGAGAGCGTCGAACCGCTGCGCAGCAGATCGGTGCGCACGATGTGGGTGGCCAGATCGAGATCGCCGAGGGTGAACCAGGACCAGCCGCGACCGTAGGCCGCGATCTCGGCGGAGGTCCTCCGGGTCTCGTCGGGGCGGCCCCAGCCCTGCTCCTCGTTGATGCCGTCACCGAGCGTGTACATGACCGTGTCAAGGTCGGGGCAGATGCGCAGCCCGTCCAGCCACATGTCGTCGCCCGTGTTCACAATCACCGTCACGGTGGCGTCGGGAGCTTCCGCCGCGAGCTGCGCCAACATGCCGCGGGTGAAACGGGCCCCGCCGACACCGCCGGCCAGAACGGTCACGCGCTTCAGGCTCGTCATGCCGACGCCGCTCATGCCGACACCGAAGCAGCCGCATAGACGATGACCGGATGACCGCCGCGCGGATGCTCGAGAATGTAGCAGTCCACGCCGTAGACGGCGCCGATGATCTTGGGGGTGAGCACCGCAGCGGGCGTGCCGGAGGCTACCAGCAGGCCGCCATCGAGCAGCAGGATGTGGTCGCAGTAGGCCGCGGCGAGGTTGAGATCGTGCAGGGCCATGATCGCCGTCACGCCCAGCTCGCGCACCTGCTCGAGCAACGAGAGCTGGGCACTCACGTCGAGGTGGTTGGTCGGTTCGTCGAGCAGAAGCAGGCTCGGTTGCTGCGCCATGGCCCGGGCGATCTGCACGCGCTGCTGCTGCCCACCGCTCAGAGTGTGCCACGACCGCTCGGCCAGAGTTTCCGCGCCGACCAGTTCGAGGGCGTCGAGAGCGACCGTGCGATCCTCCTCGCCGCTGAACGAGCCCATGAGTTTGGTGCGGTGCGGAATGCGCCCCAGCAGCACAACCTCGAGCACGGTCAGTTCCACACTCGGAGCCGCGTTCTGTTCGAGCAGCGCGATCCGCCGGGCCGCCTCGCGCCGCGGAAGGGAGCCGATGGCGACGTCGTCGAGGGAGGCGGTGCCGGCATCCGCTGTGTCGATACCCGCGATCAGGCGAAGCAGGGTGGACTTGCCGGCGCCGTTCGGCCCGAGCAGGCCGGTGACGCTGCCGGTGGGCAGTGACGCCGAAACGTCCCGCAAAATGCTGGTGCCGTCGATGCTGAACGACAATCGATCGAGTTCTACGCCCACAGCTTCGACTTCTTTCTCTTGATCAGCAAAATGAACACCGGCACGCCGATGAACGCGGTGATGATGCCCACCGGCAGCTCGCGCGGGTCGAACACGGTGCGCGCGAGAGTATCGGCGATCACCAGGAACAGCGCCCCGCAAACCGCGACCAGCGGCAACAGGCGGCGGTGGCCCGGGCCACTGATGCCGCGCACCAGGTGCGGCAGAATGAGTCCGACGAACCCGATGGACCCGCTCACGGCCACCATAGCCCCGGTGAGCAGAGCGACCGAACCGAGCAGCGCCCAGCGGGTGCGATTGACATTGATGCCGAGGCTGGCCGCCGACGTGTCACCGAAGGCGAACGCGTCGAGCCGGGTCGCCGACAGGACAATGCCGGTGCCCACGACCAAAACGGCTGTCGCCGCGATCATTACGCTCTGCCAGGTGGCACCGGCCACCGAGCCGAGCAGCCAGTTGAGGATCTCGCGGTAGGAGTCGCCCTTGGCCGCCCAGAAGATGATGAACGAGGTGAGGGCACCTGCGAGCTGGGCGATGGCCAGGCCGGCGAGCACGGCCCGCACCGGGGTGATCGTTCCGCCGACCTTGGCGATGCTGAGCGTCGCCACTAGGGCCAGCAATGCCCCGGCAAACGCTGCGGCCGGCAGGGCAAATCCGATGCCGAGAATGACCACGCACACCGCACCAACGGATGCCCCGCTCGATAGCCCGAGCAGGTACGGGTCGGCGAGGGGGTTGCGCGTCACGCTCTGCATCACGGCGCCGCTCAGGGCGAGGCCCGCGCCGACCAGGGCGGCCGTGAGCACGCGCGGTAGTCGGAGCTGCCAGACGATCGAGTCGATGAGTAGAGGTACCGGCTCGACGGGCAGACCGAGGTGCGCGCCGATGCTGCCCGCCACCTGGGCGAGGCTCACCGCTGCCGGCCCGATGGTCACGGCGACCGCGCACCCGAACACGAGCAGAGCGGCTGCCGCGACCAGCCACCCGAGGTACTTACTGCGGGTCACTCGTCGAGCGCGGCTAGCTGCGAGATCGTGGACGCCGTCGCTTCGACGTTGCGGATGCCGGCCTCGGTCGCGGCGAACGGCAGGATGATGTAGCGCTGGTTCTTGACGGCGTCGAGCACCTGCGTGGCCGGGTCGGACTCCAGGTGGGCGATCTTCGACTCGGCGGTGTTCCAGGTGGCGTCGACGAGCACGATGACGCTCGGGTTGGCCTCGATGATCGACTCCCAGCCCGCCGAGGTCCAGGTGTCGCTCACGTCGGCGAAGATGTTGGTGAGCCCGGCGGCGTCCATGATCATCTCGGGTGAGCCGATACCGGCACCGACATAGGGGGTCGTGGTGCCGCTCGAGTACCACAGGGCCGTGGTGTCGGTCGCGGTCGGCTTGAGGGCGGCGAGGTCGGACTGCAGGCCGCTGACCAGCTTGGCTGCGGCATCCGTTGCGCCGAAGATGGCACCGGCCTCGTCGATTTCGGCGAAAACCGTGTCGAAGGTGAGCGGGTTCGGCATGGAGTCGCCCTTGCAGGCGGCCGGCGAGACGTAGGTGCCCACGCCGAGAGCCTCGAGGGCGGGGCGCTCGCCCACGCCGTCGGCGCTGAAGTTGGATTCCCACCCGCCGTAGATGAAGTCGGGGTTCAGGCCAAGCACCGCCTCCTGTCCGGGCAGAAAGTCGCTGATCACGGTGAGGTCGGCACCGGCTGCCGCGAGCGACTCAGGCAGGGGGCCGTCGAGAAAAGCCGAGCCGACGATGCGGTCGCCGAGCCCAAGGGCGAGCAGCAGTTCGGTGGCCGAGGACTTGATCGACACGATCCGTTCGGGGGCGGCTGCGACGGTGACGCTGGTGCCGCAGTTGTCAGCCGTGATGGGGTAGCCCGCGCGGGCAGTTGTTGACGAAGCGGGGGACGAGGCCAAAGTGGCGGCGGGCGTTGTCGTGGCGGCGCATCCGCTGAGCAGCAGGGCGGCGTTGATGCCGACGCCGATAAACAGAAAACGGGAACGACGGAGCATGCTGGACCTCACAAAATTTGGGCGCGGGAAACTGGACTGTCCAGCGACCTGCTGCCCAAATCGAGGCAAGCTCAACCAATAAAATCTAATCGGTGGTCGTGAACACCGTATCAGGGGCGCAGAAAAAACAGGGCATAGGCTGAACAGGCTGAGTAACTCGACGAGGGAGAGCGCATGTTGAAGCTGGGACTGAAGGCGTCGGCGGAGCAGTTCGCACCGCGAGAATTGGTCGAACTCGGTGTCATGGCCGAAGAACACGGGCTCGACAGCGTGACCGTGAGCGACCACTTCCAGCCCTGGCGGCACGAGGGCGGGCACGCGCCGTACGCCATGGCCTGGATGGCCGCCGTCGGCGAGCGCACGAAGCGGGTGCAGATCGGCACGTCGGTGATGACCCCCACCTTTCGCTACAACCCGGCCGTGATCGCCCAGGCCTTCGCCACCATGGGCTGCCTATACCCGGGGCGCATCATGCTCGGCGTCGGAACCGGCGAAGCCCTCAACGAGATCGCCACCGGTTATCAGGGTGAGTGGCCCGAGTTTAAGGAGCGCTTCGCCCGCCTGCGCGAGGCCGTTGACCTCATGCGCCAGCTCTGGACCGGCGAACGAACCGACTTCGACGGTGAGTACTACAACACGGTCGGTGCCACCCTGTACGACGTTCCGGATGCCCCGGTGCCGGTCTACATCGCGGCTGGCGGCCCCGTCGTGGCCCGTTACGCCGGCCGGGCGGGTGACGGCTTCATCTGCACCTCGGGCAAGGGCATGGAGCTCTACACCGAGAAGCTCCTGCCCGCCGTCGCTGAGGGCCTCGAAAAGGTCGGGCGCCCGCAGGACGACATCGATCGCATGATCGAGATCAAGATCTCCTACGACACCGACCCAGAGGCAGCCCTCGAGAACACCCGCTTCTGGGCGCCGCTGTCACTCACCCCCGAACAGAAGCACTCCATTCAGGACCCGCTCGAGATGGAGGCCGCCGCCGACGCCCTCCCGATCGAACAGGTCGCCAAGCGCTGGATCGTGGCGTCCGACCCCGACGAGGCCGTCGCCCTGATCAAGCCCTACCTCGACGCGGGCCTCAACCACCTGGTCTTCCATGCCCCCGGCCATGACCAGAAGCGTTTTCTCGACCTGTTCGAGCGCGACCTGGCCCCCCGGCTGCGTCAGCTGGGCTGATCCGCGCGCTGGCCGAAGCCCGCTACGCCCAGCGCGCCCCGACCTCGTGCACGGCCGAATCAAGCGGATGGGCCGCCGCGGCCAGGGCCTCGGCCACCGGCCGAATATCGTCGGGCAGGGCACCGGCGGTCACGCGAATGAACGCGGGACCGCCGGTGCTGGAAAGGTGCGGGGTTGCGAGAAACGGCGAGCCGCCGGCCACCCGAATGCCGGAGGCGGCCAGGCGCACCATGGCGTCCCGTTCGTTTTGCACCGGCAGCCAGGTGTTGATGCCGTCGGCCTGCACCACGTCGAGGCCGAACTCGCCCAGGGCATCGGCGAGGGCACGCTGCCGGGCGAAGTAGATGCGCCGGGCCTCGCTGATCTGCGCCATGCTCTCGCCGTTGGTGAGCAGGTCGTGCAAAATTGTCTGGAGCATGCGGCTGGTCCACCCCGGGCCGAGCATCCTGCGGGATACGATCGGGTCGATCAATGCGGCCGGACCGCCGAGGGCGGCCATTCGGAGGTCGGGGCCGTGCGACTTCGAGAAGCTGCGCACGTGCAGGGTTCGTTCGGGCAGCCAGACGCCGAGACTCACGTCGGGGGCGATGCTGATCTCGGCGGAGTGGTCGTCTTCGATCACGATGGTGTCGGCGCTGGCCGCCGTTGTGCGCAGCAGGTGGGCGAGTTCCTCGGCGCGCTGCACGGTCATCGACGCGCCGGTGGGATTGTGCGCGCGCGGCTGCAGGAGCACGACGGCCGGACCGAGCTTGAGGGCTTCGGCGAAGTCGGCCGGGATGATGCCGTGCTCGTCGACGGCCACCGGCAGCCGTTCCAGGCCGAGCTGGTCGAGCAGGTCGAAGAACGGCGGGAACGATGGGTTCTCCACGATGACCCGGTCGCCGAAGCGAGCGACCGCATCGAGGCTGCGCGAGATGGCGTCGAGGGCACCGTCGACGATGGTGATCGTCTCCACCGGGTATGGCCACGAAGTCCGCAGTACCTCGAGCAGCTCCGGAATAATGGGCAGATCCTGATAACTCGGCGTTTCCGCGCGCTGCGCTACCCGGGAGAGCGCCGGCCCCAGCGCCGGTAACAACCGCGGGTCTGGCGTGCCGCGGGAGAGGTCGAGGCGGGCCGGACCGACCTCGCCGATCATGGACTGGCTGCGGGCCGGCAACCACCTGGGCGCGGCATCCTGAACGAAGGTGCCGCCGCGACCACGCGACACGATCAAGCCGACCGCGGAGAGCGCCTGCCAAGCGTGGCTGACGGTCGCGGGGCTCACGCCGAGCTCGCCGGCCAGCAGCCGCACGGTGGGCAGGCGGTCGCCCGGTGCGAGGCGACCGGAGGCGATCAGCCGCCCGATGGCCGCGGCAATCCCCGCCGGGGTGCGCTGCTCAATCTCGTCGATAAAGTTCTGCATTGCTCTTGCCCCTGGGTGCGTCGGCCGACAGGATGATTAATGCGTGCGATACACAGAGAAACACATTTGAAATGTTTACGTCAAATAATAACAAAACGAACAGCGCGGTTCGTTACGGTCATTGACTAACGAAGCAAGTGGAAGGCACAGCATGAGTAACGGCACCACCTCCGACACCAGAAACATCGTTCGAACGGCGATCACTCAGGCCACCTGGACCGGTGATGAAGAATCCATGATTCAGAAGCACGAGGGATTCGTGCGCACCGCGGCCGCCCAGGGCGTTCAGGTGATCTGCTTTCAGGAACTCTTTCACGGCCCCTACTTCGGCATCGTGCAGGACGCCAAGTACTACGACTACGCTCAGCCCGTTCCCGGCCCCATCGTCGAGCGGTTTCAAAAGCTCGCGAGCGAGTACAACATGGTCATCGTCGTGCCGATGTACGAGGAAGAACAGCCCGGCGTGCTCTACAACACCGCCGCGGTCATCGATGCCGACGGAACCTATCTCGGCAAGTACCGCAAGCACCACATTCCGCACCTGCCCCAGTTCTGGGAAAAGTTCTACTTTCGCCCCGGCAACACCGACTACCCGGTTTTCGACACCAAGTACGGCAAGATCGGCGTCTACATCTGCTACGACCGCCACTTCCCGGAGGGCTGGCGCGCGCTCGGCCTGAACGGCGCCGAGATCGTGTTCAATCCCTCGGCGACCAAGCCCGGGCTGTCCAACCGGCTGTGGGAGCTCGAGCAGCCAGCCGCCGCGGTCGCCAACCAGTACTACGTCGGCGCCAACAACCGCATCGGCAACGAAGAGGCCGAGTTTGGCGACGAGGCCGTGACGTTTTACGGCAGCTCGTACTTCGTTGATCCCAAGGGCAACTACGTGGGCGAGCGGGCCTCGACCGACACCGAGGAGATCGTCGTGCGTGACCTCGACCTCGGCGTCATCCGCGAGGTGCGCCGCGACTGGCAGTTCTACCGCGACCGTCGCCCCGACTCGTACGAGCCCCTCGTCGCCCCTTAAAGCGCACGGCGCAGTTAAATCAGCACTGCGGATTGTGCCGACCGACCCGGTCGGCAGAATCCGCTATCCCTGACACTTTCAGCGAAGAGGATGCCATGAAGACTTTGATCAAGAACGGCACCGTGGTCAATGCCACGGGCCGAGGACTCGCCGATGTGCTGATCGACGGGGAGAAAATCGCTGCCGTGCTCGCGCCCGGCTCGAACCTGCTCGGCTTCGATGTGGCGGGCAATGTCGACCGCGTCATCGACGCCGGCGGCAAGTACGTCATTCCCGGCGGCATCGACGCCCACACCCACATGGAGATGCCGTTCGGCGGCACCCAGGCCAGCGACACCTTCGAAACCGGAACCCGCGCCGCCGCCTGGGGCGGAACCACGAGCATCGTCGACTTCGTCGTGCAGTACGCCGGCGAGGACGTGCTCGAGCGCTACGCTGCCTGGCAGCAGAAGGCTGCCGGCCAGTGCGCCATCGACTACGGCTTCCACCAGATCCTCAGTGACGTGCAAGACAGCTCACTGACCGCCATGGACGAACTCGTCGACGAGGGCGTCTCGAGCTTCAAACTGTTCATGGCCTACAAGGGCGTGTTCCTCAGCGACGACGGTCAGATCGTCAAGGCCATGCAGCGCGCGGCCACCAACGGCAGCATGATCATGATGCACGCCGAGAACGGCAGCGTCATCGACCTGCTCGTACAGCAGGCCGTCGCCGCCGGCAACACCAGCCCGCTGTACCACGGCCTCACCCGGCCCTGGCAGGCCGAAGAAGAAGCCACACACCGGGCGATCATGCTCGCCAACCTCACCGGCGCTCCTCTATATATAGTGCACGTGTCTGCCAAGCAGGCCGTAGACCAGATCGCTCAGGCCAGGGACAACGGCCAGAACGTCTTCGGCGAGACCTGCCCGCAATACCTGTACCTCTCGCTCGAGGATAACCTCGGTGCTCCCGGGTTTGAGGGCGCGAAATGGGTGTGCTCGACGCCGCTGCGCGCCAAGGCCGAGGGCCACCAGCACCACATGTGGCAGAGCCTCGCCACGAACGACATCCAGATGGTCTCCACCGACCACTGCCCGTTCTGTATGAAGGGTCAGAAGGACATGGGCCTGACCGACTTCTCTAAGATTCCCAACGGCATCGGGTCGGTAGAACACCGCATGGACCTGCTCTACCAGGGCGTGGTCGACGGCAAAATCTCGCTCGAACGCTGGGTCGAGGTCTGCTCCACCACCCCGGCGCGCATGTTCGGCATGTACGGCCAGAAGGGCGTGATTCAGCCCGGCGCCGACGGCGATGTGGTCGTCTACGACCCGAACGGGCACACGTCGATTGGTGTCGATAAGACTCACCACATGAACATGGACTACTCCGCCTGGGAGGGCTACGAGATCGACGGCCACGTCGACACCGTCATCTCCCGCGGCAAGGTCGTCGTCGACGGCTTCGCCTACCTCGGCGCCAAGGGTGACGGCCGCTACATCAAGCGCGGCCTGAGCCAGTATCTGATTTGAGGGGGAAGACATGGATTTCGGAGCAGTACTACAGACCAACCCGCCGTCGGCGCGCACCGTGCAACTGGCCAAACTGGCCGAGGCGCACGGGTACAGCCACGTCTGGACCTTCGACTCGCACCTGCTCTGGCAGGAACCCTATGTGATCTTCAGCCGTATCCTGGCCGAGACCAGCAAGATCATCGTCGGCCCCATGGTCACCAACCCGGCGACTCGCGACTGGACGGTGACGGCATCCACTTATGCAACTCTCAATGAGATGTACGGCAACCGCACCATCTGCGGCATCGGCCGCGGCGACTCGGCGGTGCGCACCACGAATGGCGCGCCGACCACCCTGAAAACCCTGCGTGAGTCGATCCATGTCATTCGGGAGCTTGCCAACTCCCGCCCGGTCGAATACAACGGCGCCACGGTGCAGTTTCCGTGGAGCCGCGGCTCAAGCCTGGAGATCTGGGTCGCCGCCTACGGTCCGCTCGCGCTCAAACTCGCCGGCGAGGTCGGCGACGGCTTCATTCTGCAGATGGCCGACCTCGACGTCGCCCAGTGGATGATCGAGAGCGTGCGCACCGCAGCCTCCAACGCCGGGCGCGACCCGATGGCGATCAAATTCTGCGTCGCCGCCCCCGCCTATGTCGGTTCGGACTGGGAACACATGCGTAACCAGTGCCGCTGGTTCGGCGGAATGGTCGGCAACCACGTGGCCGACATCGTGGCCAAGTACGGCACCGATTCTAACGTTCCCGCGGCCCTCACCGACTACATCAAAAACCGTGAGGGCTACGACTACAACCAGCACGGCAAGGCGGGCAACGAGCACGCCGCGTTCGTGCCCGACGAGATCGTCGACCGATTCTGCCTGCTCGGCACCGCGAAAGACCACATCGAGAAGCTCGAGGCACTCAAAGACCTCGGCGTCGACCAGTTCGCCAGCTATCTGCAGCACGACAACAAAGAAGAAACGATGCGCGTCTACGGCGAAACCGTGATTCCGGCCATGACCGATTCCATCATGGCCACGAAATAGCCAAGCGGATGCCGGCCACCAGCGAGCAGACCGCCCCGCTCACACGCGGCGCGCTTGGAGTGCCTAAACTGCGCGTACCCCGCCGCCGGGCGGTCGTGCACCCGCGCCTGCGCGGGAGCCTGTTCGGCCTGGCCGGACTCGCGCTGCTCGCCCTGATCTGGGAGCTCTACAAGACCTTCGGCCCGGCCGACGGCGTGATCCTCGGCGGCGTCACGGTCCTGCCGCGCACGAGCGATCTCGCCATGCCCCACCTCTGGGTGATGTTCGAGCGAGTCCTCGATCCGGTGACCGGCGCGGCATCCGCTCTGCCGCTGTGGCAGGCGGTGCTGCAAGGGTCGCTGTTCACCCTCGGCATCGCGGCCGTTGGCTGGCTGGTCGGCGTGGCCGTCGGCCTGGCGCTCGCGCTGCTCATGCAGCGGTTTCGGCTGGCCGAGTCGGCGGTTTTGCCGTGGATCATTTTGAGCCAGACCGTGCCACTGATCGCGATCGCCCCGCTGGTTCGGCGCTGGGGCGCGCAGATCCAGTTCGGCGAGTTCACCTGGGAGAGCTGGATGTCGGTGGCCCTGATCGCCTCCTACCTCGCGTTCTTTCCGGTGTCGATCGGCGCCCTGCGCGGCCTCGGCTCGCCCGACGCCAATCACGTCGACCTCATGCACTGCTACGCGGCGGGTTGGTGGAAGACCCTCTGGCGACTGCGCCTGCCGGCCAGCGTCGGCTATCTGCTGCCGGCCCTGCGCCTGGCCGCGGTCAGCGCGGTCATCGGCAGTGTCGTCGCGGAGGTGTCGATCGGGCTGCGCGGCGGTATCGGCCGACTCATCGTGGAATACGCCGGTGCGGCCGGCAACGACCCAGGAAAGCCCTGGGCACCCATCTTCGGATCGATCCTGGTCGGCCTGGTCGCCGCAGGTTTTGTGGGTCTGATCGGCCTGTTCCTTCGTCGTTTTCGCAGGGGAGAGGCCACGACATGACTACGCCTGCTATTAATGTGCCGGCTGTTGACATACGTGGCGTCAGCCGCATCTTCGCCGCCCGCAAGGGCCCGGGCGTCACCGCCCTCGACGACGTGAGCCTCACGGTCGCGCCCGGCGAATTCGTTTCCCTGATCGGGCCGAGCGGATGCGGCAAGAGCACGTTGCTGAGGCTCGTCGCCGACCTCGACGTGCCCACGAGCGGCAGCATCGAGGTGTTCGGCAAGCCGGCCCGGCAGGCCCGCGTCGACCAGGACTACGGTATTGCCTTTCAGCAGGCCGGCCTACTGCCCTGGCGCACCGTGACCGGTAATATCGAGCTGCCGCTCGAGTTGCATGGAGTGGGCCGGGCGGCCCGTCGTAAGCGTGCGGCCGAACTGATCGCCCTGGTCGGGCTGTCCGACTTTGCGAGTCACTATCCCGACCAGCTCTCCGGCGGTATGCAGCAGCGCGTCGCAATCGCCCGCTCGCTCGCCGAAAGCCCGAGTCTGCTGCTCATGGACGAACCGTTCGGCGCCCTCGACGAGATGACCCGCGAGCGCATGCAGAACGAACTCGTGCGCATCTGCGCCGAGACGAAAGCGGCCGTCGTGTTTGTCACGCACTCCATTCCCGAGGCGGTGTTCCTGTCCAATCGGGTGGTGGTCATGTCGCCGCGGCCCGGACGCATCCGCTCGATTGTCAGTGTCGGGCTCGGCGACATGGCTGGCCGGGGCGAAGACCTGCGCGAAGACGAGGGCTTCTTTCACTCGCTCGGCGAGGTACGCGAGCTGCTGCACGGCGACGAACCTGCCCCGACCGGTGCCCGCGGAGTCGAGACCCGGTGAGAACGACCCAGCCGCGCCGTGCCCACAACACCGTGATTCAGACCGTGCTCGCCCCGATCGTGTTCGGGGTGGCCGTGATCCTGCTGTGGCAGGGCCTCGTTACCGGGCTGGCTATTAAGGCGTTCATTCTGCCCGCGCCGTTCGCCATCGGCGCCGAATTCGCCGCGAACCTGCCGAACGTGGCAGACGGCATGCTCATCACCGGCCGCAATTCACTGATCGGGCTGCTGATCGGGGCCGTCCTCGGCATCCTCCTGGCCATCATCTCAGCGCTCACGCGCGTGTTCGACGAGATGGCAGCGCCGGTCGTCGCCGCACTCTCGGTGGTGCCGATCGTCGCGCTCGCCCCGGTGCTGTACACGATGTTCGGCGCCGGGGCCGAGACCGCAAGGCAGCTCGTCGCGGCGCTCGCCGTGTTCGTGCCGGTCTACTTCAACACCCTCAAGGGGCTGCGTCAGGTGCGACCGGTGCACCGCGACCTGATGCGCGCCTATGCGGCATCGAGCTGGCAGGCGACGCGGGTGGTCACCCTGCCGACCGCGCTGCCCTTCGTCTTCACCGGACTGCGCATTGCCTCGTCGCTCGCCGTGATCAGCGCCCTCATCGCCGAATACTTCGGCGGACCGGTCGGCGGCCTCGGCAAGTCGATCACCTCGGCCGCGTCGAGCAGTAACTATGGGCTGGCCTGGGCCTATGTGCTCGGCTCGATCCTTCTCGGACTCCTCTTTTATTGCGCAGCTCTCGCCGTGGAGAAGCTCGTGACCCGTCGATCCGGCGGCTAATCGATCACCCCAGAACCAACCACAGCACCAGCAATCTAGGAGGCAGTCATGAAACATCGCATCAAATGGCTCGGCACAGTCGGTTCACTCGCGGCAGTCGGTGCCCTGGTGCTCAGCGGATGCAGCGGCCCAACCACGCCCAGTTCGAGTGACGGGAGTGGCGACCTCACCCCGATCACCCTCCAATTGCAGTGGTTCGCGCAGGCCCAGTTCGCCGGCTACTACGCCGCCCTCGATCAGGGCTATTACGAGGAGGAAGGCCTCGACGTGACCATCGACGAGGGTGGTGCCGACATCGTTCCGCAAGACGTTCTCGCCGCCGGCGACGCCGACTACGCCATCTCCTGGGTGCCTAAGGTGCTCGGCTCGATCGAGCAGGGCGCCAACATCACCGATGTGGCTCAAATCTTTGAGCGCAGTGCCACCACCCAGATCTCCTTCAAGGACAAGAACATCACCACGGCGGCCGACCTCAAGGGCAAGAACGTCGGCAGCTGGGGCTACGGCAACGAGTGGGAACTCTTCGCCGGCATGCAGAAGAGCGACGTCGAGCTCGGCGACATCAACCTCATTCAGCAGGCCTTCGACATGACCGGGTTCCTGGCCGGCGACATCGACGCGGCCCAGGCCATGACCTACAACGAGTACGCCCAGGTGCTGGAAACCGTCAACCCCGACACCGGCGAGCTCTTTCAGCCCGACGAGCTCAACGTGATCGACTGGAACGATGAGGGCACTGCGATGCTCCAGGACTCCATCTGGGCCAACGCCGACAAGCTTGAGAGCGACGCCGACTACGCCGACAACACGGTGAAATTCATTAAGGCATCGATCAAGGGCTGGATCTACGCCGCCAACAACCCGGCAGAGGCCGCCGGTATCGTCACGGCAGCCGGATCGACCCTCGGTGAGAGCCACCAGCTGTGGATGACCAACGAGGTCAGCAAACTGATCTTCCCGTCGACCGCTGGCGTGGGAATGATCGACGACGCGGCCTGGGCCAACACCGTCGACATCGCCATGAATACCAAGAACGAGACCGGCGCCACCATCATCACGGCCGAGCCGCCCGCCACGGCGTACTCGAACGAGTACGTGACGAAAGCACTCGACGAGCTGAAAGCCGAGGGCGTCGACGTGATGGGCACCGATTGGACGCCCACCGAGGTCACCCTCAACGAGGGCGGCAACTAACACTGCCCGAATTACTGCACAACGGCCGGGCGGCGCGAGTCGCCCGGCCCTCAGGAATTTACCGTTACGACAACCACCACCACATAGAAAGCCAGCGATATCCGTGACTGATACCAGCACACCCACCGTTTTCCCCGCATCCGTCGACTCGGCGCCGAGTCTCAATGCGCGCACCGGCGAACTCGATCGCGCTCACGTGTTCCATTCCTGGTCGGCGCAGGCGGCGCTGAAGCCGCTCGTCATCGCCGGCGGGCTCGGCTGTCGCGTCTGGGACCACGATGGTCGCAGCTATCTTGACTTTTCGAGTCAGTTGGTGAACGTGAATATCGGCCATCAGCATCCGTCTGTCGTGAAAGCCATCACCGAGCAGGCCGCTCTGCTGACCACCATTGCGCCGTCGACGGCGAACCTGGCCCGAGGCGAAGCTGCCCGGCGCATCACCGATCGCGCTCCGGCCGGATTCAACAAGGTCTTCTTCACCAATGGGGGAGCGGATGCGAATGAAAACGCCATGCGCATGGCCCGCCTGCACACGGGTCGCGACAAGGTGCTCTCCCTCTATAAGTCGTATCACGGCAATACCGGGGCGGCCGTGGTCGCCACCGGCGACTGGCGCCGCATTCCCAACGAGTACGCGCGCGGCCACGTGCACTTCTTCGGACCGTTCCTCTACCGCAGCGAATTCTGGGCGAGCAGCGAAGAGGAGGAATGCGCCCGCGCGCTGCACCACCTCGAACGTGTCATCCAGGGTGAGGGCGTGGCCTCGGTCGCCGCTATTCTGCTCGAGTCGATTCCCGGCACCGCCGGAATCATGATGCCGCCGGTCGGCTACCTGCCCGGGGTACGCGCGCTCTGCGACAAGTACGGCATCATGCTGATTCTCGACGAGGTCATGTGCGGCTTCGGGCGCACGGGCAACTGGTTCGCTTTTCAGGCCTATGACGTCGTGCCCGACCTGATCACTTTCGCCAAGGGCGTCAACTCCGGTTATGTACCGACCGGAGGCGTAATCATCTCCGATGCCATCGCGGCGACCTTCGACGAGACGGTCTTTCCCGGCGGACTCACCTACAGCGGGCATCCGCTCGCCATGGCGTCGATCGTCGGTGCGCTCGACGCGATGGAGGCCGAGGGAATCGTCGAGAACGCGGCCCGGATCGGGCGGGACGTGCTCGAGCCTGGGCTGAAAGCCCTGCAGGCCAAGCACCCGATTATCGGCGAGGTGCGCGGGGTCGGCGTGTTCTGGGCGCTCGAACTCGTCGCCGACCCGGCAACTCGCGAGCCGGTGAGCGGCGCCGTCATGGCCCGAGTGAAAGCCGAGCTGCTCGGGCGCGGCCTGCTGCCGTTTCTGATGGAGAACCGCATCCACGTCGTGCCGCCCTGCGTCGTCACCGACGCCGAGGTGGCCGAGGCGCTCGCCATCTACGACGAGGTGCTCAGCCTCGACCTGCTTTCCTAACCGAATTCAACCCTGAAGGACGTTTCACCATGACCGACACCCCCACCATTCAGCACTACATCGACGGCGCAGCTGCCGCTGGCACCTCCACCCGCACCGCGCCGGTTTACAACCCGGCCACCGGCATAGTCGCCAAGAACGTATTGCTCGCGAGCACGGCCGACCTCAACGCTGCCGTCGCGGTCGCCCAGGCCGCCTACCCGGCCTGGCGCGACATGAGCCAGGCTCGCCGCCAGACCATCATGTTCAATTTCCGCGAACTGCTCAACGCGCGCAAGGGCGACCTAGCCGAAATTCTCACGGCCGAACACGGCAAGGTCACCTCCGATGCGCTCGGTGAGATCATTCGTGGCCTCGAGGTCGTCGAATTCGCGCTCGGCATGCCGCACCTCTCCAAGGGCGAGTACTCCGAGAACGTCTCGACCGGCGTCGACGTCTACACGCTGCGCCAGCCGCTCGGCGTGGTCGGCATCATCAGCCCGTTCAACTTTCCGGCGATGGTGCCGCTCTGGTACTTCCCGATCGCCATCGCGGCCGGCAACACCGTCGTGCTCAAGCCGAGCGAGAAGGACCCGTCGGCGTCGAACTGGCTGGCCGAGCTGTTTACCGAGGCCGGCCTGCCCGCCGGTGTGCTCAACGTGGTGCACGGCGACAAGGAAGCCGTCGACGCACTGCTCGTGCACCCCGACGTGCAGGCGATCTCCTTCGTCGGATCCACCCCGATCGCCCGCTACATCTACGAGGAGGCGGCCAAGCACGGCAAGCGCGTGCAGTCCCTCGGTGGCGCAAAGAACCACATGCTCGTGCTGCCCGATGCCGACCTCGACCTGGCAGCGGATGCCGGCGTCAACGCCGGGTTCGGATCCGCCGGTGAGCGCTGCATGGCCATCAGCGTCATCGTGGCCGTCGAGCCCGTCGCCGACGAGCTCATTGCGAAGATCGCCGAGCGCGTCAAGGGCCTCACGGTCGGTGACGGCACGCGCGGCTGCGACATGGGCCCGCTAATCACCAAGGTGCACCGCGACAAGGTCGCCGGCTACATTGACATCGCAAAGGCCGACGGTGCCGAGGTCGTGATCGACGGTCGCGGAATCAAGGTGAACGGTGATCCAGACGGTTTCTGGCTCGGCCCGACCCTGTTCGACAAGGTCAGCGTGGACTCGGCCGTGTACCTCGACGAGATCTTCGGACCGGTGCTGTCGATCGTGCGAGTCGCCAGCTACCAGGAGGGCCTCGATCTCATCAACGCGAGCCAGTACGGCAACGGCACCGCGATCTTCACCAACGACGGCGGGGCCGCTCGTCGGTTCCAGAACGAGGTGCAGGTCGGCATGGTCGGCATCAACGTGCCGATTCCGGTGCCGGTGGCGTACCACTCCTTCGGCGGCTGGAAGAACTCGCTGTTCGGCGACGCGAAGGCCTACGGCCCCGCCGGCGTCAACTTCTTCACGAGAGAGAAGGCAGTCACGAGCCGCTGGCTCGACCCGAGCCATGGAGGAATCAACCTGGGCTTCCCCCAGAACCAGTAGTTCCTCCCCGCGGCCTAGTGGGCGGCGTGGGACTGCTGTACCCTCGCGGCCTCGGATTGCAGGGCTTCTATTACGGTGCGCACGGCCAGGCGCTCGGCCCGGTCGGGGCGCATCAGGGCCACGATTTGGCGCTCGGATTCGATTCCGCGCAAGGGCTTCAGCACGAGACGGCCGGGCTGGCCGCCGCCGGAGGTGTAACGCGGCACCAGCGCGATGCCGAGCCCGGCGATCACGAACGATTCGATCAGGGCGAGGTCGGCGAACCGCTGCGACATCGACAGCCGCGCGCCCGCCTCCTGCTCGATCGCGTGCAGAATCCGCTCGAACGGATACCCGTCGGTCACGCCGATCCAGGTCTCGCCGATCAGGTCGCTCGGACGCACCCAGGCGCGATCGGCAAGCGGATGCCCCACCGGCAGCCCCACATCCAGCGGCTCGGTCATCAGCGGCACCACTTTCAGGCCGCGACCGGCCCAGGAAAGCTGCCCACTCATCGAGTGGGCCAGCACGATGTCGTACTCTGCTGTGAACGCGGGAAAGTCGCTCAGTTCGGGGTCTTCGTCGGCGCAATTGAGCACGAGGCCGGGCCTCAGGTGCTTGATCACGCCGGGCAGCAGCATCTGGCCGGCGGTGGGAAAGGTGACGAGGCTGACTTCGCCGGTGGCGAGGTTCCGAAATTCGTCCCAGAGGGCGGTCGCCTTCGCGAGTGACACCGCGACATCCGTTGCGCTGCGGGCGAGGGCACGGCCGGCGTCGGTGAGCACGAGTCCGCGACCCTGACGCTGGGTGAGCGGCAGACCGGCTTCGCGTTCGAGCACCTTGAGCTGTTGGGAGACCGCCGAGGGGGTGCGGTGGGTGGCCAGGGCGACCGCTGTGACGCTGCCGCGGTCGGCGAGTTCGCGGAGTAGTTCGAGTCGTTGCACGTCCATGTAGTTAGCCTAAACAGTTCATGCAACATAAAGCGATTGTGCTGCACGGTTGATGGTGGTCTACTAAAAGAGTCATACACGAGCAATGTCGCGTCCGTGCCGGGCCACTCCATCTCCTCTGAAAGGCACCTCGTGTTCATCCTCATCGCACTCCTGCTCGTTGCCGGTGTCTCCATCGCCGCCCTCGTCGTTGAGGTTCGCCGCGATGGCTACCGTCAGGTCGAGCGTCGCAACCTGGTGCGCGCCTTCTAACTCCCACCGCTTCTCCACTTCACTTCCCGCTCTCGCGTGAGGTTGAGGCGTTGGCGCGCGCATCCGCCCCTCGTAGGGCCGTTTGCGAAACCGAGCCATCTGCGTCCTCACTGGCTGCGCTTGTGCACTCCTTCATGGGGATCGGCGGTGGCAGGGTCAGCTGCTCCTCGCTCAAACATTGAGATGTTTCGGGGACCACCGCGAAAGGCGTGCGGCGGCCCCCGAAACACCTCAAAACTCGCAACCCCGCAGGAAACCCCGCCCCGCCTTGTCTTCTGGTGGCTGCGCCACATCTGATGGGGGGCGCTGGCAATACCCTAAACTGGCGAGCGTGACTGATACGCGGCAAAAACTCATCGACTTCATCTCGGCCGAGGCCGTCTTTCACGGCGACTTCGTTCTCACGAGCGGCAAGAAAGCCACGTACTACGTGGACATGCGCCGGGTGAGCCTCGACCATCGAGTCGCCCCGCTCATCGGGCAGGTCATGCTCGACCTGATTCAGGACGTTCCCGACGTCGTGGCCGTCGGTGGCATGACCATGGGCGCCGACCCGATCGCCGCCGCCGTCATGCACCAGGGCGTGGCCCGCGGCGCGAGCTACGACGCGTTCGTCGTGCGCAAGGAGCCGAAGGACCACGGACGGGGCCGCCAGGTCGAAGGCCCCGAACTCGCCGGCAAGCGCGTGATCGTGCTCGAAGACACCTCGACGACCGGGGGGTCGCCTCTCGCCGCCATCGAAGCCCTGCTCAAGATCGGCGCCGAGATCGCCGGCGTCGCCGTGGTGGTCGACCGCGACACCGGTGCCCGTGAAGTGATCGAAGCCGCCGGCTACCCCTATTTCGCTGCGATCTCCCTTGAGGACCTGGGGCTGAACTAGTGGCGCCAGACGACGACGAGCTCGGAATCGCCTGGCTCGCGTCGCAGCTCGGCAAGCCCGTCGGCGAGTCGAGTGTGGAATCCCGTGCCGATTCGACGGCGGCATCCGGTCCTGACGAAGCGGATGCCGCCGCGCTCTCTCCGGCGCTGCTCGGGCGAAGAGTCCGACGCACCGCTGAGGCACAGGCCGAGCCGGTTACCGCCATCGAGCCGGCCCCCGTCGCCCCCGCCGCCCTGGCGGCGACGGTCATCCTGCCCAGTTCTGAAACGGATGCTGTCGTGCAGGACCCGGCGGCGAGCATCCGCTCTCAGACCGGTGAGGACGTCGTCGATCAGCCGACCGCACCGGGCGCTTTCGATCAGCCGACCGAGCTGCTGCCCACCCCGAGCACGTTCGGTGCCACAGGGTCTGGGGCCAGCGGTGCTGCGGCCGCCACGACCGTCATCGCCCGCACTGCGCCCGCGATCGAGCCGCCGACAGCTTCCGAGCCGCCGAGCCACCATCGCTCCCGGCGGGGTACCGGCGGCTCCCGGCAGGCCAGCCTGGTCTGGACTGCCGTCGGACTGCTCGCGGCCATCGTGCTCGCTGGGCTGTTCTATCTGGGCCAACGGCTCGTCGCGAGCCCGGTTCCGGTGGCCGCGCCCACCCAATCCGCTTCGCCCACGCCGACACCGACTCCCTCGCCGACCCCGACGCCGGAGATCACTGCGATGCAGCCGGCCGGCGTGCACGAGTGGAACACCTTGTTCAGCGGGGAATGCCTCGAACCCTATGTCTCGCCGTGGGAAGAAGACTTCATGGTCGTCGATTGCGCAGCTTCGCATACGGCTCAGCTGGTGTTTCGTGGCGACTTCGGCGGCGACGCGACTACGGCCTTTCCGGGTGAGGCCGCATTGGCCGCACAGATCAACCTGCTGTGCACGAGCCCCGGAATTTTGGACCTGAGCGCGGCCGCCGCCTACCCGAACCTGCAAATGCAGGGGAGCTACCCCGTCACCGCCGAACAGTGGATCGACGAGCCGCGCAACTTCTACTGCTTCGCCAGCCGTGCCTCGGCCGAGCCGCTCAGCATGAGCATCATGGGAGCCGGCCCGGGCGTGTGAGGGCCTAAATCTCGTCGCTCTCGATGAGCTCGGGGGAGAGCAGCTCGTGCACTCCGGCCACGATCTCGTCTGGCCGAAACGGGTAGCGGTTGATCTCGGCCTCGTCGCTGATGCCGGTCATCACGAGAATCGTGTGCAGCCCAGCCTCGATGCCGGCGACGATGTCGGTGTCCATGCGGTCGCCGATCATGCCGGTGTTCTCCGAGTGCGCGCCGATCTTGTTCATCGCCGAACGGAACATCATCGGGTTGGGCTTGCCGACGACATAGGGTTCCATCCCGGTGGCCTTGGAGATCAGCGCGGAAATCGCGCCGGTCGCCGGCATCGGGCCGTCTTTGCTGGGCCCGGTCGCATCCGGATTCGTCGCGATGAACCGCGCCCCGCCGAGAATGAGCCGAATCGCCTTGGTGATGGCCTCGAACGAGTAGTTGCGGGTCTCGCCGACGACGACATAGTCCGGGGAGGTCTCGGTCATGATGAACCCGGCTTCGTGCAGCGCGGTCGTGATGCCGACCTCGCCGATCACAAACGCGGTGCCTCCGGAGACCTGGGACTTCAGAAAGTCCGCCGTCGCGAGCGCTGAGGTCCAAATGCGGTCCTCCGGCACGTTCAGCCCGCTCGAACGCAGCCGGGCGCTCAGGTCGCGCGGCGTGAAAATGGAGTTATTGGTGAGCACCAGAAACGGCGTTCCTGAGTCGGTCCACTGCTGCAGCAGCTCGGCCGCCCCGGGGAGGGCCTGGTTCTCGTGCACGAGCACACCGTCCATGTCGGTGAGCCAGCATTCGATTTCGTCGCGTCGTGCCATCAGGCGCTCCTTTTCGTCGACTCTCAGCCTAGCTGCGCGACGTTTCGCCTCGGTTACATCTGAGGCAATGAAGCGGATGCCGCGGACCGGAAATCGCCAGTCTGCTGTCGCCCGGTCTGTGCGTCCGAGGTCGAAATCGTCGAAAAGCTGGCCAGCGCCTCAGGCGGTGACCCAGATCGACGCCGCAGCCGCCGGCGTGACCAGCCGGCTTTGGCCATCCGCTAACACAATGGTCAACGGCGCCGCGAGCGTGAACGCGGTGCCGGGGCCGATCAGATCCACCGCGAGCTCGCGCAGCACTGCGGGGTCGCGGTCGCTGATGCGCAGCACGGTCGCCCGGTGCCCGACCGCGGCCTCGGCCAGCAGCACGGACGGCTCGCGCACGACCGAGCCGTCGGCGGCCGGAATCGGATCGCCGTGCGGATCGTGCGTCGGAAATCCGAGCCGGGCGTTGATCGCTTCGAGCAGCCGATCCGAGATGGAGTGCTCAAGAATCTCAGCCTCGTCGTGCACCTGGTCCCAGTCGTAGCCCATTTCGCCGACCAGCCAGGCCTCGATCAGGCGATGCCGGCGCACGACCGCGGTCGCGCGCAGCCGGCCGGCATCCGTCAGCGCCAGCGGCCCGTACGGCACGTGGGTGATGAGCCCGCTCGCGGCGAGCTTCTTCACCATTTCGGTCACGGACGACGGAGCCACCCCCAGCCGCACGGCCAGCGCCGACGGGGTGATCAGGTCGCTCTGCCACTCGGTGTGGGCGTAGATGGTCTTGAGGTAGTCCTCGGCGGCGCCGGTCGTGTAGGTCATATCGCTTTAAGGGTAACCGCTCACGCTCTGGTGAACTCAGGCTCCGGTGAAGACGAGTACGAGCAGCACCACGTTGAGGGCGACCAGCGCCAGCGCGCACACCACACCGGCGGCGGTCGTGAACCAGCGGTTGGTGAACGTGCCGAGCAGGCCGCGCTGCGCGGTCAGCCAGACTAGCGGAATCAGCGCGAACGGAATGCCGAACGAGAGCACCACCTGGCTGAGCACGAGCGCCTGGGTGGGGTCGAATCCGACGCCCAGAATGAGCAGAGCCGGAATTAGCGTGACCAGCCGTCGAAGCAGGAGCGGAATGCGCACGTGCAGCAGGCCGTGCATAATCTCGGCCCCGGCATAGGCGCCGACCGAGGTTGAGGCGAGCCCCGACGCGAGCAGTCCCACCGCAAACAGCGTCGCGACGATCGGTCCGAGCGTGTCCTTCAGCGCCGCATAGGCTCCCTCGAGCGTGTCGGTTCCGTCCACACCCTGCAAAGCGGATGCTGCGAGCAGCAGAATCGCCAGATTCACCGTTCCGGCGATGGCCATGGCGATCGTGACGTCCCATTTCGTGGCCCAGAGCAGGCGGCGGGTCGCGACCACGCCCTGCCATTCCGGGAATCGGTCGCGGGTGAGCGAGGAGTGCGCATAGATGGCGTGCGGCATGATCGTCGCGCCGAGAATGGACGCGGCGAGCAGTACCGAGTTGCTGCCCTCGAAGCGCGGAACCAGACCGTCGAGAACGCCGCCGGCATCGGGCGGGGAGACGAAGACGCCAGCAGTGAAACCGACGGTGATGATGAGCATGAGCATGATGATGACGCGTTCAAAAATTCTCGGGCCCCGCCGCGAGTGCACCATGAGCACAATCATCGAGATGGTTCCGGTAATCACGCCGCCCCAGATCAGCGGCAGGTTGAACAGCAGGTTGAGGGCGACGGCGCCGCCGATGATCTCGGCGAGGTCGGTGGCCATGGCGACGAGTTCGGCCTGAATCCAATACAGCCGCCGCGCGGTGGGCCGTTTCATGCGCACCCCGAGGATCTCGGGGAGGCTCTGCCCGGTGACGATCCCAAGCTTGGCCGAGAGGTACTGAATGAGCCAGGCCATCACGTTGCCGGCCACGACCACCCAGACCAGCAGATAGCCGTAACGGGCTCCGGCGGTCATGTTGCTTGCGACATTGCCCGGGTCGAGGTAAGCGACCCCGGCGACGAGGGCCGGTCCGAGCAGCCACAGCAGGCGGCTGGAGGCGATCGTGGTGGGAGCCTGGGCGAGCACGCGATCGGGAGCGGGGGCATCCGTTTTAGTCATTCCGAAACCCTAGCCGAAATTTAGGTACACCGAAAGCCCGAATCTGGGCGCGGCCGGCGGGTTACGGTTAAGCAGTGATCGAACCAGCAGCCCCCACCTTCGCCGTCGACAGCTCTTCCCCCGAACGCTCCACCTACGGGGTCGGTCCGTGGTCGGGGGAGTGGCCGAGCGAAGACCGGTACGACGCCGAGCTGCTCGAGCACGGCGACACCCGCAACGTGATCGACCGGTATCGCTACTGGAATATGGCCGCGATTGTGGCTGACCTGGATGAGCACCGGCATCCGTTTCACGTGGCGATTGAAAACTGGCAGCACGACATGAACATCGGTTCGATCGTGCGCAGCGCTAACGCGTTCGGCGCCGACACCGTGCACATTATCGGGCGCAAACGCTGGAACAAGCGCGGTGCCATGGTTACCGACCGGTACCAGCATGTGCTGCACCACACGGATGTCGCCGCGTTCGTACAGTGGTGTGCCGCAGAGGTGCTGCCGGTGATCGCGATCGACAACGTGCCAGGAAGCGTTATTATCGAGACCTTCAGCTTCCCAGAGCGCTGCGTGCTTCTGTTCGGCCAGGAGGGCCCCGGACTGTCGGAGCAGGCCATCGCCGCCGCGGAATCCGTCGTCGAAATCAGCCAGTTCGGGTCGACCCGCTCGATCAACGCCTCGGCCGCCGCGGCCGTCACCATGCATTCCTGGGTGGTTCAGCACCGGTTCTGATTTTTCCTTCATTCGGTGACGGTTTGGGGCTAGCGTGACGGTATGACTGCGATCACTGACGATCTACCCGCCCGCCTGCTCCACGAAGAAAACGCCGGATGGGAGGCCATTCTGGGCGGTACGGGCGGCGCCTACTACCAGCGCGAAATGACCGACGACGGGTTGATGATCGTGCCGGGCGCTGTCATCACGCGCGACCAGGTCACCGCCTACTTTGATCAGGCGGCGCCGTGGGAGAGCTACGGCATTCACGAGCCCGCCATCATTCGCCTCGGCGAGCACGCCGGTGTCGTCGTCTACAAGGCGATCGCCCGGCGCGGCGAGGTGGTGGCCGAACTGAACATGTCGACCACCTATCTGTTCGTCAACGGTGGCTGGCGCGTCGCCGCCCGGCAGCAGAGCCCAGCGTAGCCTGGCCCATCCGTTCAGCAGTCTGGCGTGCATGAGCGCGCCCGATGTGGGTGCTCGCTACGGTAACCGTGCGTAGCGCCCACCGATATGGGGCGCGGTCAGGAGCTAGGTGGCGGCAGCGCACCGAAAGCGGCGGCCTGCGGTCTTGGTAGGATTCAGTGTGACCGGCGACAATTTGATTTCAGAGCCCGAGACCCTTCTTCCCGCGGAACCGGAGGTGCTCGAGGCCCTTCGCCGAACCGCGTGGAGCGAGATCGCCGCTGTGGTGCAGGTGCACCCGACGTCGCCGCTGGCCTGGGCTGAGCTGGCCGATGCCACCCATTCCGAGGGCCGTGTGCTCGAGTCGTACGCCTATGCTCGGGTCGGTTATCACCGCGGACTCGACGCCCTGCGCAAGGCCGGCTGGCGCGGCCACGGCCCCATTCCGTGGCGCCACGAACCCAACCGCGGGGTGCTTCGCGCCTTGTTCGCGCTGCGCCGCGGTGCCGAAGAGATAGGTGAGGCCGACGAGGTCATCCGTCTCACCGCTTTTCTGACGGATGCCGATGCGAGCGCCATTGACATCATCGGAGCCCGTTACACCGGCAGCCCCGGCTTCGACCCGGCGCCGCCGACCGAAGCCTTTGTTATTCGAGGAGAAGACTAAATGCCCGCGATCGTACTCATCGGAGCCCAGTGGGGCGACGAGGGCAAGGGCAAGGCCACCGACCTGCTCGGTAGCCGGGTCGACTATGTCGTCAAGTTCAACGGCGGCAACAACGCCGGACACACCGTTGTCATCGGTGATGAGAAGTACGCGCTGCACCTGCTGCCGTCGGGCATCCTGAGCCCCGGCGTGACCCCGGTCATCGCGAACGGCGTGGTCGTCGACGTCGAGGTGCTGTTCGAAGAGCTCGACGCGCTGATGGAGCGCGGTGTCGACGTCTCCCGGCTCAAGGTCAGCCTGAACGCGCACGTCATCACGGCGTACCACCGCACCCTCGACAAGGTCACCGAGCGTTTTCTCGGAAAACGCCAGATCGGCACCACCGGGCGCGGCATCGGCCCGGCGTATGCCGACAAGATCAACCGCGTCGGCATCCGCGTGCAGGACCTGTTCGACGAGAACATTTTGCGCCAGAAGGTCGAGGGCGCCCTGGACCAGAAGAACCACATGCTGGTCAAGGTGTACAACCGTCGCGCCATCGAGGCCGAGGAGATCGTCACCGAGCTGCTCGGTTACGCCGAACGCCTGCGCCCGATGGTTACCGACACCGCGTTGCTGCTGCACCAGGCGCTGACGGCGGGCAAAACCGTGCTGTTCGAGGGCGGCCAGGCCACCATGCTCGACGTCGACCACGGCACCTACCCCTTCGTGACCTCGTCGAACGCCACCTCGGGCGGCGCGGTGACCGGTTCCGGTATCGCACCCAACCGCATCGACCGCGTCATCGCCGTGGTCAAGGCGTACACGACCCGGGTCGGCAGCGGGCCGTTCCCGACCGAGCTGTTCGACGAGTCCGGCGAGTACCTGCGCGCCAACGGTTTCGAGTTCGGCACCACGACCGGCCGTCCGCGTCGCTGCGGCTGGTACGACGCCCCGATCGCCCGGTACACCGCACGCATCAACGGTGTCACCGACTTCGTGCTCACCAAGCTCGACGTGCTCACCGGCCTGGCCGAGATTCCGGTCTGCGTGGCCTACTCGGTCGACGGCGTGCGCGTCGACGAGGTGCCCGTCTCGCAGAGCGACTTTCACCACGCCGTGCCGATTTACGAGAACTTTCCCGGTTGGACCGAGGACATCACCGGTGTGCGCACGTTCGAGGAGCTGCCGCAGGCCGCGCAGAACTACGTGCTCGCGCTCGAAGCCATGAGCGGATCGCGCATGTCGGCGATCGGCGTCGGCCCGGGCCGTGAAGCCATCGTGGTGCGGCACGACCTGATCGACTAAAGCCGCTACCCGTTTCGGGGTTGACCTGCCACACTGGGCGGGTGACCGCCCTGAGACCCCATTCCCTGACCCTGACCGGTCGTTTTGTGCAGCTGCAACCGCTCGGCAGCGTGGTGCTGCCCGACCTGCACCGCGCCATCGCTCGCCCCGAGGTGTTCGCCGCCGGCTTCGGTGGTGGCCCGGCAGCGTTGCACCGGGACGTGGACGGGTTTATCCAATGGGCCGACACCTACTTTCAGTGGGAGAGTCTGCCCTACGTGGTGCGCCTGCTCGGCGGCCCGCACGACGGCGACGTCGTCGGCACCACGACCCTCGGCGACATCGATGTCGTCAACGAGTCGATTCACCTCGGCTGGACCGCCTACGACCCCCGCGTCTGGGGCACCGCCGTCAACGCGGAGACCAAGATGCTCGTGCTTGGCGCCGCCTTCGACAATGGTTTCGGCCGGGTCAAAATTCAAGCGGATGCCATCAACGAGCGTTCCCGCGCCGCCATCCTCGGTATCGGAGCGACCTTTGAGGGCATCCTCCGCCGGGATCGCCCGGGCGCTGACGGCACCTGGCGGGACAGCGCCGTCTATTCGATCCTCGCCGATGAATGGCCAGCCGTTCGCGCCGGACTCGAGGCCCGCCTGGGCGCGTTCGAGTCCCGGTTCGTGTCCTATCGGAGCCTGCGCAAGGCCGGGCCGGGCGGCACGATCAGCGGCGGTGGCCCGCAGAGCGGCGTGCGCAGCGGCGTGAACGCCGGGAGCGCGCCGAATCTGCCGGGGGCGGCGCCCGGAGCCGCGCCAGATTCGACCCGTGCGGCGGCCGGTTTTGACGCGGAACGAAATGCCGGGGCCGATGCCTCGCAGTAGTGGCCTGGGGGCGTTCGTGCTCTCCACGAGGTGCTCGGCGCGCTGAAAATCGCACGGGCGGGCGTCGGTACCGGAGGGGCCGTTCATAACTGCGGAGATTCTCATCTGGCGGCCATTGCGAGTAGGGCGAGGCGAACCGCCGAATTGTGCGGCGGTTGATCCCCGGCCGGCGGGAATTCCCGCCGGCCGGGTGCGGCATCTGCTGCCATTCTTCGGCGCTTTTCAGACGTTGAGCTCGGCGGGGCGCTGGTGCGCCGACGCCCGCTATAGGCTCGGACCGTGCCCCCACCGCCTGCCGCCAGCAAGACCCTCGTCACCCTGCAATTTCTCGGTATGGGGCTGATCTGGGGCTCCAGCTTTCTGTTCATGAAGGTCGCGCTCGACGGGGTCAGCTTCGGTCAGGTCGCTTGGTCCAGACTCGTGCTCGGCGGACTCACCCTCGGCCTGATCGTGCTCGTGAACCGGCCGCGGGTGAACAACGGGCCGGTGCTGCCGCGCGAAGGCGTGGTCTGGCTGCACTTTCTGGTAATTGCGATCACCGGATGCGTGATTCCGCACCTGCTCTTCGCCTGGGCCGAACAGTACGTCTCGTCGAGCCTGGCGAGCATCTACAACGCGGTCACTCCGATCATGACGGCGCTCCTGGCGACGCTGGCGTTTCGGGTAGAGAAGCTCGTGCGCGCCCAGGTGGCCGGGGTGATGCTCGGAATTTTCGGCGTCGTCGTGATCATCGGTCCGTGGCAATACTCCTCGCTCACCGGCGACTTCTGGGGTCAGCTCGCCTGCCTCGGCGCGGCCGTCAGCTACGGCTTCACCTATGGCTACACGCGTCGTTTTCTGAGCGGCCGGCCGATCGCCGGCAGCACCTTCGCCTTTCTCAATATCGGCATCGGCGGCGGCATCATGTTGCTGCTGACTCCCGTGCTGGCCTGGAGCCCGGTGCAATTGACGCTGCCGATCGTGCTGTGTCTGCTGGCTTTGGGTGCCCTCGGCACCGGAGTCACCTACATCTGGAACATCAACGTGCTGCGCGCGTGGGGCCCGACCAACGCGTCCACGGTGACCTACGTGACACCCGTCGTCGGAGTGATTCTAGGGGTGCTCGTGCTGGCCGAAACGTTCTCCTGGCACGAACCGACCGGGGCGCTGCTGGTGCTCGTGGGCATCCTGCTCACGCAGAAACGGTTGCGGCTCGGGTGGTTCGGGGTGCGGGGCCGGGAGGCGGTGGCATCCGTTTGACGCGGGCAGCATGCATTATCGTAAAACCATGGCCGTACACGAGGAACTATCCCCAGAAGCCGACGCGGCTGCGATCGACCAGCTACACAGCATTCGCGAGAGCATCGACAATATCGACGCCGCGCTCATTCATCTGCTGGCCGAGCGGTTCAAATTCACCCAGCAGGTCGGGCGTCTGAAGGCTGCCCACGGGTTGCCGGCCGCCGACCCGGCGCGTGAGCTCATGCAGATCGATCGCCTGCGCGGGCTCGCCGAAGAAGCGCACCTCGACCCGGCCTTCGCCGAGAAGTTCCTCAATTTCATCATCGCCGAGGTGATCCACCACCACGTGAAGATCGCCGGCGGCGAGCCGGTCGTGGTGGGACGGGCCGCTGGGGCTGCGGCCGGGCTTCCGGCTGGGTCGGCGACTGTGCCCGCTGTGCCTGCTGTGCCCGCTGCGACGCACCCGGTGCCGCACCCGCCTGCCGCGCATGCACCGAGCCGGGCGTCGTGATCGTTCGGCGCCGCGCTGTGGGAACCGTGTGGTCAGCAACGTGAGCTGGGATCTGCGCTCCCTCCCCGACCAGAGCGGCAAGACCTTCGTGGTCACCGGCGCCAACGCGGGCCTTGGTTATTTCACCAGTGAGCAACTCGCTGGGGCTGGCGCGCACGTCATTCTGGCCTGCCGCAACCTGAGGAAAGCGGATGCAGCAGAGGCGGCCATCCGCGATCGCGCGCCCGGGGCATCCGTTTCTGTGCTGCAGCTGGATGTATCAGACCTGCAGTCGGTGCGCGAGGTCAGCGAGACCCTGCGTGCTCTGCCGCGTCTCGACGGTCTGATTCTGAACGCCGGAATCGTGCACCCGTCTGCCGACCGGCAGGTGAGCCTCGACGGCAACGAGCTCATCTTCGCGACGAACTTTCTGGGCCACTTCGCGCTCACCGCCGGCACCCTTACGGCCTTGCGCCGCACGCCCGGCAGCCGGGTGGTGTCGCTCGGGTCGCTGATTTCCCGACTGATGGACTCGTCCCTCGATGATCTGCAGCTCGCCACCACGTACAACGGGTGGAAGGCGTACGCGCAATCCAAGATAGCCATGCAGGTGTTCGGATTCGAACTCGACCGGAGGCTGCGGGCGACCGGCGCCGGCATGGTGCAATCCCTGGTGGCACATCCGGGATATTCCATTTCGGGGCTGACTCCGACCATTCCCGGTGTCAATAGCGTCTCGCGGATCAAACGGGTGATCGACGGTGCGCAAACCGTGGTCGGCGCGCAGGGCAAGCATCACGGCGCCTGGTCGACCGTGCGTGCTGCAATCGACCCGGATGCCCACGGTGGCGACTACTTCGGCCCGCGCCTGCTCACCCGTGGCCGCCCCGTGCGCCAGCCCGCCACCCGCACCTCCCGCGACCGTGCCGTGGCAGCGCGTCTCTGGGAGCGAGCCGAGACCCTCATCGACGAGCCCTTCCTCTAATCCCTCTCGCGAAAGCGCAAAAAGTGCCCGATTGAGAGGTCCAATCGGGCACTTTTTGCGCTCTCGCGTGACGTAATACGCGTGGCATCGTGTCGCCACGCCGCTATCCTGACCAAATGAGTACAACTCCCGCCACCCTGCTGACTGCAGTCACACTGGGCGACGGCCTCACGGTCAGCCTGCAGGGCTACGGAGGCATGTCGCTCACTCCGGTCTACGGACCCATCGACCCCGATGACGCCCTGCGCACGGTGACGCATGCTGTTGACTCCGGCCTCACCTTCATCGACACGGCCAACGTCTACGGCAACGGGTTGAGCGAGCAGACCATCGCGCGCTTGATCGCCACCCGGCGCGATGAGGTTCAGCTGGCGAGCAAGTTCGGCATCCTCTCTGGTGGCGGCATTGGAGCGCGCGGCATCCGCGGTGACCGTGCCTACGTGTTCGAGCAGATCGATTTGAGTCTCGCCCGCCTCGGCACCGACCACCTCGACCTCTACTACCAGCACCGGGTCGACCCCGAAGTGCCGATCGAAGAAACCGTCGGTGCACTCGCCGAGCTCGTTCAGGCGGGAAAGATTCGCCACATCGGCTTGTCCGAACCGACCGGTGATGAACTGCGGCGCGCGGTGGCCGTGCACCCAATCGCTGCGGTGCAGTCTGAGTGGAGCATTATCAGCCGGGACGTCGAACGGCACGTTATTCCGACGGCGATCGAGCTGGGAGTCGGGTTCGTTCCGTACTCGCCGCTCGGGCGCCAATGGCTCACCGGACTCTTCGACCGTGCCTCGCTCACCGACGGCGACGGTCGCCACAAGTTTCCTCGGTTCGCCCCTGAGGCTCTCGCCGCCAACCAGCCAGTGCTCGACGAGGTGCTGGCGGTGGCTCGTGAGGCCGGGGTCTCACCGGCTCAGGTGGCGCTCGCGTGGATTTATGACAAGGGTCGCGCTCTCGGGGTTGCCGTGTCGCCCATCCCCGGCTCAAGGTTTATTGAGCGCGTGGACGAGAACCTGGCGGCCGCGGGCATCCGTCTCGATGCTGCGCACGTCGAGCGCCTGGACGCGCTCGCCGACCGCGTCGTCGCCGGCCGGTCATTCAACCCCCAGTGGGTCTCCGCCGGCCGCGAATAGTGACTCGCCTTCCTCGCGAGAGCGCAAAAAGTGCCCGATTGGACCTCTCAATCGGGCACTTTTTGCGCTCTCGGCTCACGGCTCACGGCCGCCAGCCGCCGGCCATGAGCGCCACCGTCACCCTGCGGATCACCTCGGGCGGATTGCGGAGGTGGGATTTGTTGATGCGGATGACCCGCCAGGTCTCCTCCATGAGCGCGTCGAGGCGGTCAACGTCCCAGTGGTACTGGTTCTCGTCGGTGCGATGCTGCCCGCCGTCGTACTCGAGCAGAACACGGTACCGGCGAAAGACCAGGTCCCCGGTGGCAAGTTTCACGCCGGTGCGGCCCAGAATCAGGCCATTGACCTCGGGCTCGGGCAGGCCGGACCGCACGATCAGCAGCCGCAGGTCGGTCTCGCGGGGTGAGTCGACGCCCGGTCGAATCCAAATCAGCGCCTCGCGCAGGAGCTTCACGCCCCGGTGTCCCGAATAGCGACGAACGGCGGTGAGCAAGTCGCGCGTCGTTGCGAACGGATGCTTGCGGCGCATGAGTGCGTCGCCGATTCGGATCAAGTCGTCGCGTCCAAGCATGGTGGACAGCTGGCACCAGGTGTCGACCGCACTCGTGACGTGCAGGCCCTGAACGTCAACCACGGTGACTGTCTGGGGGGCGACGTGGTGGCCGCGAACCCCGCGTACCCGGTCGCGCAGCGCGGGTGCTTCGGTTGAGACATGAATGGTTTGGGTGCGTTCGACGGCGTAGGGCAGTGGGAGCCCGTGCACGCGAGCAGCAGTCACATGGCTGAAAAAGTCTGATTTGGACATGCGGTGGGCGTAGGTGTGGATGAGCAGGTCTACCGAGTTGTTCTTTCCACGCGGGGTGCGCGTTGCCGGATAGGGACGCGCCAAGTCGGACGCCCGCATCCGCTTCTTGGTTAGGCCGGCGCCACTGCCCTCGGCCGTGCTGAATGGACGTCCGTCAAAGTCCGGTGGAAGTCTGTGAGACCGATTCATGCCCACAGTGTGACTCAACTTCAACGAGTCCCAAGAGTTATCCACACCCCAAGCCCCTGGCAAGGTTCGCGACCGGGCTACGCGAAGGCGGCGGGGAGGGTGGTGCGGTGACGCGACTGCATCTCGGCGAGGGAGGCTGAGAAGACGTCCTGCACCTCCAGGGCGTGCAGGGTGTTGTCCGTCACACCGATGCGCAGCACCGGAATGTAGCGGCCGGCACACAAGCCAAGAAACTTCACGTCGTCTTCGCGCGGCACGCTGACGATGACTCGCCCGGCTGACTCCGAGAACAGGGCAGTGGATGCGTCCACCCCGTCCCGATCCAGAATGTCACCCAGCCAGACCCGTGCGCCCACCCCGAAGCGCATCACGGCTTCGGCGAGGGCCTGGGCCAGCCCGCCCTCGCTCAAGTCGTGGGCGCTGTCGATGAGCGCTTCCTTCGATGCGGCGTGCAGCAGACCGGCGAGGGCCTTCTCTCGGCCTAGATCCACGACCGGCGGCCGACCGCCGAGGTGGTCGTGCACGACGCCGGCCCAGGCCGAGCCGTCCAGCTCAAGGCGGGTCTCGCCGAGCAGGTAGATGTTGTGGCCGTCGTCCTGCCAGCCGCTGGGGATGCGGCGGGCGACGTCGTCGATCACGCCGAGCACGGCCACGACCGGGGTCGGGTGGATCGGCTGGTCGCCGGTCTGGTTGTAGAACGAGACGTTGCCGCCGGTGACGGGAATCTCCAGCTCGAGGCATCCGTCGGCGAGGGCGGTGACGGCCTCACGGAACTGCCACATGACCTCGGGGTTCTCGGGCGAGCCGAAGTTGAGGCAGTCGCTGACCCCGGCCGGCACCGCGCCGGTCGCGGCGACGTTGCGGTACGCCTCAGCGAGGGCGAGCTGCGCGCCGCGGTACGGGTCGAGCTGGCAGTAGCGGCCGTTCGCGTCGGTGGCGATCGCGAAGCCGAGGCCCGACTCTTCGTCGACGCGGATCATGCCGCCATCGTCGGGAAAGGATAGCGCCGTGTTGCCCTGCACGTAGTGGTCGTACTGGTCGGTGATCCAGCTCGGGTCGGCCAGGTTGGGCGAGCCCAGCAGATCGAGGAACTGCTCGCGCAGGGTCTCGCCGTCGAGTGCACGGGGCAGCACGGAGGCGGTGTCGGCCTGTAGGGCGTCGATCCAGGTGGGGTAGGCCAGCGGGCGCTCGTAGACCGGGCCGTCGACGGCCACGGTGCGCGGCAGCACGTTGACGATCTCCTCGCCGTGCCAGTTAATGATCAACCGGCCGGTATCGGTGACCTCGCCGAGCACGCTGGTCTCAACGTCCCACTTCGTCGTGACGGCGAGAAAACCCTCGAGCTTCTCGGGAGTGACGATCGCCATCATGCGTTCCTGACTCTCGCTCATGAGGATCTCTTCGGCGGTGAGCGTCGGGTCGCGCAGCAGCACCTTCTCGAGTTCGATGAACATGCCGCCGTCACCGTTCGAGGCGAGCTCAGAAGTGGCGCAGCTGATGCCGGCCGCGCCGAGGTCCTGAATACCCTCGACGAGCTTGCCCGCGAACAGTTCGAGACAGCACTCGATGAGTACCTTCTCGGCGAACGGGTCGCCGACCTGCACGGCCGGGCGCTTGGTCGGCCCGCCGGCGCTGAACGTGTCCGAGGCGAGAATGGATGCCCCGCCGATGCCGTCGCCGCCGGTGCGGGCTCCGAACAGCACGACCTGATTGCCGACGCCGCGGGCGTTGGCGAGGTGCAGATCTTCGTGGCGCAGCACGCCGACCGAGAGCGCGTTGACCAGCGGGTTGCCCTGGTAGACCCGGTCGAACACGGTTTCGCCACCGATGTTCGGCAGGCCGAGGCAGTTGCCGTAAAAGCTGATGCCCGCCACCACGCCGTGCACGACGCGGGCAGTGTCTGGATCATTGATGTCGCCGAAGCGCAGGGCGTCCATGACCGCGACCGGGCGGGCGCCCATCGAGATGATGTCGCGCACGATGCCGCCGACGCCGGTCGCGGCGCCCTGAAACGGCTCAATATAGGACGGGTGGTTGTGCGATTCGATTTTGAACGTGACCGCCCAGCCCTCGCCAACGTCGAGCACACCGGCGTTTTCGCCCATGCCGACCATGAGGTTTTTCTTCATGGCGGGGGTGACCTTGTCGCCGAACTGGCGCAGGTACATCTTCGAGCTTTTATACGAGCAGTGCTCGCTCCACATGACCGAGTACATGGCGAGCTCGCCACTCGTTGGGCGGCGGCCCAGAATTTCGCGAATCTTCGCGTACTCATCGGCCTTGAGCCCGAGCGCGCCGTATGGCTGCTCCTTCTCCGGCGTCGCAATGGCGTTGGAAACGGTGTCGGCGACGCCGCGGGAAGAGGTGTTGGAAACAGCGGTCACGTGTGGAATTCTCCCCGAGATAGCGGATGCTTGACCCGGTCAGTCTACCGGTTGCCCCGAACCCGTCCTCATCTAACGTATCGACACGGTCGGTACTGATCGCCAACGCATTCGCACGACATTCCCCGAGGTAGAGGAGCGGGTCGCTTACCCTGTATGCACCACGGCAACGAATGCGGGCTACGAGCGATACGTCATCCCGAGGCACCCGTCGAGCCCACCTCGCCCGGTCTATCTTGGGCGTGCTTCCGGCATTGACCTAGGGTGGACGCATGGACGCCGACATCAACTTCTACTTCGACCCGGTTTGCCCCTTCGCCTGGATGACCAGCAAGTGGGTGCGACAGGTGCAGGCGCAGCGCGACTACACCGTGGACTGGCGGTTCATCTCGTTACGCCTGATCAATGCCCACGTCGACTACGACGCGCATTTCCCTCCCGAGTACGAAGCAGGACACACCGCCGGGCTCCGGCTTTTGCGGGTAGCCGCCCGCGCGCGCGCCGAGCACGGCCGCGAGGCGATGGCGCCGCTGTACGCAGCCTTCGGGGCCCACATCTTCGACACCGCCCCCGGCCCAGACGACCATCGGAGCGAGGGCGAGGTGCGTGAGCTCCGCGGGGCGCGTGCGTTTGCGGAGCCGATCCTCGCCGAGGCGGGCCTGCCGCTCGAGCTGGTGGAAGCTCTCGACGACGAATCATGGGACATCGAGATCCAGCAGGAGACGGACGAGGCACTCTCGCTGACGGGAAAAGACGTGGGCACGCCCATCATCCACTTCGAGCCGCCCGCCGGTGTAGCCTTCTTCGGACCGGTGATCAGCCGGCTTCCCCCCGAGGAATCGGCGGTCGAGTTGTGGGACCACGTGGTTGGGCTGTCCCGCTTCCCGGGTTTTGCCGAGCTCAAGCGCAGCCTGCGCGAGCTGCCACAGCTGGCGGCGTTCGGAGTCGAAGCGAACACGGTCGGAAAGCAAGAAGACTGGCACGGCGGCAGCAGGCGGCAGCAGAAATGACTCCCTCCATTAGGGTAAATGCATGAATGAGACGAGCACCCTCAGCCACCAGGAGTCCATAATCGTCGAGGCGTCGGCCGCGTTTCTCTACGACCTACTCTCTGACATCACCCGCACCGGCGCGTGGAGCCCGGTCTGTACGTCATGCTGGTGGGACGACGAGGCCGAGGCCGGTCGGGTCGGTGCCTGGTTCACCGGGCACAACGAGCTCCCGCATCGGACCTGGGAGACGCGGTCTGAGGTAGTGACGGCAGAGCGCGGTCGCGAGTTCGCTTGGGTGGTGGGCGGCAGCTTCGTCCGCTGGGGCTTCAGCTTCGCCGCCGCGGAGACCGGCACGATGCTCACCGAGTCTTGGGAGTTCTTGCCGGACGGGATCGCCATGTTCGAGGAGAAGTTCGGCGAAGAGGCGCATGCTGAGATCACCGACCGCACCCAGCAGGCCCTCGATGGCATCCCGAAAACCCTCGCCGCGATCAAGCGGATCGCCGAAGTCTCCATCGACGCAGGGGAGCCGGCCCAGCCATAACCCGGTCGCTCGGAGAGAGGCTGTCTTTCAAACGGTGTTTCAGCGCCATAGACGTCGATCAGGGAAATTACTGAACCCAGTAATCTATGGATCTAATGAGAAAAAGAATTAGGGAGTCGTCCGCGGAGGGCGACCGGACCCCTCGGGAACAAGCCGTTGCCGCATTTACGGCATTAGTTCTTCCCTCCCGAGTGTCGATCCCGAGCATTGTGTCCCTCGTCGAGCAGTCAAGAAAGACCCACATCTCGATCGCATCCTCGCCGCTACTGAATGGAACCGAGATTTGCGGGCTCTGGCTGTCGCGCGAAACCGACGATCTGATCTTCCACGTCGAAACGGATTCGGAACATCATCGGTAGCAGATTGTTTGTCATGAGTTAGCGCACATGATCTTGCGTCATGACGGGGTGGCCGACCCGACGTTGCACGGCATGCTCGGAGCGGAAGGTCCGGTAATCGCGTTCGGACGTTCCGATTTTCGCGACGAGTTCGAGTTCGCTGCAGAGCCGCTGGCCGACCTTCTGACCAGCGCCATCCGCACCAGCACCAAAGAGCCCGAGGGGTTCGAGGGAGTTTTCGGATGATGCAACTGATCGTCGCCGTGGCACTCTGGGGGCTCGTGGGCGCGCTGGCGATCGGTACCCGTCGACGCACTGATCAGAGCATTCTGTATGCCGCCGTCATGATTGCGGTCTCGCTGACCCTGAACATTGACGCGGTGTACTTCGCGGCAGACGGGGTTCTCGGAGGCCGTAACTATGCGGACGTGCCCGCGAACCTTCTCCTTCTCCTAGGCGTTTATTTTCTGTCTCGAGCCATTCTGCGAGCATCGTCGCCGAGCCGCGCGCACGCGACGGCCAGGCCGTTTCGGATCGGCGCCATCATCACGGCCAGCCTCATGGTGACGACCTTTGTTTTCATCGACGCGCCCACGACCTCGGGAACGTTCATGAGGGATTTCGGCAATCAACCCGCAGCTGCCGCCTACTCTCTAGTCCAATTCACCTATTTGGGCATCGTCGTGGCCCTGACTGGAACGATCTGCCTGCGCTTTGCGGGGCGCATGAGTACCGCCGCTCGTCGACTCGGATTCCGTGTCGTGGGCACCGGCTGTGGCGCGGCCGTCCTCACCGCGCTCAGCGTCGTGGGCATGGATCTCGCGCACGTCTTCGGAGCGATGCCTCTGCTTGCCCTGTTTGCGGGTGCCTACAACGTGCTGAACCTGGCCGCGATTCTGCTCCTTTGCTTTGGATTATCGCTCCCGCCGATTCTGGGTTGGGTAAGCAATACGATCGACCGGCGGAAACTGCAGGCGGTTCTTCCCGACCTCACTCGCATCTGGATCGAGGTCTCTGCCCAACACGTTGAGTTGCGTGATGAGTCTCACCCCCACGCCCCAGGTTCGGTACCGCGCGACGTCGACAAAGTCGTGCACCGCACGCTGGTCGAGATCCGTGACGCTCTTCTGTTCGACCCGAGTGCTCGCGATCGGCTCACGGACGAGGATCTCGAGTTGCTCACAGCAACCGAGACGCGCATCGGTGCGCAACGGACATCCGCGTGAAACTGGGCTACCTGCTGACCGCAGGCGGTCTCGCCGCCAGCGGTCTCATGATTGCGAGTCTGGCTGTCGTCAGGCAGATCGTGAGAACGGATGCGCCCAGGCGCGAACGACTCCGCGTCCTCGCGGTCGATAATGTCTCGTCGTCGACTGACACCGTGACCCTGTCGTTGAACGAGGCGACACGGGCGCCGGGGCACTACGCGATCTGGTTCGACTCCGGCCGCGGCTACGCACAGCTCGGGGGAGCCCTTGCTGTGGATGAGCGTGCCTCCACCGTCACGCGTGAGGTCGTCAGCTCCCGCGGCACTCGGCTGCGAGCGGGCCTCTCGGCGAGGTGGAGCGGTGTCGTACCGTCGCAAGCAGTGGATGTCGGACTGCCGTTCACCGCAGTCATCATCCCGACCGCGCTCGGTCCTGCGCCCGCTTACCGCTTCGATGCCCCCATCGACCGGCCACCCACCTCGACGTGGGCGATCCACATCCACGGGCAGGGCGCGAGCAGGGCGGGCCCGCTGCGCGGCGTTCCGGTCGCCCACCGTGCCGGCCTCACATCGCTCGTGGTCTCATACCGGAACGACCACGAGGCCCCGAGCTCGCGCGATCGAAAGTCGATGCTGGGCCAGACCGAGTGGCACGATATCGACGCGGCCCTCGAGTACGCCGTGGCCCACGGCGCCGAAAGTATCATTCTCGTTGGCTGGTCAATGGGCGCGATAATCGCTCTACAGCTCACCCGGTCAGCGCAGCAGCGGAAGCGAATCGCCGGGCTGTGCCTCATCGCCCCGGTCGTGGATTGGCGGTCGACGATTCTCGCCGCCGGCCGTCGAGCGCGCGTGCCGGCACCCGTTACCCGTTTGGCGCTGGGTGCGCTCGGAAGCTCCTTGTGGCGACGGGCAACTGGTCTGCAGGAGTCGATGCGCCTCTCGGATTTGAACTGGATCAACAACGGCCGCGACCTCAATGTCCCAACGCTGGTACTGCACAGTTCCGGCGACCGATCCGTTCCGATCACCCTGTCGCAGGCGTTCGCGGATGCCCACACAGAGCTGGTCGAGCTCGTCACGCTGCCCCCGGCTCCGCACACACTCGAATGGAACAGAAGCCCCCACCTCTGGGAAGACGCGCTATCCGATTGGCTGCATCGCCTACAGCTTTCAAGGGCTCTCTCGCGCAGCTCGGAATAAGCGCAACAAACCAGCAGAACAGGAGGACCACTCCGCGACGAAACTAGCCGGCTAGACGTTCATTGGCCTCATTCGCCTTGACAAAGTCCGCGACCATGATTGGCTCGTACTACGCGATAATCTCCGGCAGACCACCCCGATTGTGAAAGGAGGTGGCTCGTGAGCCACCACGCCGTTGTCAACCCCGCCACGGGCGAGACCATCAAGACTTACCCCCAGATTTCGGATGATGAAGTCGAGCAGGTCATAGCATCGGCAGACAAGGCCCACGTCGGCTGGTCACGGAAGTCTTCAACCGACGAGCGGGCCGCGCTCCTGCGCAGGGTCGGCGATTTGCATGCGGAGCGCCGCGACCAGCTGGCCGCTATCATCGTGCGCGAGATGGGAAAGCCCGTCGACGAAGCGCTCGGGGAGATCGACTACGCCGCCGACATCTACCGGTACTACGCCGACAACGCACAGGAATTTCTGAAGGACGAACCAATCACCCTTCTCAGCGGCGAGGGTTCCGCATTCATGCGCTCCAAATCTCTCGGTGTGCTGATTGGGATCATGCCGTGGAATTTTCCGTATTACCAGGTTGCGCGCTTCGCCGCACCGAACCTCATGACCGGCAACACGATCATCCTCAAGCATGCGTCGCAGTGCCCGGAGTCGGCCGCGGCGATTGAGCAAATCTTCCACGACGCAGGCTTCCCGGCTGGCGCCTACATCAATGTGTATGCGGACAGCGAGCAGGTCGCCACGATCATCGCCGACCCGCGGGTACAGGGCGTGTCCCTCACCGGTTCGGAGGGCGCCGGCGCGGCCGTTGCCGAGGTGGCCGGTCGCCACCTCAAGAAGGTCGTGCTGGAACTGGGCGGGTCAGACCCGTTCATCCTGCTGAGCACCGACGACATGGCCGCCACAGTGGATGCCGCCGTCGAAGGTCGCCTCCGCAATGGCGGGCAGGCCTGCGACGCAGCTAAGCGATTTATCGTGATCGACGAACTTTATGATGAGTTCACGGAGAAGTTCACCGCAGCCATCCTGGCGAGGTCACCCGGCGACCCGACCGTTCACGGTGCAGACTACGGCCCACTCTCTTCGCTCGGCGCGGCCGAGCATCTGGAGGAGCAGGTAGAGCGCGCGGTCGCGCAGGGCGCGACCCTGGCGAGCACTGGCAAACGGTCTGGTTCCCTCTACCCGTCGGCCGTGCTCACCGGCGTCACGCGGGACAACGACACGTACCACGAGGAGTTCTTCGGCCCGGTAGCGTTCGTCTACCGGGCAGGCTCCGAGGATGAAGCCGTTGCCTTGGCGAATGACACTCCGTTCGGGCTCGGCTCCTACCTGTTCACGACCGATCCCGAGCAGGCACTGCGGGTCGCCGACCGTATCGAGGCCGGCATGGTCTACGTCAATCTCGTCGGCGCCGGCAGCGCAGAGCTGCCGTTCGGTGGGGTGAAAAGAAGCGGCTTCGGGCGCGAACTCGGACGCTACGGTGCCAGCGAATTCGTGAACAAGAAACTCATCCGCATCGGCTGACCCTGGCCGACCGTGGCGGCTAAACCGCCGCTGCACGCTCCTGCGCGCGAAGGTCCTTACGCAGAATCTTGCCGGAGGCCGACTTCGGAATCAGCTCGATGAATTCGACCGCTCGCACCTTCTTGTGCGGGGCGACCCGCTCGGTGACGAACGCTATGACCTCGTCGGCGGTAAGAGCCGACTCGGCCACGATCACGACGAAGGCCTTGGGAATCTCCTGGCCGTCGGCATCCGCTACCCCGATCACGGCCGCATCCTTGATGCGCGGATGGGTGAGCAGCAGCGCCTCGAGCTCGGCCGGCGCGATCTGGTAGCCCTTGTACTTGATCAGCTCCTTGCTGCGGTCGACGATGGTCACCTCGCCGAGCGCACTCACCGTGGCGATGTCGCCGGTGTGCAAAAACCCGTCGGCGTCGATGGTCTCGCGGGTGGCCTGCTCGTTGTTCAGGTAGCCGAGCATCACGTTGGGGCCGCGCACGAGCAGCTCGCCAGGCTCGCTCACCCCCGCTGAGGGCACCTCGATCTCCTCGCCGGTTTCGGTCGAAATGAGCTTGCAGTCCATGTTCGGCACGGTCATTCCGACCGAGGCGCGCGACAGGTGCGGCGCGTCGATCGGAATCAGGTGACTCACGGGGCTGACCTCGGTCATGCCGTAGCCCTGCAGAATGCGGCAGTCCAGCCGGGCGGCGACGGCCGCGGCGAGAGTGCCGTCGAGCGGTGCAGCGCCGGAGAGAATCGTGTGCACGCTCGACAGATCGTAGCTTTCGACGAGTGGATGCTTCGCCACGGCGACCGCAATCGGCGGCGCGATGAACACGTAGCTGCAGCGATGATCCTGAATCATTCGTAGAAATTCGACGAAGTCGAACTTCGCCATCGTGACGAGGGCGGCCCGCTGTTTGAAGGCGAGGTTGAGCAGAACCGTCATTCCGTAGATGTGGTAGAACGGCAGCAGTGCGAGCACCCTGTCTTCGGGCACGACGCCGATCAGGTCCCGCGCTTGCTGCACGTTCGCGACCAGGTTGCGGTGGCTGAGCATGACGCCCTTCGGCGCCGCTGTCGTGCCCGAGGAGTACGGCAAAACGGCCACGTGCGTGGCCGGGACGATGGTCACGACCGGCGCTGCGGCATCCGCTGCCAGCAAATCAGCCAGCGACGGATGCCCCGGCTCGCCGTCGATCACCACGATGCGCTCGTCGGGAATGCCGGCGGCGTGCGCTGCCGCCTTGGCACCGGGCAGCAGCGGCGAGACGGTCACAAGCCAGGTCGCGCCGGAGTCGACCAGCTGACGCTGGATGTCGTCAGGGGTGTAGAGCGAATTGATGGTGGTGACCGTGGCGCCGGCGCGCAGAATACCGTGGAAGACGGCGGTGAACTCCGGTGTGTTGGGGCAGAGCAGGCCGATGACCGTGCCGGGGCCGACGCCCTGGGCGGCGAGAGCGCCAGCCACTCGGGTGATCTGGTCGACCAGGGTGCGATAGCTGAGAGCCTCGCCCGTGGCCCCGTCGATCACCGCGGTGCGCTCGAGCTCGGCCTCGGTCAAATCGCCGAACAGAAAATCGAAAATGCTCAGGTTGGGAATCTCGACCGGAGCGTAGGGGCTCGTGAACACGGGGATCTCCTTTGATCGGGTGCGGCGGTTCACCGTACCGCTCGGGGCTGGCGCGAAACTGTGCATGTCACGAAAGTGTCGGTCGCGGCACCAGGTGTAGCTGGCGCGTTCGCCGGCAGGTGGTGCGGTGACCGAGTGTCACGGAGCCCCAATTGCCATGGCGCGTTCACCTGCCGGTTACCCGGGTCGCCTTGGCTGTTGGCGTGGTCTGCCTAGCGTTGCAGAACGTCCTGGCCGCGCGGGCGTCGGCCGCGACCGGAATCGGTGTGACGACCGGTCTCGGCGAGCACGTCATTTCTACTGTCTGCGATCACCTCTCTGAAAGGCATTTCATGAGTACTGCACCGCTCTCTCCCGACCTGGACTCAGACCTCGACCTCGATGATTTCGAACCGGACGACGTCGAGGTTGAACTCGTCGTCTTCGACATGGCCGGCACCACCGTGAGCGACAACGGACTCGTCGAGCGGGCGTTTGTGCTGGCAGCGCAACGCAGCGGTATCGCCGACACCGCCGACGCGTTGGAGGAGGCCGTCGCCTTCGTGCGTGAAACCATGGGCCAGTCCCAGCTGGATGTTTTTCGCGAACTGACCGACTCCGAAGAGGATGCCCTGGCGGCCACGGAAGCCTTTGAAACCGCCTACGGTGAACTCGTCGAGCGGGTCGGGGTGAGCGCGATCGATGGTACGTCCGACCTGTTTCAGGAGCTGCGCGACAACGGCCTGAAAATTGCCCTGGTCACCGGTTTCTCCCGCGCGACCCAGGACACGCTGATTGACGCCCTAGGCTGGAGCGATCTGATCGATGTGAGCCTGTGCCCGGCCGAAGCCGGTCGCGGCCGCCCCTATCCTGACCTGCCGCTCACCGCCTTGTTACGCACCGGTACGTCGAGCGTGGCGGCGATGGTGGTCGTGGGAGACACCGCCAGCGACATGCTCTCCGGGCTGAGTGCGGGCGCTGGACTCGTGGTCGGCGTGCGCACCGGTACCCATGACACCGAGACCCTGGAGGATGCCGGGGCCGACGTGGTCATTGACAGCGTGGCCGACCTCGCCGAGCTGCTCGGCCTGCGTGAGGAAACGATCGAGTAGTCATGTCGAAATCGGACCCGCACTCGAGGCCACCGTCGACGGACGGGATGCTGGCGACCGCTGCCGGGGATGTACTGCCGGTGAGCGGCTACCGGCTCGGCCGCGAGATCGTGCTGCCGCGCACCGCCGAGGCGATGGTCTGGTTGGGAGCAGGCCTGCCGCTGGAGTGCGTGGCGGTGCCGGGAGTGCTGCTGCGTCCCGGCGACGTGCTGGTCGAGGTCGAGTTGGCGACCGTCTGCGGATCCGACGTGCACACGGCGCTGGGTCACCGCCCGGCCGCGAAGCCGCTCGTGCTCGGCCACGAGCAGGTCGGTCGCATCGTCGCGACCGGCGACCCGGCATATGCCGCAAATGGAATGCCTCTGCGGGTGGGGCAGCGCGTGGTGTGGTCGGTCACCGTGAGCTGTGGAACGTGCCCCCGTTGTCGCCGCGGAGTCCCGCAGAAATGCCTCGAGCTGGCCAAATACGGCCACGAACGGATGCAGCGGGGCTGGGAACTCAGCGGCGGCTTCGCCACCCACGTGCAGGTGTGTGCCGGCACGGCGATCGTGGTGGTGGACGAGCTGGTTCCGGCGTCGGTGCTCGCGCCGGCCTCCTGCGCGACCGCGACGGTCGTCGCCGCGCTGGCTGCGGCATCCGCTCTGGTGCCGCTGGCCGGAGCCACGGTGCTGGTCACCGGTGCGGGGATGCTCGGGTTGACGGCCTGCGCCATGGCGACGGATGCCGGTGCCCGCGTGGTCGTGAGCGACCCGGATGCTGCGCGGCGCCAGCTCGCCCTGGCTTTCGGAGCGGCCGCCGTTGCCGACCCGAGTGCGCCCGGCGAGTCGCCGACCGGAGTGGCGAGCATTCTCGCCGCGCTGCAGGATGCCGGTGCGGCCGAGCCGACGATCGCGCTGGAACTGAGCGGTGCCCAAACGGCGGTGCAGACCGTCATCGACCTGATCGGCATCGGCGGAGTCGTCGTGCTGGTCGGAAGCGTTTCTCCGGGGGAGCCGGTGCTGCTCGATCCGGAGTCGATGGCGTGCCGCCTGATTACGCTGCGCGGTGTGCACAACTACACGCCAGCCGATCTGCAGCAGGCGGTGACCTATCTCACCGGCGGCTGGCATCGGCATCCGTTTTCGGCGCTGGTGGGGACGACGTTTCCCCTCGAGAAAGCGGATTCTGCCCTCTTGAAGGCCGCCACCGCCCGCTACCCCCGCGTCGGAATCACCCCGCAGCAGCCCGCTACTCTCGGCTGACCTGACCCGCCGTTTCGCTCCATCGCTTTCGCGGGCCCCGTCCCCATTGAATCCGTATTGAGGGGGAGGCTAGCTGACGCCGCCGGGCGGGCCAAGTGTGAGCAGCGTGGCCATGATCGACACCAGGGCGACCGCCATGGCTGTCACGAGCAGCACCGGGCGGGCCAGCACCCAGCGGAGCAGGGCGCTCACCCGGGTCTGATCGCGGGGATCATCGGTGCGAGTACGGCGCCAATCGCCGTCCAACAGGCCATTCTTCTCCAGCCCGCGGTCGAGGGAGATCGTGACGAACGGAACGATCGCGGTGACCATGGCGATCGCGGTGCGCTTCGGGCCCCAGTGCTGGTTGACGCCGACGAACCCGGCCGTCAGGCCGAAGGCGATGAAGACGAGGCCGTGCAGGAACCCGCCGATCTGCACCCCGAGCTCCCCGACCTGAAGGACATATTTCAGGAACATCCCGGTGAGCAGCAGTGCCCAGGTAATGGCTTCGGCAATGGCGACGGAACGAAACAGCAGGCGCGGGGTCATGGTGACTTTCAACTCAGGGCAGGGGCAGGGGCATTCCCATCGTCGCAGCCGCAGCTGAACAACCCCCGGCGGGCACGCCTGAGCGTTCGCCAAGAAACATGCATCACTAGAAACTTGCAGTGGCGCAACCGAGGCCGGGTTTTTGATGATCCCGATGATGGCCGCGCTGCTGATCAGCTCGATCGGTTCCGGCTGGCTGGTCAGCAAGTTCGGGCGCTACAAGTGGATGCCCATCGCCGTACCCGGCCGCTGCTACCGTGAACCCATGCGCACGCTTTCGCCCCGCCCTAACCGCCCGGCTGCGGCATGATCGGGGTCGTGCTCGCCCTCGTTTCGGCCGCGGCCTATGGTATGAGCGACTTTCTCGGCGGCATCGCGTCCCGCCGGGTGGCCGCACTCCGGGTCGTCCTCCTGTCGTATCCGATCTCGGCCCTGATTATCGCCGTCGCTGCCGCGTTCGTCGGCGGCGAGTTCTCCTGGCGGTCGATGCTGTTCGGCGCGGCGTCCGGCGTGGTGATGGCCCTGGCCATGTGGTGGTTCTACATCGCCCTCGCCGAGGGGCCGATGAGCGTGGTGTCGCCGCTGACCGCCGTGATCGTCGCCGGCATTCCGGTCATTGTGGGAGTGCTGATCGGGGAGCGGCCCTCGGTCATCTCCTACGCCGGAATTGCGCTGGCGATCGTCGCGGTGATCATGGTGAGCCGCGAGCCGAAGGGGGTCGAAGACCACACCGTTTCCGGGGCCAATGCGCCGCGGTTCACCCGCCGGGTGGCCTGGTTCACGGTGGGATCCGGCGTCTGCTTCGCCCTGAGTTTTGTCTTCACCAACGAGATTGAGGTCGGCACCGGGCTGTGGCCGCTGGTGGTGGCGCGCACCGTGGCATCCGTTATCGTCATCGCGGTGGCGACTGGAACCCGGCAGTTGGGCAGGCCGCCGCTGACGATTCTCGGCTTCGCCGTACTCGTGGCGACGCTCGACGTCATTGCCACGATCACGCTGCTCTACGCTCTGCAGGGTGGCCTGCTGTCGCTGGTGGCGGTACTCGTGGCGCTCTACCCGGCCGTGACCGTGCTGCTCGCGGTGCTCGTACTCAAGGAACGGGTCGGCGGCTGGCAGGTCGCCGGCATGGGCCTCGCCCTGGCCGCGGTCGCCGCCATCGCCGCCAACGGCTAGCTGCCCGGCTCGCCAAGCGGATGCCTCGCCAAGCGGATGCCGTGCACGGACGTGATGAGGCGAGCGCGGGCGCGGCGATCTGGCCGAACCGACGCAGCGCGGCTACGCGCCGACGAGCGTCTGGGCGATGACCGAGGTGAAGAACGTGAGCCCGTCGACGCCGCTCGCCATGGCGGTGTCGGTGTCGGGCCCGAAGCCGGCCTCGACGGCGTGCTCAGGGTGCGGCATGAGGCCGACGACGTTGCCGCGGGCGTTGGTGACGCCGGCGATGTCGTTCAGCGACCCGTTCGGGTTGCCGCCGATGTAGCGGGCCACGATGCGGCCCTCGCCCTCGAGCGCCGTGAGGGTCTCGGCGCTGGCCATGAACGAACCCTCGCCGTTCTTTAGCGGAATGACGATTTCGGCGTTCGCGGCGAACCCGGTGGTCCAATCGCTCGCGTTGTTCTCGATGCGCAGGCCCTGGTCGCGGCAGATGAAGCGGCCTTTGTCGTTTCGAATGAGGCCACCGTCGAGCAGGTGGGCCTCGGTGAGCATCTGGAAGCCGTTGCAGATGCCGAGCACGGGCATGCCCTTATTGGCCGCGTCGATGACCTCGGTCATGATCGGCGAGAGGCTCGCGATGGCGCCGGCCCGCAGGTAGTCGCCGTAGCTGAATCCGCCGGGCAGCACGAGGGCGTCGACGCCGTGCAGGTCGTGATCGCCGTGCCAGAGGGCTACGGCGTCGGCGCCGGCCAGGCGGATCGCGCGTGCAGCGTCACGATCATCGAGCGAGCCGGGAAAAGTGACGACGCCGATCCGCATCAGACGACCGCTGCCGAGGGCGCGTTCTGCACGTGGATGCCGACGACATCCTCGATCACGGAGTTGGAGAGCACGGTGTCGGCGAGCTCGCGCACGGCGGCGAGGGTTGCGGCATCCGCTTCGCCGTCAACGGAAATCTCGAAGCGCTTGCCGACGCGCACGCCGGTGACGTTGGCCAGCGCTGACTGGGTCTGACCGAGGCGACCGAGGGCGCCGGCGACGGCCTTACCCTGGGGGTCAAGCAACTCGGCCTTGGGCATTACTTCGACGACGATCGTTGGCACAGGGCACTCCGCATACAGTCTGGGGCTTATAGTCGTGGCAAATCACTGCAATTCTACAGGTCGAGCCCGACCTGGCCCGCCGGTCTACTGGCTCAGCCCGCTTTGGCCGAGCAGAATGCCGCGCAGCACGTCGCGTACGGCGGCCACGCCGTCGTAGGTTTCGACGAAGCTCGTGCTGAGCGGAGCCAACCCGAGCCGCAGCCCGTTTGGGGCGCGAAAGTCGGGAATCACATCGTTATCCCACAGAATCTTGGTTACCTGACGCATGAGCGGATGGCTGATCGTCACGTGCCCGCCGCGATGCGTCTGTTCGCGCGGCGATGCCACGGTGACGCCCATCGGCGCGAGCCACTCGTCGACGAGGGTGATCGCGAACTCGGTCAGCGCCACCGACTTCGCGCGCACCGACTCGATCGTCGCCTCGTCGAGCATGGCAATCGTGTCCTGCATCGCGAGCATGCCCAGCACGGCGGGCGTTCCGCTCATGAATCGACGGATGCCGGTGGCCGGCCGATACCCCGGCCCCATTTCAAAGATGGCCTGCGCTCCCATCCAGCCCTGAATTGGCTGGGTCAGCACATCCTGCAGGTCACTCTTGACGTACCCGAAGGCCGGCGCGCCGGGCCCGCCACTCAGGTACTTGTAGGAGCAGCCGACCGCGAGGTCGACGTCGCAGAGGTCGAGCTGCACCGGAACCGAGCCGACCGAATGGCTCAGGTCCCAGAGCACGAGGGCGTCGTGTTCGTGGGCGATGGCGGTGATCGCCCTCATATCGGCGAGGTAACCGGAACGGTAGGCGACGTGGCTGAGCAGCACCAGCGAGGTCTGCGACCCTACGACCTGGCGCACCTGTTCGGCCGTGACGCCACCCGCCGGATCGGAGTCGATCCAGCGCAGCGTGAGGCCACGCTCCCGCGCGATGCCCTCGAGAATGTAGCGGTCGGTGGGAAAGTTGTCGCTGTCAAGCACGATTTCGGTGCGGTTGGGACGTGAATCCACCGCGGCGCGGGCAAGTTTGTAGAGCAGTACGGTCGTCGAGTCGCCGACGAACACCTGCCCGGCGGCCGCGCCGAGGCAGGCCCGGCCGAGGTCGTCGCCGATTTGCAGGGGCAACTCCATCCACTGCTCGTCCCAGCCGCGAATGAGTCGTGTGCCCCAGTCTTGCTGCAGAAAGTCGGCGATGCGTTCGGCGCTCGCCCGCAGTGGGCGGCCGAGCGAGTTGCCGTCGAGATAAGAACGGGGGTTGGCGGTCTCGGGGTCGGCGTCGGTGCCGAGAAAACGGCCGCGGTAGTGCGCCAGGCCGTCGATGCGGTCCATTCGGCGCGCAAAGGTGAGCTGGGCGTCCAGGCCGGTTGCTCCGGCAAGGGTGGGCGTCATTCGAGTACCTCGAGTTCTGAGTGGGTGAGGGCGCGGGCGCTGCCGAGCCACTCGGTAAATTCGTCTGGATCGCGTGGTCGCTCGCCGGGAATGAAGGTCACCCGCGTGTCAGCGCGGGCCAGACCGAGCGGTGCGCGCGGGCACAGGGCGTCCAACACGTCGTCGGGGGTCAGCCCGGCGCCGAGCAGGGCGCTGATCTCGCGACGGTTGATGCCGAGCGGGAGCGGCCCGTTGCCGAGGTCGGTGCCGTACAGCACTCGCCCGCCTGCGGCATGAAATCGACTCAGATTGTCACTGGCAACGTCGAATTCGTCGGTGGCTGAGCCCCAGCCGTGAATGTCCAGGGTGCTGATCCAGGTCATGCTGGCCGCCATCGCCGTCACCAGATCGTCGCCGAGGCGCTCCGAAAACGGCGTGTGCGCGAACGCATCGACTCCCGCGGCGAAGGCCCGACCGGCCTGCCCGGCGCCCTCGGCGTGTGCCACGACCGGCAGCCCGCATGCGTGGGCCCGACCGACCGCCGCGGTCAGTGCCTCGGCATTCAACACCGGACCGGCCACGGCATTCAGCGTGACCTTCAAAACGGATGCCCCCGCCGCGGCCTGTAAATCGACCGCCGCCGCAGCATCCGCGGCTGTTGCAATCTCCCGGCACCAACCGGGTTCGGCCCAACCGGACTGGCTCGGGTAGCCGGCCGGCGCCGTGAGGAATTGGTAGGCATATGCCACTTCGGGCATGTCTTCGCGTTTGCCGTCCGGTAGCCAGCCGCCGAGGTCAATCACTCGGGCGATGCCGCCGTCGACCAGCTGGCCCGGATCAATCAGGGCCAGGTGCACGTGGGCGTCGAGAAAGCCCCGATAGACCGCGCCCCGCCCGTGCAGAAAGTGCCCATGAAAGGACTGGCCGGTCACGCGCCGATCTCCGTGCGCACCGCGAACAGCTCCGGAAAGAACGTGAGCTCGAGGGCCTTTTGCAGAAAGGCCGCGCCGCTCGAACCGCCGGTGCCGTGCTTCATACCGATGATGCGCTGCACGGTCTTCAAGTGGCGAAAGCGCCACAGTTGAAAGTTGTCTTCAAGATCGACCAGTTCTTCGCAGGCCTCGTAGGCGGCCCAATTCTCGGACGAGTTCTCGTATATTCCGCGAAAGGTATGCACGAGTTCGGGGTGAAACGTCCAGGCCTCGGTGACGTCGCGGCCCCGGATGGCGGCCGGAATGTCGAAGCCCGCGCGGTGCAGGTAACGGAGAAATTCGTCGTACAGGCTCGGTGCCTCGAGCATGTCGGTCAGCAGGGCGTGAGCCGGGGCATCCGCTTCAAAGACCGTCAGCATGCGGCGGTTCTTGTTGCCCAGGGCGAATTCGACCGCACGGTACTGGTACGACTGAAACCCGCTCGAATTACCGAGAAAGTGCCGAAACTGCGCGTATTCAGTCGGGGTGAGGGTGGCGAGCACCGACCACTGCTCGGTCAGCGTGCGCTGGATGTGTTTGACCCGGGCAATGCCTTTGAGGGCCGGCGCGAGTTGATCCTGGCGCAGCGCTTCGATGGCTGCGCGAAGCTCATGCAGCATGAGCTTGAGCCACAGTTCGGTGGTCTGGTGCTGAATAATGAACAACAGCTCATCGTGGTGTTCCGGAACGCTGACCGGATTCTGCGCAGCGAGCAGCATGGGAAGGTCAAGGTAGGTCCCATAGCTCATCTTCTCTCGAAAATCGGTGACGATCTCGGGGTCGAACTCGCGGGTGTTGTTTTTGAGGGTCATGGGTTCCGTTCGGCTTGTTCAAATTGTGCCCACGTTGCGGCGGCGGGTGCAACACCGGGGGCGAAGCGCACAGGGCGAAGTTCTAGACTGGACCGCATGACCTCGCCGACCCGAAAGCCCCAGGATGGCGTACCGGCTGCCTCGGCTGCCGAGCGAAGCACGCCGCCGCGTCGCCGCGACGCCCGGCTGAACCGCGACCGTCTCATCGTCAGCGCGCGCGCTCTGATCGCGCAGCACGGCGTCGACGCATCGCTCGAAGAGATCGCCCGCCAGGCCGAGGTCGGCGTGGCTACCCTGTACCGCAACTTTGCGACCAGAGACGATCTGGTGCGCACCCTCTACGAACTGGCCTTGGCTGAGCTGCACGCGGTGCGCGGTGAGATCGAGGCCGCGCCCACACCGTGGGACGCGCTCGTCGTCTACACCGAACGGGTCGCCGAATGGCTGGTCGCTGACCCGTCGCTGCCGCCGATTCTGCGGCGCATGGCCCAGCTCGACCCGTCGGCACGGCCGGCTGCCGAGTTCGACGGCTTCATCGCGAGCCTGGTAGCCCGGGCGAAGAAGGACGGCACCCTGCGCCGCGACGTCGACGCCGTCGATCTCGCCGTTCTCGTCACGATGGTCGGCTCACTTGGCAGCCTCGGAGCCGGTTACGCCGGTCAGTGGCGGCGTCAGCTGTCGATCGTGCTCGACGGCCTGCGTGCGGCGGATGCGCCCCGTCCCCGGCTGCCCGGTCGCCCACTCAACGTGAAGGACTACCAGGCGACCGTGCACGGCCTCACCCGGCGGGCGGCCCGCGCCGCCCGCTGAACGTCACCGGAAGCGTCGTTCGTTGCTCTCCGGGAAGTTACGGCATGGCGACGGGGTTCGTGGCGGATGCGGGGGCGCCTGGAGTTTCAGCGACATCCGCCGCGCGCACGCGGATGCGGTTGGCCCAGGGGTCGTCGAAGCGGAGGGTCTGCCCGTCGTGACGGGTGTCGACGTTGTAGTGGTCCAGGCGCTCGTGGAGGGCACCCAGGTCGTCAGTGCTGGGCACGATGATGCTGACTTCGCCCAGACCGAGGGCCAGGCGGCGCTTGCCGCTGCCCGAGCTCTCCCAGGTGTTCATGGCCATGTGGTGGTGGTAGCCGCCGGCCGCGACGAACAGGGCGGAGGGGCCGAAGTTCGCGGTCGCCTCGAAGCCGAGTCGGTTCACGTAGAACTCGCGGGCACTGGCGACGTCGCCGACGGAGAGGTGCACGTGGCCGACGATCGCGTGTCCGGTGCTCGGCCGCTCCGACATATGCTCCGAAATGAATGCGTTGGGATCGAGGTAGAGCGAGGCCATTTCGACCTGGCCGTGGGTCCAGCTCCACAGTGTGCGATCGCGGTCCCAGTACAACTCGATGCCGTTGCCCTCCGGGTCGGTGAAGTAGAAGGCCTGGCTGACCAGGTGATCCGCGCTGCCGGTGAACGTTTCGGGGGATTTCGTGCCGATCGAGTACACCGCAGCGGCGAGGTCGGCCTGCGTGTCGAACAGAATGGCCGTGTGGTACAGCCCGGCCGAGCGCGGTTCGGCGGCCCTGAGCTCGGGGGCGTGCTGCAAAATGACGAGCGGAAGAGGAGCACGGCCGAGCACGGCGACGGGGCCGTCCTGGCTGATGAGGTCGAGGGTCACGATGTCGCGGTAGTACGCGATCATGGCGTCGAGGCTGCCCACGCGCAGGGTCACGGCGCCCATTCCGGTGTCGGCGGCCAGCAGATCTTTCGCAGTTAGGGTCACAGCAAGCACAACTGAGGCGTCGCCCGGGCTATTCCGCGATCCGCGCAGTTATGCTCCCCCCGACTAAGGGCCGGCTCGACTGCTGCTGCGCCGGTTGCGGCGCGCAGGGCGTCGTGCGCCGACAGACGCCTCAGCTCCGCGACGGGTCAGGCCCGCGACAGGCGCTCGAGCAACTCGCGGTAGCGGGCCGCGGTCTGCTCGACGATCTCGTTCGGCAGTACCGGCGGGGTGCCGGCGCCGTCCCAGTGCGCGGCGAGCCAGTTGCGCACGATCTGCTTGTCGAAGCTCGCCATCCGGGTCTCCGGCGTGGTGCCCGTATTCCAGGCTTCGGCATCCCAGTACCGACTGGAGTCGCTCGTGAACACCTCGTCGGCGAGCACGGTCACCCCGGTCTGCCGGTCGGTGCCGAACTCGAACTTGGTGTCGGCGAGAATGACGCCGGCCTGTTCCGCGATCGCGCTAGCGGTAGCGAACAGGGCGAGCGACAGGTCACGCAGCTCGGCGGCGACCTGCGCGCCGACGAGCTCGACCGTGCGCTCGAACGAGATGTTCTCGTCGTGCTGACCCATCGGCGCTTTCCACGCCGGTGTGTAGATGGGTTCGGGCAGTCGGTCACCGTTCTGCAGGCCGGACGGAAGCGCAATGCCACACACCGACTGAGACTCGAGGTATTCCTTCCAGCCGCTGCCGGTGAGGTAGCCGCGCACGACGCACTCGATCGGGTACATGTCGAGGGTGCGGCAGAGCATGGCTCGGCCGGCCACGGCGGCGGGAATCAGCTCGCGCACCGAGTTGTCGACTAGTTCATGGTCGGCAACGAGGTGGTTGGGAACGTCGCGCAACCGGTCGAACCACCACAGGCTCAGGGTGGTCAGCAGTTCGCCCTTGCCCGGGATTTTGGGCTCGAGCACGTGGTCGAAGGCGCTCACCCGGTCGCTGGCGACCACGAGCACACGTGAGGCAGTCTCGAGGGAGGGGGCGGCATCCGCTGTCTCGATACCGCTTGATTCAACGTAGAGGTCGCGCACCTTGCCCGAGTAGACGAGCGCCCACCCGTCAAGGACGGCGGCAGCGGATGCGGGGGACTCGTGCTCAGATTGGCTCACTCGTTCATTGTCCCGCATCTCCACTGCACACAACTCCTGCTGAAAATCTGCTCGGCGGGCGGCGTCCCCGCTAGGACGGGGAAGTTCTGGCGCCCGTCAGCAAATTGCAGGAGTTATGCACGGCGCGAGTGGGGACGGCACCGGCGCGGGGACTCAGGCGACCCGGGCAGCGATATCCGTGCGAAAGTGCGCGCCGGCCAGGGACACGTGCCCGAGAGCCTCGTAGGCGCGGGCCCGAGCCTCGGCGAAGGAGGCCCCGACGGCGACAACGCTGAGCACCCGTCCACCGGTTGATACCAGGGTGCCTCCGTCGAGCCGGGTCGCGGCGTGCGCGATCGTGACGCTGTCCACGGCCAGGGCGGCGTCGAGCCCGGTGATTTCGCGTTCGACGAGCGGCTCTTGGGGGTAATTTTCGCTCGCGAGAACGACGGTGACGGCCACGTCGGCCGAAAAAACCGGCCGGGGCAGCCCGCCGAGCAGGCCGGTCGCCGCGGCGAACAGCAGCCCGGAGAGCGGCGTGACCAGGCGCGGCAGCACGACCTGAGTCTCTGGATCCCCGAAACGCGCGTTGAATTCGATGACGCGAATGCCGGCATCCGTCAAAATAAGGCCGCAGTAGAGCAGGCCGACGAACGGGGTGCCCTCGGCCGAGAGCTGGCGCACGGTCGGCAGCGCGACGGTTTCGATGATCTCGTCGACGAACGCGTTCTCGCTGCCGAACTGGGCGTCGAGCCAGGGCAGCGGGGAGTACGCGCCCATGCCGCCGGTGTTGGGGCCGGCGTCGTTGTCCAGGGCGCGCTTGTAGTCCTGAGCGGGGGAGAGCGGCAGCACGTTCTCGCCGTCGCTGAGCAGAAAGAGCGAAATCTCCTGGCCCTCGAGAAATTCTTCGATCAAAACGCTGCCGTGTTCGAGCCAGAAGGTCGCGTGACTGATCGCGGCGTCGCGGTCAGGGGTGACCAGCACGCCCTTGCCCGCGGCGAGGCCATCAGCCTTGACCACGTAGGGGGCGCCGAACTCGTCGAGGGCGGTTTCGGCCTCGGCCAGGGTGCCGGCACGCACGGCACGGCCGGTGGGAACGCCGGCCGCATCCATGATGCGTTTGGCGAAGGTTTTGCTGCCTTCGAGGGCTGCGGCGGCTTTGTCCGGCCCAAACACGGCGATGCCGCGGGCGCGCAGGGCGTCGGCGACACCGGCCACGAGCGGAGCCTCCGGACCGATCACGACGAGCTCGATGCTGTGCAGCACCGCATAGTCGGTCACGGTGACCGGGTCGTTCGGATCGAGAGCCACAACCGGCACCTGGGCCGCGATTCCGGCGTTGCCGGGGGCGCACTCGACGCTGGGCCGCGGCTCCTCACGGAGCAGCGCGGTGATGATGGCGTGCTCGCGGGCACCGGAACCAAGGACCAGAATTTTCACGGTTTCAGGCTACCCGATGCCTCGGGCCCGCCACGGCAATGGGATATGGGCATGCCCCTGATCCCGGACTCTCGTCACCGTCACCGGCTACCGGTTGGAAGCCGCCGTCGAGGCATTGCACCGCGCGCTGATTCCATACGCGGACGCGCGCATCATCGCGCTCACCCAGAGCACCAATTGGATCTCCGCCAGGTTCGCCCGAACATCGTTCTCGCCGTGGTGGAGTACACGCCCGCCGCCTGATCCGGCAGACTGGAGCCATGGCACGAGCGCGCATCGACGACGGAGCCGGCCGGGCGGCCGTGCGGGCAGCGCTCGAGGGCGGCTGCGCCGCGAGCCGGGATATCCGCGCCCAAGCGGTGCGCTACACCCTGCAACTGCTGGCCGAACAGGCCGAAGGAAACACCCTCGAGGTGCGCGTGCCGCCATTTGGCGCCACGCAGTGCATCGAAGGCCCCCGGCACACCCGTGGCACGCCGCCCAATGTGGTCGAAATGGATGTCGCCACCTGGCTTGGCCTCGCCACCGGCACCCTCGCCTTCGCCGAGGGTGTCGCGTCGGGGGCCATCCACGCCTCCGGGGCCCGCGCCGACCTGACCGGCCACGTGCCCGTGCTGCCCCTGCACTAGCGGCGTGCCTTGATGGCGCGAGATGCCATCTTCGGCCCCGTGGCGAGGTTCAGGTCTCGTTGCCAAACGGGCGTTTGTGCGCTTTCGCGAACGTGCTACACGAGGATTGCCTCTACTTCGTCGCGGGTAGGCATCGACGAGGTCGCCCCCGCTCTGGTCACCGCGATCGACGACGCGACGGTCGCGAAACGCACGGCCTCGATCATCTCATCCGGCGTCACGGCCGTGCCACGGACGTATCCCGCCGCCAGGCGCGCCACGAGCGCCCCGACGAAGGTGTCGCCGGCCGCGGTCGTATCGACGGCCGTCACAGGCCGGGCCGGTGCGAGTCCGAGGACCTCGCCGTCATAGGCGACGACCGAACCTTCCGAACCCAGCGTCACGATCGCCCAGGTCTGGTCAGCGCTGAGTACCTCGGCGGCTCGCACCGGGTCGCTTTCCCCGGTGAGTTCGGCGGCCTCAATCTGGTTCGGAACCACGAGGTCGACCGAGGCGAGAAACCCCTCGGGCAGCGGCATGACCGGCGCCGGGGTCAGCACGGTGAACACTCCGGCGGCGTAGGCCGCGGCGATCCCCTCGACCAGTACGGAGATCGGTAGCTCGCACTGCATCACCAGAAACGCCGACTCCGCGATCGCCGCCCGCTGCGCCTCGCTCAGCGTCGTGACCGCGGCGTTCGCGCCCGACACCACCACGATCGAGTTCTCGCCACTGTCCACGACGGAGATGTGGGCGGTGCCGGTGGGGGCATCCGCTATCGCGAGCCCAGCAGAACGGATGCCCTCGGCCAGCATCAGCGCGCGCAGCTCGCTCCCGTAGGTATCCGCTCCCACAGCTCCCAGAAAGTTCACGGCCCCGCCCAACCGGGCCGCGGCGACCGCCTGGTTGAGCCCTTTCCCACCGGGAACGGTGCTGAAGCCAGCCCCGAAAATCGTCTCGCCTGGTCGGGGCAGGCGCGACTGCCGCACGACGAGGTCCATGTTGGCGCTTCCGAGTACCGCAATCGAGTTCATAAAGTCAGTCTCGCATCCGCTCATGGGACAATAGGGGCGTGAGTCCTTCTGAGCAGCCCCAGAACCCGTCGGCCGAGAACGAGATCGTGCGCGCCGAGGCGACCGTGACCCTGCACCGGGCCCCGCGGTACCGCAATTTCATGTTGCTCGGCGCCATCGTCGGGGTGCTGCTCGCGCTCATTCTCACCGTCTCCTTCCCGGAGACCGAGGAGTACGAACGGATGCAAATCTTCGGCTTTCTGCTGCTCGGCGGGGTCGCCATCGGCACTGCGCTCGGCGCGGTGGTGGCCCTCGTGATCGACCGAATCATCGGCCGCTCCAAGATGTCGGTCGTCGCGGATAGACTGGGCACGAACGGTGTCAGCACCACAAGCGAATTGCGTGCCGCTGAGCCTGGCTCCGGCACCCCCGATGACGAATTCCCCACGTTCAACGAGAAGTAAAGAGGCTGCGGCTTGCCCGGTGGCGACGGACTGTTAAATCACGATCTTCTTCCTAACGAGAAGGGCCCACAAGACGCTTGTGGGGTCTTCGGGGTCTGGGCTCCCGGCGAAGAGGTGGCCAAACTCAGCTACTTCGGCCTCTACGCCCTGCAGCACCGCGGCCAGGAATCGGCCGGAATTGCCACGAGTGACGGCAGTAAGATCCTCATCTACAAAGACATGGGATTGGTCTCGCAGGTCTTCAACGAAGCCTCGCTGAGCACCCTGCTCGGGCACATCGCCGTCGGGCACACCCGCTATTCCACGACCGGGTCCTCGAGCTGGCAGAACGCCCAGCCAACCCTCGGCCGCACCTCGAGCGGAACGGTGGCCCTCGGCCACAACGGTAACCTCACCAACACGGCTGAGCTGCTCGAACTCGTGCGTGAACGCTACCCCAAGGTCGACGGTGAGCTGGCCAGGGGCAACACCACCGACACCGCAGTGATCACTGCCCTGCTCACCGGCGACCTCGACCACACCCTCGAGGCCACGGCGCTCGAGGTGCTGCCGCGGCTGCGTGGGGCGTACTGCCTCGTGTTCATGGACGAAACCACCCTCTACGCCGCTCGCGATCCACAGGGCGTTCGCCCGCTCGTGCTCGGCCGCCTCGAACGAGGCTGGGTCGTCGCCTCCGAAACCGCAGCCCTCGACATTGTCGGCGCGAGCTTCGTGCGCGAGGTCGAGCCCGGCGAGCTCATCACGATCGACGAGAACGGGCTCCGCACCCAGCGGTTCGCCAAGGCCGACCCCAAGGGCTGCGTCTTCGAGTACGTCTACCTCGCCCGCCCCGACACCACGATCGCTGGTCGTGGCGTGCACGAGGCACGGGTCGAAATGGGTCGCAAGCTCGCGGCGGAGTACCCGGTCGAGGCCGATCTCGTGATCCCCACGCCAGAATCCGGCACTCCGGCGGCCATCGGCTACGCGCAGGCGTCCGGCATTCCGTTCGGTCAGGGTCTCGTGAAGAATTCCTACGTCGGGCGCACCTTCATCGCGCCGTCGCAAACCATCCGGCAGCGCGGCATCCGTTTGAAATTGAACCCGCTCAAGAACGTGATCAAGGGCAAGCGCCTCATCGTGGTCGACGACTCAATCGTGCGCGGCAACACCCAGCGCGCGCTCGTGAGCATGCTGCGGGAAGCCGGCGCCGCCGAGGTGCACGTGCGCATCTCAAGCCCGCCGATCACCTGGCCGTGCTTCTACGGCATCGACTTTGCCAGTCGTGCCGAGCTCATCGCGACCGGCCTCGAGGTCGACGAGGTGCGCCAGTCGATCGGCGCCGACTCGCTCGGCTACCTCTCCGAAGACGGCATGATCGAAGCCACCGAGCAGCCGCGGGAGCGTCTCTGCACCGCCTGCTTCACCGGCGTATACCCGATCGCGCTGCCCGAATCGCAACACCTCGGCAAGAACCTGCTCGAGCGGCCGGCCGCATCAAACGGATGCGACCCGGGTCCCGATTCCGATCTGGAAGCCGTGCTGGCACCCGCCGCACGACAAGAAGAAGCCCTCGCCCGCCTGGGCCAGGTACCGTTCGGTGACCCGGGAAGACCAGAATGAGCAACAACTCGTCCAGTATCTCCAACGCGTCTTATGCAGCGGCCGGAGTCGATACCCGAGCCGGTGACCTCGCGGTCGAGCTCATGAAGTCCGCCGTCTCGAAGACCCACGGCCCCGAGGTCTGGGGCGGGGTCGGCGGCTTCGCCGGACTGTTCGACGTGTCTTTCCTCACCAAGTTTCGGCAGCCGCTGCTGGCCACCTCAACGGATGGCGTCGGCACCAAGGTCGCCATCGCGCAGGCCATCGACAAACACGACACCATCGGCCAGGACCTCGTCGGCATGGTCGTCGACGATATCATCGTCGTCGGAGCTCGGCCGCTGTTCATGACCGACTACATTGCCTGCGGCAAGGTCGTGCCCGAGCGCATCGCCTCGATCGTCGCCGGAATCGCCCGCGCCTGCTCCGAGACCGGAACGGCCCTCGTCGGCGGCGAAACCGCCGAACACCCCGGCCTGCTCGGCCCCGACGACTATGACGTGGCCGGCGCGGCCACCGGCGTCGTCGAAGCCGACCAGGTGCTCGGCGCCGACAAGGTTCTCTCCGGTGACGTCGTCATCGCCATGGCCTCGAGCGGCCTGCACTCCAACGGCTACTCGCTCGTGCGCCACATTCTGGCTCAGCGCGGCATCGGTTACACCGACACTTCGGCGGAGCTCGGCGGCGTCGTCGGTGAGGTTCTGCTGGAGCCGACCCGACTGTACACCGGCCCACTGCTCGACGTGCTCGGCGACCCAGAGCTGGCCGGCGCCATCCACTCACTCAGCCACGTCACCGGCGGCGGTATCGCCGCCAACCTCGCTCGTGTGCTGCCCGTTGGCTCCTGGGTCGAGGTTGACCGGTCCACCTGGTCGCCCGCCCCCGTGTTCCGGGTGCTCGGTGACATGGCCGGGTCAACGCTCGAAAGCGCGGAAGGAACCTGGAACCTGGGAGTCGGCATGTTTGCGGTCGTGGATGCGGCTTCCGCTTCATCAGTCATCGCGCGGCTGGCACTCAGCGGAATTCCCGCCTGGGTCACTGGCCGCGTTTCACGCGCCGCGCACGACCTGGCCGGGTTCGAACAGGGTGCCAAGGGCGTCAACGGCGGCGCCGTGCGTCTCGTCGGCGCCTACGCGAACTAGGGTTCCCTCCTCAGGGGCACTCACCCGGTCGCTTGTTGCCCGGGGCCCCCGGGGGGCTCGCGGGGCGGCAGCAGCGCGGCCGGTCGCTGCACGCGCGTCCGTGCGCGCCAAGAGCGGAGTGGCCGGTTGCAGCACGGGCTGCCTCGTGGTGATCGCGCGCGTGGCGTGCCGAGCGCGCGGGCCACAAATAGGCAGCACGACCCGCGTGCACCCCAAGCAGCGCGCGACACCCGGCATCGCGACCGAGGCCGCTGGCGGCGTTAGGCGCGCTTCTGCTCGTCTTCGGTGGCGTAGTGGTCGACGTAACGGTCGTCGTCATCCGGATCGTCGTCGTCGTCAGCGGAATCAACGGTGTCGCCACCGGCGGCCTTCTTGGCCTTGTCCGCTTCATACTCCGGCCACTTGGCGAGGTCTTCGTCGAGCCGAGGATCGGACGGATGCCCGGTCAACTCGCGTTCGAGCGCGTTGTAGTTGGTATCCGGGCTGAAGTACTTCAGCTCCCGAGCTACCTTGGTGTGCTTTGCTTTTTGACGGCCGCGCCCCATGCGTGACCCCCTTACGATGCCAGGCCGAGCGAGTCGCGAGACACTCGGGATTTGCCGAACGGAATGTGTAAAAACTAGAGTTTAGTTTAGCATGACGGGCCTTGCCGCCCACTGACGCTGCTCAGAGATCAAACGGGCCGGTCAGACCGTAAGAATGGATAGTGGGCCGGTTCTCCGGCCCGGCCTGGTCGCGCAAATCATGGCGAGCGGATGCCGCTGGCTGGTCCCGGGCGCCGGCCCGACGCTACTTGCGCTTGCGGCGACGCGATGCCGTCGGCCGAGACTGCGACGGCACAAGGACCGGGCTCGACTTCGTCGCCGTGTCGGGGGCTCCGGTCGGGGGCGCGAGGGGGCGCCGCGACACGGGGCGTGAGCGCACGGGCTCGCCGCGACGGTCCTGTCCGGGGATGGGGCGCGACCGTCGACCGTAGATAAGCTCGGACGAGTCGAGCAGCCACGGCACGAGCGCGATCGTCACTCCGTGCACCATCATGAGTTTTTGGCGTAGTCGGCGGGCCTTGTGGTTGTGCAGCAGGTTCTCCCACCAGTGGCCGACGATGTAGATCGGCGTGTAGACGGTAATGACCTCGGCGCCGTGATCCTCGCGACGATCCTTGATGTAGCTAATCAGTGGCCAGCTGATGTCCCGGTAGGGCGAGGCGACGATGCGCAGCGGCACCTGAATGTTCTGCTTCACCCAGGCGCGTTTCAGTTCCTTGGTCTCGGCGTTGTCGATCGAGACGTGCACCGCCTCGATGCTCACGTGGCGGGCGGCGATGGCGTAATCGAGGGCCTTGAGCACGGGCTTTTGCATCTTGCCGACGAGCACAATGGCATGATCACCCTTTGCGCCGAACGTCGTGATCGGGTCTACCTCGATCTCCTTGGCGACGTCGCGATAGTACCGGTTGACGCCCATCATGAGAAAGAACAGCACCGGCATCATCACGAACACGAGCCAGGCGCCGTGAGTGAACTTGGTGACGGTCACGACGATCAGCACGACACCGGTTAGCAGGGCGCCGAATCCGTTGATGGACAGGCTCATGATGATTGAGCCGCGGTTGGGCGGGTTCTTTTTCAGTAGTTTCAGCCAGTGCCGAACCATGCCGGTCTGCCCGAGCGTGAACGACACGAAAACGCCGATGATGTAGAGCTGGATGAGCACGGTGAGGTTGGCCCGGTAGACGACCACGATTACGCACGCGGCGAGGGCGAGCAGCACCACTCCGTTGGAGTAGATCAGGCGGTCGCCACGGGTGCTCAGTGACTTGGGGGCATACTTGTCGCGCGCGAGCACCGAGGCGAGCAGCGGAAAGCCATTGAACGCGGTGTTCGCGGCCAAAAGAAGCACGGCAGCCGTCGCTGCCTGCAGCACGAAGAACATGATGGAGAAGTCGCCGAAGGTTGCCGCCGCCACCTGTGCGATCAGGCTGCGCTGCGGCGCGGTGGCGCACTCGGCCCAGCCGATCAGGTCGCAGGCGTGTTCCGCATAGTGCACCTGCGAGATCAGCGCCAGGGCGGTCAGCCCGATGAACAGCACGATCGCGATGGCGCCCATCAGCGTGAGGGTGCGCTGCGCGTTCTTAACCTTGGGGTGTTTGAAGGCGGGGACCCCGTTGGCGATCGCTTCCACACCGGTGAGGGCGGAGCATCCGCTCGCGAAGGAACGCAGCAGCAGCAAAATGAACGCGGCCTGCGCGAGGTTCTCGCCCTGCACGTCGTAGCCGGCTGATTCGGCGACGGGGGCGTCGCCCATCAGCGCCCGACCGAGGCCGACGACGATCATGAGCAGGACGCTGCCGATGAACAAATAGGTCGGAATGGCGAAGGCATTGCTCGACTCGCGCACGCCGCGGAGGTTCACCGCTGCGAGCAGAATGATGAAGATCACCGCGAGCTCCACGCGGAGCGGGGCTAGAGCTGGAATGGCGGAGATGATGTTGTCCACGCCGCTGGCCACCGAGACGACCACGGTCATCACGTAGTCCACGAGCAAAGCGGATGCGACGACCAGGCCAGCCTTTTCGCCCAGATTCTTGTGGGCGACCTCGTAGTCGCCGCCGCCAGATGGGTAGGCCTTGATAAGTTGGCGATACGACGCCACGACAACGATGAGAAGCATGACGACGACGGCAGCGACCCACGGCGCGAAGCTCAAAAAGGCGAGCCCGCCGAGGGTCAGAATCATCAGAAGTTCTTGCGGAGCGTAGGCCACGCTCGACAATGGGTCGCTGGCAAAAATAGGAAGAGCAAGGTGCTTGGGTAGCAGCTGGCCGTCCAAATGCTCGGTGGGGAGTGGATCGCCGATGATCCACCGCTTGGGTGATCGGCTTTCCGGTATGGGGGCATTCGCCTCGGGTGTCACGAGGGTCGACATTACACCTAAGGCCGCTCGTGTCAAATCGGGTCGCTATTTGAAGCGGATGCGTGTGGGCCGCGACGACGGGTCATCCGCTGCCCACTCAGACATTGCGGATCTGCCGGAGCTGAGGGAGTGGGCATCTATGGGGCTGGGCCGTGCTGCGCGGGATCTGCGCCAGTGCGCGGGACTTGTGGCCCGGGGGCAAAGTTCAACGCGACCGTGTCTGCGGACCGCAACCATCCGCTGGTCGAGCCCGCCGAGACCACCACCGACTCGCGCTGGAAGTCTCGAAAAGCGGAGCCTACGGGTGCAGGGTCGCGAGGATGCTCGCGCGTACGTCGGCGAGCTGCCGGCGCAGCGCGGGCACCGTGTCTGGCGGAACGGCCGAGCGGGCGGCTTGCGTACGCAGGTCCGTGCGCAGCTGCTGCCGGAATTCGTTGAGCACCATGTCGGCTTTGTGCAGGGCTTGGCGGGAGTCCTGACGAGCGGGGGTCGCGTCGTTGGCTGATAACGGCGCATCGGTCGGCGGCGTCGGCCGCGGTTGCTCCGTGTTGGGGTTGTCCCAGGACTCGGGCGTGCCGTCGTAGCCGCGCGAAGCCGGCGACCCTGCGTCGCGGGCCTGCCGGGCCGCGGAGGCCAGGTCGGCGCGCAGGGACTTCATGGCGGAGTTGACGCCACTGCGCACCTGGTCGGCGAGGCGGCGCACCGAGTCGGTCACCTCGTCTTCGATCGCGCCGAGTTCTCCGGCGCGGGCGAGCAGCTCGGCGCGACCGGCATCGGTGATCTCGTAGACGGTCTTGCGGCCGTCGGCCTGCTTGGTGACCAGGCCCTTTTCCTCGAGTTTGGCCAAGCGCGGGTAGATCGTGCCGGCGCTGGGGCTGTAGGTTCCGCCGAATCGGTCGCTGAGCGCCTGAATCAGCTCGTAGCCGTGTCGGGGCCGCTCGGCGAGCAGGCTCAGCAGGTAGAGGCGCAGGCTCCCGTGGGCGAACATGGCGCTCATGCCGGGTCTGCCTGGGTAGTGTCGGCAGCGGCGGGCGCTGCGGCATCCGCTTGACTGGAGGCTGCACTCTTCGACGCTGCACCGCCCGGCGCGCTGCCGCCGCTCTCCCGCCGCACGACCGAGATATCGCCAGACACCGAATTGCCACGCAGGTCGAGCCAGCTGCCGTCGAGGGTGCCGGTGGAGCCTTCGTAGCCTTTGCCGAAGGCGGTGCGCACGGTCTGGTCGTCGAGCTGCAGCGTTCCGGAGAGGGTGTTGAGGTGGTACCGCGCGGCAACGCCCGGCTCGAGCCGCACCGTGAGGTTGCCGCTGACCGAGTTCGTCACGATCTGGTCTGGTGTGCCGGCCAGGTCGAGAAACACGTTGCTCGATACCCCGTCGAGCGTGAATCGATGGATGCTGCCGCTCGCCGTGATATCGCCCGATACGGTGTGCACGGCCAGTGCTCCGACGTGGTTGCGTACCGAGATTTCGCCGTTAACCGCGTTGAGTTCGAGGTCACCCTCGACGTCGTCGATCACGACATCGCCGGAGACGGTGCTGAGTTTGGCATCATTGCGCAGTCCGGACACGAGGGCATCCGCCGAGACGACACCGAAGCGCAGGGCGACGTCGCGCGGGACCAGTACGCTCACCTCGGCGCGGGCGGTGCCGCGGAACGAGGCGAACACCTCGAGAAAGTTATCCCAGCGCAAGTGGGGGTGGTCGATTTCGAGGCGGTCGCCGTCCATCGAGATCTTCAGGTCTTTGCCGGTGACGCCGTGCACTTCAATGCGGGCGCCGGGTTCGTCGTGGCCGATGATGTCGACCGTGCCGCCGATCAGACTGACCTTCAGCTTACGCACCAGCTCGACATCGATGATTTTGGTCTGCCCGGGGGTGACCAGCCATTTTTCCAATGACACTGGGTTGTCCTTTCAGGAGAGTGAACTCGCGTTATATCGCGTGTGGTGCAAGACGCGATATATCGCGTTCCTGAAGGTTGCAATCAGTACAGAAAAATATCCAGCCACTGGCGATTGTGGGCGTGTACCAGCACGGCGAACACCACGACGTCGAACAGCAGATGCACGCAGACCACGTAGGTGAGCGAGCGAGTGCGGGCAAAGGTGTAGCCCTGCAGCAGCGCGAACGGCACGGTCAGCAGCGGCCCCCAGGCCTGGTAGCCGAGCTCCCAGAGGAACGACGAGAAGATCACGGCCTGCAAAATATTGGCCTGCCAATCGGCAAAGTGCCTCCGCAGCAGGGTGAAGGCGACGCAGATGAAGAACAGTTCGTCCCAGATCCCCACGAAGCCCACGCCCACGAACAGTCGGGCAATCTCATCGGGAGCGGTCACCGCTGGCCAATTCTGGTACGCGCCGCTTCCGATGAAGTAGCTCGGTAGAATCAGGTACCCGAGCAGCACTACGAGTGGCAGGTAGGCGCGTTCGAGCCGGGTCCAGCGTTGCCCGGTGCGAATCGGAAACCGGATCGCGTGGTCCTTGAAGTAGTACCGCGAGAGCAGATACGGCACGAGCACCGACAGGCTGAGCACCGTGCCCATCAGGGCGATATTCGGGTAGCTGATGTTCGCCTCAACCGAGATGGTGCTGATGATCCCCAGCCCAACGGCAATCAGCAGCAGATCGCGAAACAGCGCCCGATTGATCAGGAACGCGAGCGCCAGGGCCGCCGCCAGCACGCCATAGCCGGCCACCGGCATTCGCAGCGCAAACAGCAGCACAGCGGATGCGCTCACCAGCGCCGCCGGAAGCAGCCCCCACCGCGATCTAGTACCCATGCTGCACCCTACCCAGAGCACCTCTCAATTTAACGAGAGCGGACAAAGTGCTGCTTCGGCACCCCGGAGGCAGCGATTTTCCCGCTCTCGCGGGGAGGGCCTAGATTCGAGGGATGAAGCGTTTTCCCAGCGACCCGGTCGCGATCTTGCAGCACCTCGTGCGCATCGATTCGGTCAATCCTGACCTGGTTCCCGGGGCGGCGGGTGAAGCCCAGATCGCAATCTGGTGCAGTGAATGGCTGCTCAAGCAGGGTTTTCAGGTCACCCTGCTCGAGCAGGTTCCCGGGCGGCCCTCGGTCGTCGGCATCAAACGCGGCACCGGCGGCGGACGCTCGCTCATGCTCAACGCCCACCTCGACACGGTCGGCGTCGCCACCTACGCGGGCGATCCGTTCAGCGGCGACCTTCGCGCCGGCCGGGTGTACGGGCGTGGGGCCGTCGACACCAAGAGCGGGCTCGCGGCCATCCTCGTGGCGGCAGCGCGGGCATCCGCTGTCGGGCTGGCCGGGGATGTGATCGTGACGCTGGTCGCCGACGAAGAATTCGGCAGCATCGGAACGGAAGAGGTGCTGCGCACATTGAGCGCCGATGCCGCCCTCGTGATCGAGCCGAGCAGCCTGGAACTGACCACAGCGCACCGCGGATTCGCCTGGTTCGAGCTCTGCCTGACCGGCCTGGCCGCGCACGGATCGCAGCCGGAGCTCGGCGTGGATGCCATCTGGCATGCCGGGCTCGCGCTGCGTGCCCTCGACGAGCTGCGGCAGCAGCTGAACTCGGCCCCGGCGCATGCCACACTCGGCCACGGTGCCGTGCGGGTGTCGAAGATTGTCGGTGGTGACGATGCCGCCACGGTCGCGGCCCGCTGCGTGCTCACCCTGGAACGACGGATGCTGCCCGGCGAGTCCTCGGAGCGCGTCGAGTCCGAGCTGTGGGCACTGTTCACCGAGCTGGCGCGCACGGAGCCGCAGTTTCGGTTTGAGCTGACCCGGCTGGTGGCGCGGGCGGCCTTTGAGGCCGAGCCGCACTGGCCGATCCTGCGCGCGCTCAGTGGCAATGCCGAGCGGGTGCTCGGCCCCCCGGCGAAAACGCGCGGCGAACCGTTCTGGACCGACGCCGGGCTTATTCTCGAAGCCGGTATTCCGTGTGTGGTCTTCGGAGCCGACGGTGAAGGCCTGCACGCCGACACGGAATGGGTCGACGCGCAGTCGGTGCGCGCGCTCGCCGAGATTCTTGAGGGCACGATCACCGAGTTTTGCGGGCCTACAGTCGGCTGATTCGATCCCACCCCCGGCCCTCGTGCCACGATTCGATGATCAGATGGGTGTTGTCGGGGTCGATGCAGGTGAGTACGACCTCGTGTACGTGCAGCTCGAAACTGGATGTATCCGGCGGATCGATCGGTTCCGGCTCGGTCACCACCAGCACCCCGGCCAGTTTCGCGTCGCCGGCCCAGTCCGACGGCTGCCCGACTGGCGGCTCAAGGGTTGGCGAGTGGATGGCCACCCGCGAGTCCCGCAGCACATCGTGCAGCTTGAGCGAATGGGGCATCATGCCCAGGGTGATGCGCCCGTTGTTGATCACGAGCTCGGTGCCGCTGATCCGGGGGGCACCATTCCGGCGCAGGGAGGCCATTGTTTTGTTGGTGCCCGCGTCGAATCGTGAGCGTACCCGCGCTGCGAACTGCAGAACATCCGCTTCAATTTCTCGCCATGTTGCGATGCGTTGAACGCTACCTCTCGGCACCGACACGAGGGCTTAACGCACCACGCAGTAGCTACCCGGCAACGCGCTCGGCATCAGGACCAGGCACCGGCGAGACGGCCGCGGGGCGGTGGACTGCGAAGAAGGGGATCGTGCGCTGGCAGAGGGGGCCGATCAAGACGGCGAACAGCACGGTGCCGATTCCTACGTTGCCGCCGAGCACCCAGCCGATGCCGAGCACCATCACCTCGATGCCGGTGCGCACGATCCAGATCTTCCAGCCGGTGCGCTGGTGCAGCCCGGTCATCAGGCCGTCGCGCGGGCCGGGGCCGAAGTGTGCCCCGATGTAGAGGCCGGTGGCGACGGCGATCAGCAGGAGTCCCGCGGCGAACAGGAGGATGCGGGCCCAGAGGTCGAGGTCGGCCGGAATGAGCCACAGGCCAACATCGGCTGACGGGCCAACGAGAAGCGCGTTGAGCAGAGTGCCGGCACCGGGCTTCTGGCGGATGGGGATCCAGAGCAGGAGTACGACACCGCTCAGCAGAATCGTGATCAGTCCGAAGCCGAGGTGCGTGTGGTTGTCGATGCCCTGGGCGAGAACGTCCCATGGGGCTACGCCGATGGCGGCGCGAACGATCAACGCGATGCCGATTCCGTAGAGGAACAGGCCAATCAGCAGTTGAATCACACGACGAGTCACGAGAACTCAGTCTAAATGCCGCTCGGCGCCCACGTCGGCCACAGGTCCCTGCGGGGCTCAACCGCCGAGGATGATTCCGCGGTTGAGGAAGAACGGCTGGGGGTCGATCCTTACGCCGTCAACCCGAACCTCGATGTGGGTGTGACAGCCGGTGGACAGACCGGTGCTGCCGACCCGTCCGATCTGTTGGCCGGCGCCGACCCGATCGCCGACATCGACCAGGGTCTCATCGTCGGCCAAATGGGCGTAGCCGCTCTGCACTCCTTCGCCGTGGTCGATCAGGATCCAGTTGCCGTAGCTGCCGACCGCTCCGGCGGCGCGCACAATGCCGGAGGTGGCCGCGAAGACCGGTGCCAGACAACCCGCTCCAATGTCGGTGCCGTAGTGGAACGCGCCCACTCCGGGGAGGGGGCGGACCGGCCTGGGCCCGTAGACATCCGTTGTGGGGCCGCTAGCTGGATTTGCCCAGCCCTGATCGCTCAGCTGGCCGTAGTCGGTTGGAGTAATCGGACGCAGGTCCAGTCCGGACAGGCCGGCAGCGGCGCTCGCGGCCTGAGCTGCGGCGTCTACCAGAGCCAGGCCGGCAGCTTCGAAGTCGTTTTGGGCAGCGTCGAGCGCTGCCCGGCTCGCGTCGACTGACAGGCCGCTCGCGGCAGCACGAGTCTCGGCATCTTGCTCGTTCAGCCGCTGCGCTCGGGCTTCGTCGGCCTCGGCGCGGGCCTGAATCGTCTCGATATTGTCGGTGACATGATCCAGCTGGTCGAGTGTGCTGAGCTGGTCGAGCACGTTGCCGAGGGAATTACCGCCGAGGAAGACCTCGGTCACGACAGCGCCGGATTGCTGCTGCGCCAGTTTGCGCGCGAGCACGGCAAAGCTTCGTTTGGAGTCGGCGGCTTGCTGCGTGGCCTCCACGGCGAGCCGGTGCACCAGTGCGGAGCGACCGCGCGCGAGCGTCTGACTCGCCTGCGTCGACTCGAGCGTACGCTGGGCGGTGGTCAGCACCGCCTCCGTTGACTGTGACCGGGTGAGCGCCAGGGCCAACGCTGCGGCTCTTTGTGTCGAGTCTTGTTGAGCGGATGCGCGCCGCGCGGCTGCCAGCGCGGCGGCCGCCTGACTCTCGGCGAGGGCGGTTGCGGCTGTCGCGCGAGCGGCTGCGGCCGCTGCCTGGGCTGCCGCCTGCGCCTCGATGCCAGTGTCGCTGGGAGTCGGCGCTACCTTGGGTGGAACGGGGAGATCGACAACGGGCGGGATCGGTCCGTCTGTCGGCTCGGGAACTGGTTCGTTGTTCGGTTCTGGGGTTGGTTCGACCGTGGGTTCCGGGGTCGGCTCGATGGTCGGTTCTGGGGTCGGTTCGGCGGTGGGCTCCGGGGTGGGCTCCGGGGTTGGCTCAGTCGTAGGTTCCGGCGTCGGTTTGGGGGTCGCTTCGGTCGTGGGCTCGGGAGTGGGCTCCGCGGTCGGTTCCGCGGTCGGTTCTGCCGTCGGCGCGGGCGTCGAGCTGCTGGTTGGTTCGGCGGTTGGTTCAGCGCTCGGTTCCGGGTTCGCGCTCACGGTCGGCGTGGACGTGCCGGTCGAACCGGCTGGAAGTTCACCGGCGCTCGCCGCGATCGGAGCGCCGAAGAGGAGCAGCGCGGTCACGACAATGATCGCCAGCGGGCCGCCTGGCCCCCGATGTGTCGCGGCCCGCTGCCGTGCTCGCAGGAGCAGCGCAGCGGGACCGTGACTTGGGGGTAACAACATCGGCAAACCTGATCCATTCGGGTATGGACTAATGCGGGCGGGCGGGCTGGCGTGGCGACAGTATGGCACGCCAGCCCCACGCTCACAACAGGTCAAACGAGCAGTCCAAGGTGCCTACAAGGTGCGGTTCGCCCTAGACCAACTCGGGCGCTTCGCATTCCGCGGCCGCGCGCACTGCCCCCGAAGCGACGAGCGCCACGACTCCCTCAATTTCGGGGGAGAGAAAGCGATCGTGGCCGGGACCGGCGGCCACGGTGCGCACGAGGTCGCGTACCGCGCCGGTCGCGGCGCCCGGCTCAAGCGGTGCCCGCAGATCGAGCGAGCGCGCCGCCGTCATGATCTCGATCGCGAGCACCCGGCCGAGCCCGTCGAGCGAACGGCGCAGCTTGCGGGCCGCATGCCAGCCCATCGAGACGTGGTCCTCCTGCATCGCCGACGAGGGAATCGAATCAACGGATGCCGGCACCGCCAGCCGCTTGAGCTCCGACACGATCCCGGCCGCTGTGTATTGGGCGATCATGAGCCCGGAGTCCACGCCCACCTCGTGCGCGAGGAACCGCGGCAGGCCCTTGCTGCGGCTCCCATCGAGGTGACGGTCGGTGCGTCGCTCACTCATGCTCGCGACATCCGCTGCGGCAATGGCGAGAAAATCGAGCACGTAGCCGAGCGGGGCGCCGTGAAAGTTGCCGTTCGACATAACTCGGCCGTCGACCGTGACAACCGGGTTGTCGATGGCGCTGTCCAGCTCGCGGCCGGCCACGAGAGCGGCGTGGGTGGCGGTATCACGTGCGGCGCCGTGCACCTGCGGGGCGCAACGCAAGGAGTAGGCGTCTTGCACCGAGGGATCCTCGGGGCCGGCGTGGCTCGCGACGAGCGGGGAGCCCTGCAGCAGGCGGCGCAGGTTGGCGGCGCTGTCGGCCTGGCCGAGCTGGGGCCGCAGTTGCTGCAGATCCGCCGCGAAGACAGCATCCGTTCCGAGCAGAGCCTCGACACTCATCGCCGCGGCGATGTCGGCGGTCACGAGCAGGCGGGCCAGGTCGTCGAGGGCGAGCACGAGCATGCCGAGCATACCGTCGGTGCCGTTGATCAGGGCGAGGCCCTCTTTTTCGGCGAGCACGACCGGCCTGATGCCGGCTGTGGAGAGGGCGTCACCGCCGCCGAGCAGGGCGCCGCTGGCATCGCGCGCCTGCCCCTCGCCCATCACGACGAGCGCGCAGTGGGCGAGCGGCGCGAGGTCGCCGGAGCAGCCGAGCGAGCCGTATTCGTGCACGACCGGGGTTATTTGTGCGTTGAGCACGGCCGCGTAGGTCTCGGCGGTGGCCGGGCGCACGCCGGTTCGCCCGGTCATCAGCGTCGAAAGCCGCAGCAGCATGAGGGCGCGTACGACCTCGCGTTCCACTTCGGGGCCGTTGCCGGCGGCGTGCGAACGCACCAGGCTCGCCTGCAGCTGCGCGCGCCGGTCGGAGGTGATGAACGTCGTCGCGAGGGCGCCGAAACCGGTCGAGATCCCGTAGTGCGGTTCGGTGTCAGCCGCGAGGGCATCGATGATGGTGCGGGTCGCCCCGACCTGTTCCAGACTCGCCGGGTCGAGGGTGACGCGCGCATTGTGGCGGGCGACGGCGATCACGTCGGCGAAGGAAAGGGCGCCGGTTCCGACGACAACGGTGGCTGCGATAACGGATGCCCCGCTCTGGTCGTGCGCGGATGCGGAAGTCTGAGGCGTGGTCGTGAGGGTCATGGTTCGATTCGACACCCCCAGGGCCCTAGACGATAGGGCGCTATGCTGCTTCGTGTCCGGGATACCGGACAGAGGTAATCGCCCTGAACGAACGCGGCAGCATTTTCTTCGACTCGAAGTGGCAGCCGTTCGGCGAGGACGTGAGAGGAACGCCATGGCGACCGCATCGAAGGTTCCGGCCGCCGAAAGCACGCTGCGCGTGCTGACCCACCTCGCTGCGCAGCGCGGACCGATCCCCGCGGCAGCGCTGGCGACCGCCCTCGGCTTGCCGCGCTCGACCGTCTACCAGCTGCTCGATGCGCTCGTGGCGCAGGGATTCGTCGTGCACCTGCCCGAGGAGCACCGCTACGGACTCGGCATCGCCGCCTTCGAACTGAGTTCGGGGTTCAGTCGGCAGGAACCGCTCTCCCGGCTCGGCCGCCCGCTGATCGCCCAGCTCGTCGACCGGCTGGGGGAGAGCGCGCACCTCGTGGTGTTGCACGGGCGTGACGTGATCTACCTGGTCGAGGAACGCGCCGCGCACCGCCCGTCCCTCGTTTCCGACGTGGGGGTGCGGCTGCCCGCCCACCTCACCGCCAGCGGACGCGCCCTGCTCGCGGCCCTGCCTGCCGCCCAGTTGCGTGCGCTCTATCCGAACCAGGCGGCGCTCGAACAGCGCGACGGCCGTGGCCCGCGCACGAGGCTCGAGCTGCGAGCGGTGCTCGACCGCGTCAAAACGGATGCCTATGCCACCGAAAACGGCGAGATCACGCCCGGCATCGCCTCCGTCGCGCTCGCCGTGCACGACCACGCCGGCTGGCCCGCCGCCGCCATTGCGGTGACCTTCGCGCAGGACCGGTTCGCACCCGGGGATTGGACGGCGCTCGCCGAAACCGTGGCGGCGACGGCCGCGGAGCTGTCCCGTCGGATCGGTGGCCGGCCGCGCTGAGCCTGGCCGCGGTGAGGCCCCCTGCGGTGAGCCTAGCCGCGCTGAGCGTCGTGGCACGCCTCCAGGAAGTTGGCACGTGTTCAAACCAGTGCCAACTTCTCAAACACGTGCCGCGACCGCTGCGAGGGCCGCGCGGCTAGCCCTGGCGTGCTTTGGCGCGCGGATTGAGCTTGTTGATCACGAACGTGCGTCCGCGTCGCCGCACGATTTGCGAGCCCGGAACCGCCTTGAGCGCCTTGAGCGAATTGCGTACCTTCATATTTCCCCGATTCAGATTTCTTATTGAGAACGAATGTCAATTAGACTAACAGGCATGCAGACAGAAACGTATCTTCGGGTGAATGTGGTGAGCGGCCTGGCCGGCGCCGGTAAATCCTCGGTGGCCCTGACCCTCGGGCGGCAGCCATTCGCCCTGACCACCTCCGTGTCCGATGCCCTGCGCACGGTGCTCACCGAGGTTGCCGACGCGGTGCCGGTCGGCCAGGGGGAGGCGTGCGCCATTGATGTCTTCGTCGAAGCGCCAACCGCGGTGGGCCCGCTGGAAATTGCCAGTTCCCTCGTTGAAACCGGCGACTCGCCGGAGCGGCTGGCGAATGGGCATGCGGTGCGGCTCGGTGACCTCATCACCGTGCTCGATGCCGAGCGATTCTGGGCCGACCTGCGCAGCGAAGCCCTCGCGCCGGTCCCGGAAGAACACGACGTCAACTTCTCCGATACCCACGACGATCCCGACCGCACCGTCGGCGACGTATTGATCGAGCAGGTCGAGTGGGCCAGCATCGTCGTGATCAATAAGACCGACCTCGTGCACGCCCGCGACGCTGCCGATATTCGGGACTTCGTGCGCCTGCTCAACCCGGCCAGTCACGTCGTGTTTGCCGAACACGGCCGCGGCAGTGCCGAGGGTTGGCCGGTGCCACGCCGGGACATGTTCGCCTGGCTGCAACGCAGTCCCGGCTGGGTACGCCAGCTCAACGGTGACGCCCTGCTCTCACGCAGTCCGCAGGGGCTGATCTGTGTCGTCTACCGTGACGTGCGCCCGTTCCATCCGCTGCGCCTGGCCGAATTCTTTCGTGACCGCGCCGAGGAGTCGGGTGAGATCCTGCGTTCCCGTGGCCTGTTTCGCCTCGCCACTCGGCCGTCGACGGTCGGCTCGTGGAGCAGTGCCGGCCCCACGATCACCTTCGAACCGACCGGCATGCAGAGCCATGACCCGGATTCACCGCTAGGCCAGGAGATCGCCTTCTTCGGACGTGACCTCAACGCCTGTCTGCTCAGCGCCAACCTCGATGCCTGCCTGCTTACCGACGCTGAATTTCTCGCCGGACCCATGTTCTGGAACACCCTGGCCGACCCGTTCCCCGCCTGGGTGCTCGAAAGCGCTGCCTGAGTTACAGGCTCTTGGCGAAGCAGACGCTGAACTCTTCGCCGATGTACTGGCCGAACAAGTCGATCTGTTCGTAGCCGCGACCGCGGTACAGCGCCATAGCCGCGTGTTGCAGTGGGCCGGTTTCCAAGGCGAGAGAGCGGATGCCGCGGCCAGCGGCATCCGCTTCGATGCGGTCGAGCAGGCGGCCGGCTATGCCGCGCCCCCGAACCTCGTCGTAAACGAACAGTCGCTTCAGCTCGGCAGCCAGATCGGAGCCGAGTGGAACCAGGGCGGCCATGCCGCAGGCTGCGCCGTCTTCGTTCCTGGCCACGTAGACGGCAACGCCCGGGCGCTCGAGCTGGTCGGTGCTGAGCAGAAAGCTGTTCTCCTCGGGGTAGAGGGAGTGCGCGAAGACGGTGCCGGCGGCCAACAGTGCCTCAACGTCGGCCTGCCGCGGCGGCTCGATACTGATCGAAATGGTCATGTCCTCAGAATAGAGCGAGACCAGTGCACCTATCTGCGTGACTTTTCAGGAGGCATAGGGTAACGTCGATAGGTCGGCTCTTGACACCGCGCTGTGCGCGGATGGGTTTGTAAGTCAAGTTGGGCCGGTTTCCCAGTAATCCGCTGGTGAAAAATCACTGTATGTGAACGGCCCCGACCACAGATTGCTCGGGTTCTCAGTTACGTCGCGTGTGCGATGTTGTTCTGCCATGTACTGAACACAACCCAGAGATATCTTTATGCCTCAAGGCAATTCGCACAACTCTACCGTCGGTCGTGGCGGTAAGAACTTCGATCCCAAGTACGCCTCCAAGGGCGGATCGGGCCACGGCGGTTCCAACAACGCCGGCAGCAAGAGCCCCGGACACCGCGGATACCGCGCTGACGAGGGTGCCCCCAAGAAGCAGCGCTGGAATGCAGACGAGCGCGCCGCGCGCTCGAACGAGCGTCCCTCGAGCGAACGTCCGGCCTACGGCTCGCGTTCCGTTCGCCCCGAAAACGGCGGCCGCACCAACACCGAGCGCAACGAGCGCCCGACCTACNTACGGCTCGCGTTCCGTTCGCCCCGAAAACGGCGGCCGCACCAACACCGAGCGCAACGAGCGCCCGACCTACAACAACGACCGTACCCGCACGGATCGCCCGTCTTACAACAATGACCGTCCGTCTTATGGTGACCGCAACAGCGCTCCCCGTACCGAGCGTCCGTCCTATGGTGACCGTGCGCCGCGCACGGATCGTCCGGCCTACAACAACGACCGCCCGGCTCGTACCGAGCGTCCGTCCTATGGTGACCGCAACAGCGCTCCCCGTACCGAGCGTCCGTCCTATGGTGACCGTGCGCCGCGCACCGACCG